>CBRAFL010000072.1:0-17979 GCA_967755055.1 uncultured bacterium
GAACCCATCTACCCCGTCGTCGGCGTGATCGATCGTCTTGAACGTCCGCGAGAGCTCCCGCCCAGAATCTGCCGCCCGCGACCCGATCAGCGGCCGAGCCGCCGACCACGCGGCCCGGAACTGGGCGTGCGAGACGGCGGGGACTAGCTTCTCACAGAATGAAATCCAAGACACCACAAACACACCAAGTCACAAACTTCCGGCGTCAAATAAGAAGGGATGCGGACGTGAATTAGCCGCAACGCGCGCAAGATCGCAGACCGGTTAAGGTGCAGGTTCGCTAGCTAGGGAAGAAGTTGAAGTGTGTGCTTCGTTTCGCCGGGCAGCAGCGGGGTGGGCTCCCCGCGTACCCAAGCCGCGTGGCCCGCCTGATAAAAAGCAGACAACGGATGACCGCTTTGGCCGCCGGGCATTTCAAAGAGCGCCTCGTGCTCGTGGCCGGGAGATACAACGAGTCGCATGCTCGCGCCAAAGGTAGGAGTTTGAATACGCGGCATGTTCAGATCACCGGGCAGCGGATCGTTCGGCAAATTCAACCAGCGACCGAGTCCGAAAGGAAATGAGCGGCTGAGCGGATGAGTAATCCGCATAGTATTGCGAGCGCCCCACGTGGCGCGGTCGAGAGAGGTGCCTTCATGCTCGATGTTGACGACAACTTGATCGGCTGCGGCCAACAACAGATCGTCCCACGTCGCGAAATTCGGAGCGAGCAGATGAGCGGGTTTCTCTTCCAGCAAGGTCCAGAGCGCCGGATCGAAATTAAACCGGTGCCAGTCGAACGTGGGCGTGGCTTCACTGCACGATTCGAAAATCGGCGAGAGCACCAGGTCCGCCGTGACGGAACGAAATGTCCGGATCAGACGATAGCTCACCGATTCAATGCTGGCGCGTCCTTCCCAGGTTTCCACGAGCTGTCGGAGTTTGGCGCGTGAGCTCTTTTGCGCGACTTTTTCAGGCGTGAGCACGCTGAGCAGAAGTTTTTGCCAGCGCTCGAGAAAGAGCGCGCGATCATCGAGCTGGATCGCAAGGAGATCGCGCGGGGTCGCGTGCTCGATGGTGGCCAGGCGATCACGAATCTGACTCGCACGGGCAGGGCCAGCGTATCCGCCATCACCTAACACCGTGAGTTCAGGTCCGCCGACTATACGGTTGTTCGCGGTCCAGAGCCGACCGCTGGCCACCAAGGGTGAAACGGATATGGCGGTCTTGGATGCTGCGGCGGTGGAGATCGCTGGAACTTGGTCTGGCGGTACAAATCCATCCCAGCGGCGATCGCCAAAGGTCCACGAGACCGGCAGGCGGCCGTCAAAGCCCACGCGTTTTGGATACTTTCCAGCGATCGTCCAGCCGATGTCGCCGACGCGATCAGCGACGACAAAATTATGCGTGGGAATCCCTGAATTGTGCGCGACCGTCAGAGCCTCGGTGACATTTGTAGCGCTTTCGAGCTGCACGAAATTTAAATTGGTCGCCGTTGGATCGTACGCGACCCAGTGGTGCGCCAGCGGGCGATCGCGAAAATCCCGCGCGATGATTGGTCCCCAAAACGTCCACTGACTTTCCACGATTTCGGACGGGCCGCCTGTGACGACAATGGTGTCGCGGCAGGTTTCGATTTCGAGCAAGTCCTCGCGACCGGGAATTTTGTACAGGCTGTGGGAAACAGGATTCAGATCGACGGCGACGAGATCGCTGGTATCGACATACGCGTTGGTCAGTCCCCAGGCGATGTGGCCATTGCTGCCTAATACGATGAACGGCAGGCCGGGCAGGGAAACTCCCATGATGCGGTTGCGAGGCGTCGCGCCGGATTCGACCGCCGGCCACTCCAATACCGCGCGGTACCAGATATTCGGAACGCCGAGATTGAGATGCGGATCGTTCGCGAGCATGGCGGAACCGGTTGCGGTGTGTGCGCCCGTGAGCGCAAAACTATTGCTGCCGGGTTGAATCTCGCTGTCGGCGATCGCAATCGGTTTTGCGGAAACGGCGTTCGGCGGAATCGCGTTCGCGTTTTTTTCCGCGCGAAGATTGATCACCTGAGGGCCGGGGATTGCGGGAAGAGGTGCACTTGTGCCGTCGAGAGCGGCGTCTGCGGGCGTCTGGAGCGGCGCGAAGAAACCGACCGATTCCGCGCTGAGCTGATCGCGGAGCGTGGCGAGCGAGCGTTCGTAGTTGTCGGTGGAATCCTGCAATTCGAGCGTCATCGCATAAATGATGAGAAGGCTGTCTTCCGCTTTCCATGGCGCGGGGGTGGCGCGAATGAGGAGATACTCGAATGGTTTTTCGCCGAGCGAGGTTATGCCGGCATTGACGCCGGCGGTGTACGCTTCGAGCAGTGCGCGATCGTTCGCGGGAAGATTGGCCAATACTTTTTGCGCGAGAGCACGAAAGTGGTGTGGTCGATTCGCGCGATCGAGCGGCAGTGCGATTTTGCCGAAGAGCTCAGCCAGCTCACCGGCGGCGCGACGGCGCAGGAGATCCATTTGGAAAAAACGATCCTGCGCGTGTAGAAATCCAAACGCGCTGGCGACGTCGTTCCGCGTTGCACCGCGAATCGTCGGAACGCCCAATGCGTCGCGTGTGATTGTGGCGGTGGCGGATAATCCTGCGACGTGACGCGCGCCATCGAGAATGGGCAAGCTGCCTCGCAGTTGATGATAAAACCAAGCGCCGATCGCCAGGACGAGTAGTAGGAAAATGCCGCTGATGGCCGCGAACACGCGGACGCGTTTCTTGGACGCGTTAGTCATTGGCAAAATGACGGAGGGTTTTAGACATGGCTGTGGTGCTGGACGAAAAAGCTGAAGCGGACTGGAATCGGACTGGAATTCCCGATCGGCCTGAGTCGATCGGTTTTGCCTCAGACCTGCAATTCCCGTCGGATACGAACGACGAGTTTCTCAGGCGGGTCCTCGATATCCAGAGTGAGGGCATGGGCGGGCGACTCGAGCGCCGCGAGCTGGCTGTCCAGCATGACGGGCGACATGAAGTGGCCCACCCGTTCACGCAGTCGGGAGCGAAGGAGTTCCGGGGAGCCGTGAAGATGGACCAGTTTCACCCGTTGCGGATCGGCGACGATGATTTCCCGGTAGCGTTCTTTCAGCGCGGAACAGGTGACGACGGCGTTCTCATTGTGAGCGAGATACAGGTCGATTTTCGTCCGAAGAGCGGCGAGCCAGGGCGCGCGATCCGCGTCCGTGAGCGGCTGGCCGGCTTTCATCTTCGCGATGTTGGCGGGAGGGTGAACGTCATCCGCGTCGAGGAAAGTCCAGCCAAGTTCGTTCGCGAGGAGTCGGCCGACCGTGGTCTTGCCGCTGCCCGCGACACCCATGACGAGGATAACCATGGCTGGAAACTAACTCAGCCAGGCTTGGGTCGTCACGGGATCGCGTCCTTCATCAAACTCGTTGAGGTCGAAGAAAGTTTCGATCGGCCGGCCCGTCAGCCCGTATTCTGTGATGCGTTGTTTGAGCACCGCGGTGCGATCATCGCGCCAGCCGATTTTCATCATGAAACGATTCCAGATATTGCATTCGTCGTCGGTGTGCGTGCCGCCGCGGGCTTCACACCAGGCGAGAATAACTTCGTCAGTTCCGCCCTGTACGACTCGTGCGACAAGGTCCGCGTAGGTGATTCGCAAAAACGCGCAGCAGCGGCCGTCGAAACCCACGCCGAGATTTGCCAGGTAATCGGGAGGCAGCCCGCCGGTCGAATGGAGACGAATTTTATCGATCATCCGGCCGAAGTAAACGAGGCGACCGACTCGGGAATAGCAGCTGCGAAGAGCGGGAAGAGCAGGCATGGTTGTGGGAGGAAAACGAGAAACGCCGGTGCAAGCCGCGAGGCTCGCCGGGCAGACGAGCAATTATCGCTCGGCCGAAATCAAGCCGGTTCGCAACGCATACCGCACCACGCCCGCGACATCGTGCAGATCCAGTCGCGCCATCAGGTGCATGCGGTGCGTCTCAATGGTTTTGACACTGAGATTAAGGAGAAACGCGATTTCCTTGGTGCTGCGACCTTCCGCGATCAACTGCACAATCTCGCGCATGCGCGGCGTGAGGGTCTTGATGCTGTCTGCCTTCGGATCGAGGCTTTGCTGGCGATGACGCGCGAGCACCTCTTTGGAAATTGTTGGGCTGAGATATGTTTCGCCACGGCGCACGGCTCCGAGCGCCACGCCCAGTTCCACGGTCGCTGCGTCCTTCAACAAATATCCCGTCGCTCCGGCACGCAGCGCGAGCAACACGTATTCTTCAGAGGTGTGCATCGAGAGGATCAGCACCTTTGTCTTGGGATGATCGCGACTGATGCGCCCGGTGGTCTCGAGTCCATTGAGACCCGGCATCGAAATATCCATGATCACGACGTTCGGTAGATACTGTTGAACGAGCGCCAGCGTCTCGCGGCCGTCTCCTGCTTCCGCGACGATTTGAATCCCTTCGAGTTTTTCGAGCAACGTGCGAATGCCGGCTCGAACCAACGCGTGATCGTCGGCGAGAATCAGAGTGAGCGGAGACGGAACTGCTGGCACGAACTGAAACTAGTCTGCATTGGGTCGATTGGACAGCGGAAAAATTGCTTCAATTCGGGTGCCTCGTCCTGGCGCCGAGAGCAAGGTCAGTGCGCCGCCGGCGAGAGAGGCGCGTTCGTTCATGCCGAGCAGCCCGATGCTCCCGCCGCCTTCGGCCCGGTGGCGCGCGACTGCGGCATCGAAGCCGACGCCATCATCCGACACCGTCAGGTGCAACGAGCTTCCGTGGACAAACAAGGCGACATCAACGGACTCGGCCTGTGCGTGCCGCAACGCGTTCGTGAGTGCTTCCTGTGCAATGCGAAAGCAGGCGGTTTCGAGCGTAGGATCGCAGCGGCCAAACGAAGGTGGCGTGGAAAGGTGGACGCGCGGCGTGGCGCCACGTGCGTTGGGTTGTTGAAGCAACCAGTGTAACGCTGCGACCAGTCCGAGGTCATCGAGCAAGGGTGGCCGAAGATCGAGCGAAAGAGAGCGCACTTGGGCCAGCAGCCGATCGAGGAGCTGAACGGGTTCCTGCATTTGCGGGAGCATCCCAGTCGGGTCGGAGGCGAGGGAGACGGATTGAAGATGGATCTTTGCCACAGTGAGAACCTGCCCAATTTCATCGTGGAGTTCGCGCGCGATGTGGCGCCGTTCCTGTTCCTGGACTTCGAGCAACCGACGCGAAAGCTGTTGCAGGCGGGCGGAGGCACTGGCGAGTTCGCTCTGCTGCTGTTTGAGCGCGGTGATGTCGATTTGAGAGCCCAGCATTCGGAGGGGACGGCCGTTATCATCCACTTCCAGATCGGCGCGCAGCATGAACCACCGCCAGGTTCCGTCTTTGTGTCGCATGCGATATTCGACGGTGAAATCGGGCCACGGCGCCGCGACGTAGCTCGACATCATGGAGCGGAATTTCGTGAGGTCTTCAGGATCGCAGCGCGATTCCCACTCGGTGGCGTCGTTACGAATTTCGTGATCCGCGTATCCGATTTGTGCTTTCCACCGACTGGAAAAATGCGTCTGACGCGTTCCCACCTGCCATGACCAAAGACCAATGCGGCCGGCCTCGAGGGCGAGGTTGAGCTGGCGCTCGCTTTGGCGGAGAGCGGCGAGAGTGCGTTGACGAGCGGCGAGTTCCTCGGCCGTGCGCTCGTTGGCCAGCATGAGTTCGTGCCGGTCAATTGCCAGGTCGATGCGCAAGGCCAGTTCTGCGTAGTGGCTATCGCTTCTTAAAACGTAATCGCTCGCGCCGAGTTTGAAGGCGGCGACTACGGTGTCCTCGCTCGCCACCGCAGTGATAAGAATAAAAGGCGTGCGGAGGCCGCGCCGGCGCGCTTCCGCCATCAGGTCGAAACCGCTTAGCTCGGGCGGACGGTGATCGGTGATCACGAGATCGAATTCGCGCGTCGAACTCAGCTGATCCAGGGCTTTGGCGGGCGACGTGACGATCTCAACGGTCAGGTGTGGCGCGGTATCGGACAAATGCTCGACCATCAGCCTGACGTCGTCGGGTTTGTCTTCCACGAGGAGAACATGACGTGGTCGCACGCGTGACGTGAGCGGACCGGAGACCCGGCGGCGCCGCTCGATGACCTCGCGTAAATATTCCGGAAGGGATTCGAGGTATCCCGCGCGTTTCGGCAGGTAGTCATCCGCACCGAGTCGGAGCGCTTGGGACGCAAGTTCGCCATCCCCCACGCCGGTTACCAACACGAGTGGAGTGGTGATGTTTTCTTGCGCGAGGATCTTCAGGACTTCGAGTCCATCCATGTCTGGCAGACGTTGGTCGAGGAGGAACGCCGTATAGTTGCCTGATCGCGCCAGCGAGAGGAACTCCGCGGCGCGATGAACGATTTGAAGGGCGAAATCCGGCGCATGCCGCGTGAAATACGACCGCGTGAGATCGGCGTCGACAGGGTTGTCCTCGGCGTAAAGCACTTGGAGGACGGGGGGCATGGGGCCGAGTGTCGGTGGCAAAAGGTGGGGCTGCAATCCCGCAGGTCACCCGACTTCACTGTTCACAATGCGGGGCAATTCCACGAGGAAAGTCGCGCCGCCGCCCGGTCGTCCCTCGGCGCAAACCGAACCTCCGAGCCGATCGGTGATTTTCCGGACAATCGCGAGACCGGCGCCGGTGCCTTCGAACTCCTCGGTGGTAACCAACCGTTGAAACAGTCCAAAGATACGATCGTGATATTTCATATCGAAGCCGACGCCGTTGTCGTAAATGACGATGCGCCACGAGAGCGGCGTTTGCGCGGTTTCAATGCGCAGGCGCGGCGGTTTGGCGTGGCGGCTGTACTTGATCGCATTGTCCAGCAGGTTGCCGATGATCTGAACAAGACCGCGCTCCCAACTCGTCACGGTGACGGTTCCGAAATGGGTGTCCACCTGGGTGCCGTACTGTCGAATCGCGGGCGCGCGTTGCTGAAGCAAGGACGCGACGAGCGTCGGAAGAACGACGGTCGTCATTTGCGGCGTCTCGGCATCGAGCTGGGCGTAATCAAGCGTATCTCCAATCAGGCGCTCGAGATTTTGCGCAGCGAGATTGATCTGGTTGACGCAGTGGCGGCTTCGCGCGTCGAGGTAAAGAGCTTGTCGGTCAAGTTCCGTCGCGTAGCCCGCGATGCCACGCAGAGGTGCGCGCAAATCATGCGCGATGGTATGGGCAAAGTTCTTGAGCGTCTCGTTGTGACGACGCAGCGCCGCCTCGGAGCGCTGACGTGCGACGGAGTCGCGGTGAAAAAGGAGATGTACCGCACCGAGCAAAGCGACGATTGCCGCCGCTGCGGCGGAAAGTGCGATCGCCGTGTTTCGCCGCCGAATTGCGCGCTGTTGGGTTCGCTCAACCAGGTCGGCTCGGATCGCGGCATCGAGCCCACTTATATCGCTGACGAGTTTGGTGGACGTTGCCGCGACATCAACCGTGGAGGCGAACCGCGGCGGTGCCTTGGTTCGTCTTTCGTGTCGCAGATCGGGCGTTGCCTGAAGTTGCGCGACGTCGGCCCTGGAGCGATCGAGCAGTGCCGAAACGGGGTGCTGTGGATTAGACCAAATTGGGTT
Source organism: uncultured bacterium (assembly GCA_967755055.1). Taxonomy (GTDB): domain Bacteria; phylum Verrucomicrobiota; class Verrucomicrobiia; order Opitutales; family Opitutaceae; genus Opitutus. The sequence goes on from CBRAFL010000072.1 coordinate 7,583, forward strand.
TTGGTCGAATTGCCGGAGTACCTCTTGAAACTCGTCAACTGCACGGCCGAAGGATGCAAGATCCACTTCCTGATTCGAATCTGGCGAATGGCTCGGACGATTTTTAAACACATTCAATGCCGCAGCGGCCGCATCCAGCTCGTCTCGCATTCGATCCACTTCGTTCAAATGTTGGTAGTCCTCCGCTTCGCGCCCGGTCAGGCTGAAGATCAAAAGACCGGCGAGCGCGATCAGTCCGAGACAGATGCCGGTCGCGACCGAGAGTTTGTGATCGAGCGATGATCCAGTGGACGTTGCGGGCAATTGTTTTGCTTCCGTTTTGGCGGCACAGAACAAGCCGATGGCAATCACGGGAAACAAGACTGAGGCCAGCGACGTATCTGAAAGCAGGGTACGGTTGACCTGGAGGCCGAGCAACGAGCACGCGGCGGCGCCCAGCCCGATCAATCCCACCGTGACGGCTAGTGCCGCCCCAAGAGCCGCGCCGGCGCGCCTCCTGCCAGACAACGTGAGGGCGATCAGCGCGAACGCCGCACACAACAGTCCCGTGGAAATCAGAAGATCGGACTCGGATCCGAAAAGGTTGGCCACGCGATCGACCGTTGCTGGCGCATTATTAAGTGGAATGTACCCGGCTCCGAAAAGAATGATGGTGAGTTCACTCACGGCGAGCAAACCGAGCACGGTCGCTGCGCCACGTGCCAACAAGCGGAACCAAACCGGCTGCTGGGTCAGCGCGAGAAGAGCAACCCCCGCCACCGCAAAGCTGAGCGCTGAGATGACTGAGGTTACTTTGAGAGCGGGCGTAACATTCGACGAGGCGGACGAAAGTGCGGTGACGGCTAGAAAAACGACGCCAAAGAGGAGCGGGACAACTCCGGTCAAGATGATGATGCGCCTCAATTTCATCGCTTTGCCCGACCCTAGCCGCGAGCAGGCGGTGGACAAGCTTCCTGCAGCCGCGGTCGATCAGTCACGGAAAAAGTAAACCGCGGTGCACAACAGCGCGAAAGCGACCGTTGGGCCATTTACCCAGAGCGGGTTGAGCTTCATGTGATATTTTTCGATCAGCCAGATGATCAGCCAGCACTTTCCCGCGATCAGCAACCAACAGATGAGAAACAATTTCTCCGCCCGGGGGTTTCGACTTGGAACGTGGTCGGCGAGCCGCACTTCTTCCACGAAGCCGAGCGCATCATCGCTCGGCGGTCGGCGGGTGATCAATTGAAGCAGGTTCGCAAACATCAGCATCCGCAATGATAGCAGGCGGAGATAAAAAGCAAAGGTTGGTGGATGAGTGCCACGGAAGTGGAGGAACTGATCCGTTAATGTTGATGGGATGTAGGTGGAGCGCTCGCCGCGCAACTTCTGGCGATTCAGCAACTCCGTAGCGCAGCGAGCGGGCCACCTACTACGCCAATCGGCGGTTCAATCCTCGTGCGTTGTGCGGTGCTCGTGGGGCGATTGTCGGGCGTTTTGCTGGAGCTTGGGATGGCCCCGAAAAGCGTAAAAATTGTAAGCCCCCATCATCCAGGCGGTTCAGCTTCTGGGATCGTCGCTGGCACTCTGAAAGCTCGTGATAAGATGTTAAACCCCATCACTCCTATGAAATATTCCAAAACTGCTCTGCTTGCGCTCCTCGCGATGTCACCCTTCTCCTTGTTGGCTGACTCAGCGACCGATCGGAAAATCGAAGATGCGGCGGCGGCGTCGTATAACTTTCGCACCGTGCTCGAGAAGCAGGTGAATGTTAAAGCTGAGGACGGCGTGGTTACGCTCACGGGCACCGTGCTCGATCGTGAACAGAAAGCATTGGCGGAAGACACGGTGCATAGCCTACCCGGTGTCACGGCGGTTAATAACAAGCTTGAGGTGTCCTCGCCCGGGCCGGAGCGCTCGGATGGTTGGATCGCCCTAAAAATTCGCAGTGTGCTGCTGTTGCGCGCGAATGTGAGTGCGACCACGACGGATGTCTCGGTGCGAGATGCCACTGTCACGCTGACGGGGACCGCGGATAACATCGCGCAAAAAGAGCTCACGGAAGTGTATGCGCGCGAGGTCGATGGTGTGAAATCAGTGAAGAACAACATCACTGTACGCGAGCCGGGTTCCGCAGGACGCGTCGCCACCAACGATCGTAGTCTGGGAGAGAAGATCGATGACAGTTCGATCACGGCGCAGGTGAAATATGCACTGCTAAAGCATCGATCGACGAGTGCCTTAAAGACGAGCGTGGACACCAAGAATGGGGTGGTCGCGATTCGCGGGAACGCCACGTCGGAAGCGGAGAAAGATCTCGTTTCCCAGCTCGCGAAAAGCGTCCGCGGAGTGACCTCGGTTGAAAACGGTATGACCGTCCGTGTGGCGGAGTAGAGTCGGTCATTGGTCCAGATCTTGTTTTTTGGTAGGGCGAACCCTCCGGGTGAGCCGTGCCGAAGTAGCGCAGGCATCCTGCCTGCTTCCGCAACGGATGCAGGTGGAAGCCCGCGCTACTTTGGCGTGCTAGAACGGACCCCGAAACTGCGGGAATATTCAACAGAGGGCTCGCCGATGAAACTTTTTGTGATAGATTCCGTCACAAACCCACCATGAAAATCTTACGTTCCACCCTGATCACATTGCTCGGAATTGCGGCGACCGTTGGTGTTCGAGCTGCTGCTGAGACGAAAACCCCGACAGCTGTTACGAAACCGGTCCCTCGTGCTGAGGTCACTTACACCGAACCGGAAAAATTTACGGACGCGGCCGACGGCCAGCGAGGCTCGGATTACGGTCGCGAAGGAAATCTCGCGGAGTTGCGCGATTACTTGGTGCAGCGCGCGAACGTTTACGTCCCGGAGGGCCAGAAGCTCAGCATCACCATCACGGACGTCGACCTCGCCGGTGAAATCGAACCGTGGCGGTCTCCGCAGATGCAAGATACGCGGATCATCAAGGACATCTATCCACCCAGAATTGATCTCTCATTCAAACTCGTCGATGCGAGCGGTGCGGTGGTCAAGGAAGGGAAACGCGATCTGCGTGACCTCTCGTACAACATGAAGCTCTATCCGAACCGGAGTGATCGGCGCGTTTACGAAAAGGGATTGCTCGATGATTGGCTGCGCTCCGAATTCCCGCGAGCGAAGAAATAAACTGCTTTCAAATCCCGTTTGCGCGCGACCGCGAATCCTCCAGATTCGCGGTCGCATTGTTTTCCGAACCCCACAATTCGGCCGCGCCGACCGTGAGCTCGCGCATCGATAAATGGCTCTGGGCCGTCCGGCTCTTTAAAACCCGGGCCCTCGCCACGGATGCCTGTCGTGCCGGCTCCGTGGAGGTAAATTCTCAGCCCGCGAAGCCGAGCCGGGATGTCCACCAAGGGGAAATAATTACAGTCAAGCAGGGCTTGATTACGCGGACGTTGCGAGTGATCGGCGTCCCGCGAGCGCGCGTGGGAGCGAAGCTCGTGCCAGGCTTTTGCACCGATCTAACCCCCGCCGAGGAATTCGAAAAGCAGCACCAACAGCGCTTGCAACACGTGCTTGCCCGGGAAAAAGGTTCCGGGAGACCGACCAAACGGGATCGGCGGGACATTGATCGGTTGTTTCACTGACGGCCATAATGGCCAATTGTTTTCCAAACTGAATAGCCTGCGTCGTTTGCAGCTCGCGAGAGCGGGAGTTGCTCGCGTTCACGATGCTAAACGATGGGAAAAATGTGCCGAAGAACGGTGCACATGTTCCGCCCATCAGTGATCCGTCTCGCCGTCTCCGCGACGGCGCAGCCCGGTCGCGTCGCGGCTGACTTTCGCCCGGTGAAAGCGCGCGCCCGCGCGGCCGCGTATTTGCGTGGCGTATGCGATTTGCAACGTGGGCGAAATTTCATCCGGCGGGCTCTCGCGCTGCTGGCAACCGGGGATTTCGCGTGAGCGCATCAGCTGAAGTCAATTCACTCGTGGCGTTTGCGCGTCCGACCGAGCGGGAGTCCGGACGACGGCCCCGCGTTCAAACCCTGTTTGCTGCCTATGAGCAGCGCGTATTTGCCCGCACCAACCGGCTTTTTTCATGGCTGCTGCCGGCGCAATGGATTTTCGCCCTTGCGATCCCCATGTGGTCGCCGCGCGGCCCGGGAGGAAATGCGCCGCCGCTCGAAGTCGCGGTGATTGCGGGAGGATTGCTGACCCTACCCGCGCTGGCAGCGATCCGATGGATGCCGTATCGGCTCGGCACGCGTTGCATCGTCGCACTGGCGCAATTGGGCTTCTCGGCCCTTCTGATCTTGCTCACAGGAGGACGCATTGAAACTCACTTTCATATTTTCGGCTCGATGGCGTTTCTCGCGCTTTACCGCGACTGGCGTGTGCTGCCGGTCGCCACGGCGGGAATCGTTTTCCATCACTTCTTCCTGGGGCTTTTGTGGCCAACCGCGGTTTACTGCGATCCTTCCGCCTCGATTTGGCGTGCTGCTGAACACGGCGGCTGGGTGCTATTCGAAAACGCCGTTCTGTTTTGGGCCTGCCTGATTTCGCGCAGTGAGATGTGGGAAATCTGTCGGCGGCAGGACGAACACCAGCGGCTAAACGACGAGCTCGAGCGGCGCGTCGGCGAACGTACGCGCGATCTTGAAACGGAAATGCTCGCCCGCGAACGCACGGCGCAACAGCTACGCCAAAATGAACAGCACCATCGCAACCTCGTTGCCAACGTGCCGATCGGAATTTTCGAAACGACCCGCAGCGGTAAAATAAATTTTGCGAATCCTTTCCTGCTTGGCCTGATCGGCCTTCCCACGACGCTGGATTCAACGGCGGTGTCGCTCGGCGACGGCCGAATTTTTCCTGAAGCGGATCGTGACCGGCTGTGGGCGCGACTCGAGCAGGAGCGGGAAGTGCGCGGGTTTGCGGCCACCTTTAAACATTTCGACGGGTCTCCCTTCGAGGTCGTCATCAATGCGCATTTGAAACAGACGGCTCCTGGCGCGGAGCTGATTTGCGAGGGCACATTGGAAGACGTCACGGTGCGCAAACGCGCTGAACGTGAGTTGGACGCGCTTCACGGCCAGCTCGTCATCGCGTCGCGGCAGGCCGGCATGGCCGAGGTGGCGAGTGGGGTGTTGCACAACGTGGGAAATGTTCTCACCAGCGTGAACCTGATTGTTCACGATGTGCAGGACCGTCTGAAGACTACGCGGCTCAGCCATCTCCGTCGTGTGGTCGAAATCCTCCAGCGCGAACAGCCGCGCCTGGCGGAATTTTTGACGACCGATTCCGGTGGACGACAGCTGCCGGATTTTTTGGCTAAACTCGATGAGCATCTCACGAGTGAAAACGACCAGTTGCTCGAGGACGTCGAGGGGCTGGTGCGCCATTTCGAACACATCCGCGAGATTATCGTCACTCAACAGGGATCGGCTCAACTTTTTGGAATGCTCGAAACGCTCGAGCCCGCGCAGCTCTTCGAGGATGCGCTACGCCTGAGCGCGGAGTCGTTGGAAAGTCACAGCATTGCGCTGGAGCGTGTATTCGAGCCCGTAGGACAGGTGAAGGCGGACCGGCACAAAGTGCTGCAGATTCTCGTCAACCTGATCAAGAACGCGAAGGATGCCTTGAAATCCGTCGCTCCAGGCGAGCGGCTGGTTCGGGTGCGCGTGACGTCGGCTGCGGGCGAAACGGTTCGCCTCGCCGTCGAAGACAACGGCCCGGGAATATTGGCGGCGAATCTCACCCGAATTTTTCAGCACGGCTATACGACGAAACCCACGGGACACGGCTTCGGGCTGCATAGCAGCGTGCTCGCCGCTCGCGAGATGGGTGGCGACCTCGTCGCCATGAGTGGCGGAGTGGGGCATGGCTCAATTTTCGTTCTCACACTGCCAAAGGCCAGGACTCCAGCCTGATGAATTCCATTCTTCCTCCCAATCGCCGTATCCTTCTTGTGGATGACAACCTGTCGATCCACGACGATTTCCGTCGCATCTTGGTGCCGAGGAATTCCGCCGTTGGCCTCGACGACGCGGCCGCTGCCTTATTCGGCACGACGGCGGAGCCAGTCGCGGTGGCGTCCGAAACTTTCGAATTGGATTACGCGCAACAAGGCCAGGAAGCCTGTGAAAAAGCGGCGAAGGCGATGAAGGCCGGACGGCGTTACGCACTCGCTTTCGTCGATATGCGAATGCCGCCGGGTTGGGATGGCCTCACCACGATCGGCAAACTTTGGGAGATCGATCCTGAACTGCAGGTTGTAATCTGCACCGCCTACTCGGACCGGAGTTGGAGCGAAATTCAGGCGGCGCTGACCGCGCGAGATCGCTGGCTCGTGTTGAAAAAGCCTTTCGACAAAGTTGAGGTCCTGCAGCTCGCGCAGGCTTTGACGGACAAGTGGCACCTGACCCGTTTGTCGCGGCTCCAACGCGAAACGCTCGAGGAAAACGTCGGTGTTCGCACCGAACAATTGCGACAGGCCGTGCAGGTGAAGAACGAATTTCTGGCGAACATCAGCCACGAGCTACTGACGCCGATGAACGGTATTCTTGGCATGCTGGAGGTGCTGGATGGAAGCGGGCTCAATGCAGATCAGTCAGCGTGTCTCGTCGATGCGCGTACTTGCGCGGAAAATCTTGGGCAACTTCTCCGGCAGATCGTCGCGTTTAACCAAGCTGAAGCCGGTACGCTCCTGCTTGATCCGGTGCCGTTCAGTCCGGCAACTCTCCTTAATGAAGTTGTGGCGGTTTACGGGGCGCGTGCGTTGCACAAGGGGATCGTGTTGAAAGCACAACTCGCTCCCGCTGCGCCCAGCCTCGCTTGCGCACCGGCCGAGGTGATTCGACAGATTCTCCTCGTGCTCCTCGACAATGCGATGAAGTTCACGCAACGAGGCTCGGTGAGCCTGAGGCTCGCGGGCGATACCAAGTGTCTCTCCTTTGCCGTGGAAGACACTGGAATCGGCCTCACGTCCGAACAGCTTGAATGGATCGCCCTGCCATTCGCGCAGGTCGATGGCGGGTTGTCCCGCCACAACACCGGCATCGGGCTCGGGCTGCCGCTGGCCAAACGCCTCGCCACCTCGCTCGGCGGGAATCTCGTCCTGAGATCGGAGCCCGGAGGCGGAACGACCGCGATGTTTACCGTGCTGACCGCGCGGGCGAGCGAACAGCGTTGCGTCGGGTGATTAGTTAGGTTCGGCGTTTTAAAGTACGAAAGCTCCGACCTGTTACCACCGCCCGCCGAGCGCGGCCAGGTCCGGCAAAGCCCGTCATCAGAAACTCAATACGGCCCGCGAATATGCGCTGCGACTTCGCGATCGTGGAATTCGGTGAGCTTCGCGTGAAGCTCCCGGCCAAGCGGCGGCAGCGATGACGCGCGGGCATTGGCTTGCGCCTGCTGGGGATTCTTTGCGCCGGGAATGATTGCGCCGACCGCCTCAAAATCGAGGCACCACCGTAGCGCCATTTCGGGCAGTGTCATTCCGGCCGGCACGAGCGCCTTCAACGCATCAGCGAGCTCCACGCCTTTCTCGAAGGGGAGCCCCGCAAACGTTTCGCCCACGTTGAACTGCTGGCCGTCACGATTAAAATTTCGGTGATCACTTTCGGTGAATTTTGTTTCCTTGGTCATCTTCCCGCCGAGCAAACCGCTCGCGAGCGGAAGGCGGATGAGTAGGGCGACTTTCCTGGCTTTCGCCTCGGAGAAAAGCACTCGAGCCGGTTTTTGTCGGAAGATATTAAAGATGATCTGGAGCGCTGCGATGCCGTCCTGTCTCATGCAAACTTCCGCTTCTTCCATCGATTCGACGCTGACACCGAAGTCGCGGATTTTCCCTTCGCGTTTCAATTCCCGCAGCGACTCGAATACATCTCCCTGCTTCAGAATTTCCAGCGGGATGCAGTGGAGTTGAGTCAGATCGAGTGCGTCCACTCCCAATCGTTTCAATGAAGCCTCAGTGTGTGCGCGAATCGCGTCGCGTGTGAAATTCTCTGGCCAGCCGGGCGGACTGAAACGGCCGAGCTTCGTTGCGACGAAGATCGGGACGCGGGTCTCTTTCAAGAAGCGCCCGATGAGCCGCTCGCTGCGCCCGGCACCGTAAACGTCAGCGGTATCGAAAAGTGTAGTACCGGCGTCCACCGCGGCTCGTAATGTCGCGAGCGCGGCTTCTTCAGTGATATCGCCCCAATTACCGCCGATCTGCCAGGTGCCGAGTCCCACCTCACCCACCACCCGACCCGTCGAGCCAAAGATACGCATGTTCATCGCGACCAAACTGCTCGCGCACTCCAGCGGCGCAAGCCTGTGCATGGAAATTGCGCGTGACGCACGAGGTTCGTCGCGTAGCGGCAGGCCTCCGTGCCTGCTGTGTTCGAAGATCGGAATTCGGAATTCGGAATTCGGAAATCGAAAATCAAATCGGACAGGCACGGAGGCCTGCCGCTACATCGGCGCCGGAATTAATTCCTGCGCGACAGCTCGACGAGTTCTGTCTCGTGAAAAGGCTCGCTGCGGTCCGCCGTTTCCGCGCGAGCTTTCGCGACGGTTTCAATAGTTACCGCTTTCGCCGCCTGGCCCCACGAGTTGCGCACGAACGTTAGCACGCTCGCGATCGCCTCATCATTGAGCACGCTTTTGAGCGTGGGCATGACTTTGCCGTCATCTTCTTTTCCGCAAAGTACAATGCTCGCAGCGATCTGCTCCGGACCGAGCACCCAGCGCGAATTGACGAGAGGGGGCGCAAGGCCCGCGAGTCCCTGTCCCTCGGGCTGATGGCAGTTCGCGCATAACGCCGCATATTGAACGCGTCCTTGTTCGAAGAGTTTGGTTTCGGCTTCGTTCAATTGAACGGCCGCGGCTACGTCTCCCGGTTTTCCCGGCCACCGCAGGTGTTGAAGGAGCTCTGCCGCCCGCGCGCCGTCCGCGTTATCGGGCTGGGCGGCGAGTGCGATCAATGGTGAAGGTTCTGCGGGGAGCACGCCACCAACGGCCGCTCCGTCAGCGCGGCGCGGCAAAAACGCGGTCACGCCGTCAAGGACCGCGGCCCGCGCCCATGCCGGCGTTTCTGCGGGGGATGCAAGAGAAAGCACGCGGAGCATGCGCGCGGCGTCATTCGAGTGGAGCACCGACTGGACCGCGGACGCGATCGCGGGGCCGGCGTTGTCTGCACTCGCACTCGCATGCGAAGCGACCAATTCGATAAACGCCTCTTCTTTTCCGGCGAGGCCGCTGGCGATGGCGTCAGCCATGAACGGCAAACGTCCGTGGCGTTCCGCGAGCCGGACGAGAGCGTCATGCTTATTTGGCGACGCTGCTTCGCCGAGCGAAAGCGTTTGTTGGAGGATCACGCCGGGTGATTGCTTGTCAGCGGCGCTCGTGACTTCGAGCACGCGTTCGAAAACCGCTGCATCCACCGGGTCGGCCAGCCATTTTTCCGCAAGGCGTATTGCCGCGGCACTTACACGTGGGTCAGCGTCTTTCAGCGCGACGAGAACGGAGGAGCGATCGAGTGCGCCAATGCCTTCGAGCGTCCACAGCGCCTGCAACCGGCCAATGGCCGGAGTGTTGGCGGATCGGACCGCGGCTTGCAACAGAGAGACCGAGGCGGAATCGCGCCGCTCCACGAGCAGACGTTGTGCGGTGTCGCGCACCCAACCTGACGACGCGCCGAGTTGTTTCACGAGTTCGGCGGTGGTGGCCCGGTCAAGATGAGGTGGAGAATATGAGGCTGGATTTGCATCGGGCGTGATTCGCCAGATGCGGCCGAGGCCGCGCCCATTTTCCAAGCCGCGATCTTTCACTTGCGCACGAAGGTAGCTCGTCACGTACGTGCGGTGCTGGATAACGCCGCGATACATATCGATGACCCAGAGCGCACCGTCGGGGCCATTATAAATACTGACTGGCCGGAAGCGTTCATCCGTCGAAGTGAGAAATTCGCTTTGTTCGTAAGCGTTGGTGCCAACGAGGACGCCGTCACGTTCAGTGAGGCGGATGCGCTTGACGAGATTGCCAGCCGGCTCGCAGATAAAAGCGTCGCCGTGAAATTCCGCCGGAAAAAGCGAGCCGCGATAAATCACCGGCGAGCACGCGGCAGTAACCGCGGCGAGGGTGCCGTTGGGGCGCAGCGTTCGATAGCCGCGATTGATTCCAGGCGTGAGGCGGCTGGGCCACGTCGATAGATCGTCTGGTGCGAGCTGGACATTAGTTCCATGTGGCGCGGTGAGGTGCGGATTGCGTTTGAAATAGGCTGACGGCACGGCGTCCACGCGGAGCGGATCGCTGTTGCTGTTGTAATAAATGCGTCCCGTGTCGTCCTGCGTGATGCCCCACTGGCCACGCGTGATCGTGGTGTCGGTGGTGAATTTGTCGCCGCCTTCGTAGCGATAACGCTCGGTGTGGTTGGCGGAGTAGATCCAGTTGTCCATCATCCAAA
>CBRAFL010000073.1:0-17839 GCA_967755055.1 uncultured bacterium
ATCAGCCCCACCATGGCGGTCGGCATCGGCCTACTATTGCTTGCGTGCACCGTGGTGTATGCGATTCCGCGGAGTGCAGTCCTCGGGGCAATTCTATTGACCGGTTATCTCGGCGGCGCGGCAGCGACACACGTGATCGGCCGCAGCGGGATTTTCCCGGTCGTGTTTTCAATCGCCGTCGGCGCGCTCGTCTGGACCGGACTGACATTGCGGGAGCCTCGGGTAGTTCGATGGGCTTTCCTCCGGAGGTGAGCGTCGAATCGGTCAATCAAACCAAAACACGCGATGTCATATCAAGCCTACCTCACGAACATCCAGGCAAAGACGGGCAAGAGTCCCGCCGATTTCCGCGCCCTCGCTCGAAAAAAAGGATTCACCGCAGGTCGCCAGCTTGCGCCTGGCGTGAAGGCCGGAGCGATCGTCCAGTGGCTCAAAGAGGATTTCCAACTCGGCCACGGCCACGCGATGGCGATCTACGCTTTGCTCAAGGGTTCTAAGAATGAGGAGAGTCCGTAGCCGTACGGGCGACGCGCTGCGTAACGACAAATGGCTCGGGAGTCCCGAGGGGGTCACGTTCAATTCTCGACAAGCCCGGCGCTGGCTCAACTGGTGTCAACGGTTGAGACCCATTTTTGGTGATCGCCTGATTCATTCTTTTTTCCAGAGCGCAGCGAAAACAAAACCGGACGGAGTCCGACAGAAGCTTCGCAGCTTCAGTTTATATCCTTTGGCGAGCAGATCTTTGTGGGTGGCGTCGTACTCGGATTGCTTGATATTATGGCGGGCGATCCATGGCTTTGGGTTGGGGATTTTCTCGTAAATTACGCAATACCTCACCGCGTGGTTTACGCAGGCGACGTTGATATCCGTCGGCATATAGCCTTCGCCGACCCATTTATTGAACTCGTTTTGATAGCTGGCCGCGTCGATTCCATGGCGTGCCACCCAGGCCGGCGAGTTGGGAACTTTGCGAAAGGTCGCCCAATATCCGAAGGACGGCTGCTCACCGCCCTCGTAATCGAATACTCCCAGCGTTTTGGACCAAACCTTGATCGGGCGAAACCCCTGCTGCACGAGTTGATCGAATTTTTTCTGATACTCTTTCGACGTGAGGTTCTTGATTTCGAGGTCCTGTGCGCGAGCGGGAAGTGCAACTACGATAAGTAGTGCGAATAGGAATACGCTTTTCATATTTTGCCGATTTGAGGGTGAGAAATTGCGACACGAATCGTGTCGCTGGACCGCCGGATATCGATCAGCGCGGGCTGCGCGACCGAACCATGCTACAATGCGTAAATTCGTCCCAAAACAGATCATCGTGCCCCCACCTGCTCGGCGTGAACCGCGCGGTGACTCAGGTTTCTCCAACCCTCCCGCTGCTCCCGCAGCGGGCTACGACGATCCGGACGGCACGGAGGCCGTCCCTCCGCACGATCAGCGTCGATCCGTGTAAATCAGTGGTCGAACTTCAGTCTTTGGTCGGGCCCGCACCCGCGACGGGCTGATTGCACGCACCCTTGGCAACGGAACGCGCCGCAGAGAGGACTCGTTTCACCCAGGGGCTCGCTGCTTTTGCAACGTAGGCGAGGCCGATGACCGTCGGGGGCGGTGCTGGCCGCAGCGGAATCAACCTGAGGCGTGAGCCGACCACCGCTTCCATCGAACTTGAAAGAATCGAAACGCCGTGCCCCGCTTCGATGGCCGCGAATAAACTCATTCCGCTGTCGCACTCTTCGGCCACCCGCATCTGCACCGATCCCCCGCCAAGCATTTCGCGCATGCCTTCAAAATGTTCCGGGTATTCCTTCCGGGAGAAAATCACGAAGGGCTCCGCGGCCAACTCTTTCACCGCTACGGTTCGTCTCGTGGCCAACCGATGATCACGCGCCACCACGACCACCTGCGGGTCTTCGCGCAGCTTTTCGAAAACCAATCCGCGTAACGCGGCCCGCTGAGGCTTGACCGCCAGCGCCGCGTCCAGCGTTCCCGCCCGAAGTCCCGTCATCATCTCTTCCGTCGTGAGATCACGCAGTTCGATCCGCAGCTCCGGATCCGTCACGCGCAACTCGCGCAAAAGCTCACGCAGGAATTCCTGCGTCGGTCCTGGCGCGTATCCTAATTTCAACTCTCCCCGCCGCCCGCCCGCCGCCGCCCGGGCCACGCGTACGGCTTGCTCAGCGTGGCGGAGCACCGTGTAACACTCTTCCAGAAAGGCCCACCCCGCCGGCGTGAGGCGCACGGCCCGTTGCGTGCGCTCCAACAGCGTGGCACCGAGCTCCGTCTCCAGGTCTCGGATTTGCCGGCTCAGCGGCGGCTGCGACACGTGCAGGCGCGCCGCGGCGCGCGTGATGTTTTGCTCCTCCGCAACGGCGACGAAATATCTGAGATGACGTAGTTCCATTCAGGCTGCCATACCCGAAAGGTATGCTGAGCCCACCAACACGATATTTCCCGGAATCAGGCAAGTCGGATATCCTGAGCGCGTCATCAAAGTAACCCGGTCATCCCTCCCATCACCCGCTTCCCTTTTTTATATGCAAACGACAACCACAGTACCCGCTCATTATGCTCCCTCGGCCCGGCCCTCTGTGCTGCAGGCCTTCGTTCAGACAAATTCCTCCTGGGTTCCGACCATCGCGCGCGTCGCACTCGGCGTCGTCATGCTCCCGCACGGGTTGCAGAAAACGCTCGGCTGGTTCGGTGGCTACGGTTTCACGAACACGATGAACTGGTTTACCGGGGCGATGCACGTGCCGTGGATTTTAGGCTTCGCCGCGATCGTTGCTGAAACGCTTGGAGCGCTCGCGCTGATTGCCGGGGTGGCCACCCGTGCGGCCGCCGCGGGGGTCGCCGCCGTGTTCGTGGTGGCTATCGCCACCGTGCACGCACCCAATGGATTCTTCATGAACTGGAGCGGTGCGCAAAAAGGCGAAGGCATTGAGTACTTCATTCTCGGCCTGGCCCTCGTCGCCATCGTTCTGATACAAGGCGCCGGGGCTGCGAGTGTTGACCGGTTGCTGAGCAGGAAACAAAGCGATCGGAACGGATAAACTCTGGGTTCGGCTTGAATGATCACGGGGTGCTGGCAACAGGCCGCACCCCTTTTTTTTGGCAGCAGTGCGAACACTTGAAGACGTCAGGTCTTGAGGGCGGGTTGCTCAAATCTCTTTTGATTGCTTGCGGTGACGTTGGGTGACCGCTGACCACTGTAGCCGCACGCCGTGAGCGAGTGGAGGATCGATGTAGGTCGCGCGCTCGCCGCGCTACGGATCACGAACGTAGCGTGGCGAGCACGCTACCTACACTGCACCGCGCGTTTTCACACAGTCTGTTTGGCGTGCGGACCGCACCGTAACCGTTGCGGCTACGTTAAAACTCAAAAGTCATCACTGTCCAAAATTACTATTTAAACCTGACTCATTCAGGTCTCCGCTAGGCGCACAAGAGCTCCGCGGAATTGCGGCCTTGACTCAAGGGAAGGGCGCAAGCGTGGTTGCTTATCCAACCTGCGTTTTCCTCATGAACCGAGGCGATTTCCTGCGCATCATGGCGATGATGTCCGTCGTGTTCCCGGCGATGCTGAAGGCAGCCGGCTCGGCGGAGGCTCCCGTCTTCGCCCATGATTACCGCACCGCTCCGGTCAATTGGCCGGTACCCGTGCGTCCGGTGCCCGGAGCACCCAATGTCCTCGTCATTCTGTGGGACGATATCGGGTTTTCACAGTTCGGTTGCTATGGCTCGCCGATCGCGACGCCGAACGTCGATCGGCTCGCCGCGTCGGGCGTGCGCTACAATAACTTCCACGTGGCCCCCGTCTGCTCGCCCACGCGCGCGGCGCTGCTGACCGGTCGCAACCCGCACAGCGTCGGTGTGGCCTGCATTGCCGAATACGCCAATGGCCAGGCCAACAGCACCGGCGGCATCCGGCTCGATGCCGGCACCATCGCGGAGTATCTGCGCGCTGGCGGCTACAGCACGTTTGCGGTGGGCAAGTGGCACCTGACGCCCATGACCCGGCTCAACCCCGCGGCCGCTTCCGACTTCTGGCCGACCGGCCGCGGCTTCGACCACTTCTACGGCTTCAGCAGCGGTGAGACCAATCCTTGGAATCCGGAAATGTATCAGGATCGCGAGCGGCTAAAAAAAATGCCTGCGCTGCTCGCCGGCCAGCCCTACCACTCCGAAACCGACCTGACCGATCACGCCATCGGCTACCTCGCCGAGCAGCACGCCAACCAGCCCGACAAACCCTTCTTCCTTTATCTCGCCTACAGTGCCGGCCACGCGCCACACCATGCGCCGCCCGAATACCTCGAGAAATGGCGCGGCAAGTTCGATGCCGGCTGGGACGCGGTGCGCGCCACCACGCTTGCACGCCAGAAGGCCCTCGGCCTGATGCCGGCGGACACCGAGCTACCGCCGCCCAATCCCGGGATCAAGCGGTGGGCCGAGCTGACCCCCGCGCAGCAGCGGATCTATGCGCGCTATTACGAGACGTTCGCCGCCTTCGTCGAGCATACGGACCATGAATTGGGCCGACTGCTGGATTACCTCGAGCACGCCGGGCTGATGGACAACACGCTCATTGTCCTCGCCTCCGACAATGGTGCGAGCCCAGAGGGCGGACCCGATGGCCAGTGGAACGAGATCCGACTCTTCACCACCGGCACCGCGGGGACGCTCGCGGGCGGCGAGAAGCATTACGACGAGCTGGGCAGCGCGATGACGTATCCGACTTACCCGACAGGCTGGACGCAGGCGGGCAACACGCCGTTCCGCCGCACGAAAGGCACAACCCACGAAGGCGGCGTTCGAGTGCCTCTTATCATGCGCTGGCCCGGACACATCCCGGCGACCGGGGCGATCCGGCCGCAATTCCACGATGTCATCGATGTGCTGCCCACGATCCTCGAGGCCACCGGCGTGAAACCGGCCGCGGCCGGGCGCAGCCTGCTGCCCCTTCAGGGCACCAGTATGACTTACACGTGGAATGACGCGACGGTGCCCTCGCGTCGCGAGACGCAATACTTCGAAATCTACGGACACCGCGGGATCTACCACCAGGGATGGAAGGCCGTCACCTTCCATCCGCCGGATGCGCCCTTTGAAAAGGACGTGTGGGAGCTCTATGACCTGACGAATGACCCGAATGAGCGACACGACCTCGCCGCGGCGCGGCCGGACAAACTGGCCGAGCTGCTGGCAGTTTGGGAGCGCGAGGCGCAGGCCTCCGGGGTTTATCCGCTCGATGATCGCCGCGGTGCGCGCGAGATGCTGCTGCCACCGGGTTCGCCGCAACAGGGAACGCATTTCGTCTTCTATCCGCCGGTCAGCGGCGTGCACAAGGGCGTCGCCCCCGACCTGCGGGGCCGCTCCTGGAGCGTGACTGCGGACGTGACAGGCGGCGACGCGGGCGTGCTCCTTGCTTTCGGCGGCCGCTTCGCCGGCTATGCCCTCTACGAGCACGAAGGCCGGCTCAAGTTTCACTACAACTATGCCGGCGAGGAGCGCACCACCGTCGTCTCGACCGAACTTCTGCCCGCGACGGCGCGGCGGCTCGGGGCCAGCTTCACTCTCACGCCGGACGGTGGCGCCGATGTGTTCCTGTCGGTGGATGGTCGCGAGGCCGGCCACGGCCATGTGCCGCACCGCATGCTCAACGTCTCGCATGAAACCTTCGACCTCGGCTGCGATCTCTACACACCGGTGAGCGAGGACTACGCCTCGCCCGCCACCTTCAACGGCACCTTGCAAAAGGTCACCCTGGAGGCCTCACCCCATTCGCCCTAATGCTGACCCGCCGCCACTTCACGACGGTCGTTTCGCTCGCTCCGTTCGCCCACGGCGATCGCTTTTGAGGCAGCCGCAACGATTACGGTGCGGCTACATTGGTCAGCGGCAACCCAACCTCATTGCAGGCAATCAAAAGAGATTTGAGCAACACGCCCGTGACTCTTGACTGGGTCACGTCACCACGCGGCTGATACGGCGGTTCCGGCGCGCGGCAACCTCATGAAATCATGAAACCGGCTTGGCCGCGCTGATGCGTCACCTGCCCATGGATCGCCCTATCGACATTTCCGTCATCGTTCCCGCGTTCAACGAGGAAAAACTGCTCTCGAGGTCGCTTCAGGCGGTGAAGTCCGCGGCGAAAGCTTTCACCGAGGCCGGGCTCGGCTGGGAGCTCGTCGTCTGCGACAATAACTCGACCGATCGCACGGCCGAGATCGCGCGGGCCGAGGGCGCGAAAGTCGTCTTCGAGCGCGTCAACCAGATCGGCCGCGCGCGCAACACGGGCGCGGCAGCCGCCTCCGGCCGATGGCTTCTGTTCATCGACGCCGACTCCCGGCCTTCGCGCGAATTGTTGAGCGATGCCGCCGCTCTCACTCGCCGCGCCGACGTGCTGCTCGCGGGTGCGACGATCCGGCTGGATGACGCGAAACTCGGTCCTCGGTTCGTCTGCGGAGTTTGGAACACCGCAAGCCGCCTCCGACGCTTGGTGGCAGGTTCGTTCATTCTCGTGCGCGCGTCGGCGTTTCGCGAGGTCGGCGGCTTCGACCTACAGTTCTTCGCCGGCGAGGAACTCGATCTTTCGCTGCGACTCCAGAAAATCGTCGGGCGCCGCGACCGACAACGCACGATCATCCTCCACCGGCATCCGCTGGTCACCTCAGGGCGCAAACTGAAGCTCTACCGTAAGCGCGAGATCGGCCGCTTTCTTCTTAAATCCATCTTCCGTCCGATGAAAACCATCGCCAGCCGCGAAGACTGCGCAATGTGGTACGATGGCCGTCGCTGAGCGCGGAAGATTTGAACCACGGAGGCACGGAGAGCACGGAGAAGATTGTTGGGTTCTGAATGGAGGGACGACCTCTGTGTCGTCCGTGCCTCTGTGGTTCTCACCACCCCGCACTCCACATCGGTGCGCTGCCAAGGAGTCACGGTTCGACTCTTGATCGACTCACGTCACCAAACGGCTGATACGGCCACCTGCGCCTTGAGATGATTGAAGCCACTGATCGCAGTCTGCGATCAGCAGACCCACCACCTATGCCGGAGCCGATTAGGCGGAGGGGTGATATAAGGATTTGCCCATTGGCTAATTCCATTAGCGGTTTCCCCACTCCGAGTATGTCGAAGACACACCCCTGATCGCCGTTCCGAGAACGGACGAGATTACGAGCACGATTACGATCAAGAGCACGAGGGGATCCGCTCAACGGATTACGGCGCAATTCTCGACGAACCCGGCCCGCCGACTACGTTGTTGTTAACGGTTGGAATTTTGCCCACCTCCCAATGGGCGCCGGGGTTAGTCAAAGCGGCCGCGATCAAGGGACTACCTGCGACACGTCTCCGGTCTGCCTCGCGGAAGGAAATTATTTCTCCTCAACAGTCCTCTTAACCTGTCGATACCTCGTTGAGCAGCGCGCTGGGACAGCACGCGGTCAAACCCCAACCAAAGCTATGATCAATACCATCGCCTCCACCCGAGATCGCGCCGCGGACATCGCCGCCCTGCGCGAAAACCGCGCGAAGAAAACCGAACCTGCGAAGGACACCACCGTCGAAACCGGCGAAACACCAAAGCCTTCTCATCCCGCGCACCCCCATGGCCACGTGCCCCCCGGCCTCCAGCGCGCGGCTGAAAATATTGCATCCAAAATCTTCGCGCGTGCCGACGCCGACGCGAGCGGCACCGTTACCCTGCAGGAACTCAGCGCCGTCCATTCGATCCACGCCAGAACTCTCGCTTCCAGCGACCTTTTCCAAACAGCCCCTGCCGAAACTCCCGTCGCGGTCGTAACCGCCACAACGAATGAAATAGCCGTCGACGCAACAGCGGTCACGACCGACACGGCAACAGACGCGACAGACGTCACGGTCGAAACTACACCGGAAACGCCCGTCCAAGTAGGCATCACCGAAGCCCAACTCAAAGAGGCCCTGACCAAATCTTTTTACGCCAAAGTCGGCGTCACCTACGCGTCTCCGGCGCAGCCCACCATCGAACCGGCTGAACCGACTGAGCCGGCTGAACTGGCTGAACCGACTGAGCCGGCTGAACTGGCTGAACTGGCGGAACTGGCTGAACCGATTGAACCGGCGGAAGTGGTTGAACCGGCTCCCACGGCTCCAGCCGACACGACCACGCCTTCGGTCGTTGATTCAGTTCCTGTCGAACCCGACACCACGCAGGGCTTCACAGCCGTCGCGTAGTCCGCGATTCGATGAGAGGTTTACCATTCCGAGACCCGGAAATGCGGAGGAAGTGAACCGCTCAGGTGAATTCGCCAATAGGCGATTCTGTAAACACCCCTTCGGCTGATCGCCTCCGGAATAGTGAATGGTGTCTGCTGATCGCAAACGCGGAACCTCCGAGCGATGCTACGCTGTAGGAGCGGCTTTACGCCGCGATCTGAGGATCAGAAATGGTCGAATCGCGGTGTAAAGCCGCCTGTCTTGGGCGCGTCGCGTCACCACGCGGCTGATACGGCCGCTCTGGTCGGACACTTGGATGAGACTCCTGCTGTTCACAATGAACTCCGCTGTTTGTCATTGCGAAGGAGGCTTGCCGACTGCGGCAATCCACGGAGAACGCTAGATGGATGGCCGCGTCGCTTCGCTCCCTCCAGAGGCGGGCAAGCCTCGCCATGAGAGGAATGTGTTCATTGTTCTCACCATCCAGCGCCCATCCGTGGTTGAGCGCTGACGAACGGAATTGGAGTAGGGCAAGGTCTTTGACCTGCCCGAGGCGGGTCGGAGACCTCGCCCTACCGTTATTGAAGCGCGCTGGCGCATCCTTTTTTTCCCTGCGCGTCACGCGGAGGAGTGTCTCTGCACCCCTTGCTGGCGCGTTGGACGCGCAGCTGAAAACAGATATTCGTTACAACTCCCCTCGATCCATCTGCTGCCCCTTCACGATGAAAACCCTTCTCTTCGCTGGCGCGCTGTGCGCCTTCTTCACCGCAACGCTGCGCGCCGCTGACACTTCGCTCCTCGACAAAGAGGGCAATCCCGCGGGCATCCGAACGCTCGCGATCGGCGATGCGGCGCCCGACTTCACGCTCCCGGGCATCGATGGCCGCAACTGGTCGCTGAAGGATTTCGCCAGCCACGATTTTCTCATCGTTCTTTTCACGTCGAACCATTGCCCGACATCTCACGGCATTGAGGCACGGCTCAAAAAACTTCGCGCTGACCTCCGCGGAAAGAGCGTTGGCCTGGTCGCGATCAATCCGAATCACCCCGACGGTATCCGGCTGGATGAACTCGGCTTCGGCGAGTTCGGCGATTCGTTCGCTGAAATGAAACCCTACGCGCAACAACAGGGTTGGGACTTTCCCTATATCTACGACGGAGACAAGCAGCTCACCGCTCGCGCCTACGGCTGCCTCGCGACGCCGCATGTGTTCATTTTCGACAAGGAACGCCGGCTGCGCTACGCGGGCCGCTTCGACGATTCGCGCTACGCTGACGAGTCGACCGTGAAATCTCCCGACGCCCGCAATGCCATCGAAGCGCTTCTCGCGGGACGGCCCGTCGCCACTGCGCTGACCAAGCCGCACGGCTGCTCAACCAAATGGCGCGAGAAAAAAGCGGCGAATGTCGCCGCGGAAACGGCGTGGAAAGACCTGCCCGTTACGATCGCCCCGATCGACGCGAAAGGTGTCGCTGCGTTGCGCGCCAACCGAACGGATAAGTATCGCCTCATTAATGTTTGGGCGACGTGGTGCGTCCCGTGCGTTGAGGAATTTCCGCTGCTCGTATCGATTTCGCGGCAGTTCGACATGCGCGATTTCGAACTCATCACGTTAACTGTCGACGACGTGAAGCAGCAGTCGAAAGCGCACGCATTCCTCGAGCGGATGCATGCTGGCCTGAGCCACGGCGGCAAGCGTCTACTGGAACGCGAGGGCACGGGCCGGACGACGAACCATTATTTGTTTACTGAAGCCAGCACTGACACGCTTTTCGCCGGGCTCGACGATCAGGCGCCCGGCCCGATTCCGCACACCGTCCTCGTCGCTCCCGGTGGAAAGATCGTGTGGCGTCACAACGGCGTGATCGACCGCGCCGCAACGGTCGCGGCGATCGCGGACGCGATGACTCGCTACTACCAACCAAAGCCGGCGGCGGAGTAAGCACAGCGAGTGGAGTGTGCTCCAGAGGGGAACCGCTAATCGATTTTCCCAATGGGGAAAATCTTGGTCCAGTGGCTACGGCTCAGCGCCTGCGCCTTAAGATGATTGGAGCCCGCTCATCGCGGTCTGCGATCAGCAGGCCCCAGTATCTATTCTGGAGCCGACGGAGCGCGGCAGCGCGGAGATGGTCGCACCTGGTGCGGCCCCGAAGCGCAGCGAAGGGGTGACCGTTGCGGGTGCCCGTTGGGCGCAGCGGTCACATCAGGCGGAAGGGTGAATAAGGATCTGCCCATTGGCAGATCCCATTAGCGGTTCCCCTCGAGCACTTCGCTTAGCGCTCAGTTTTTGATCGCGCGAAACTTCCGGCGCAGTCCGACGAAGCCGGCCAGCGGAAGTGTGAGTAACAGGAGGGTCGATCCCGGATCAGCAACCGACGTGGCACCGCTAAGCGTAAGCGTGAGGTTGAAGTATGAGCTGCTGCTGAAAGGAAGGGCCTCCCAATTGGAAGTGATCGAATGCGCATCGAACGTCAGGCGACTGTCCACCCAACCGGCAAGATTAGTCGAAACTGAAACCCCCGTGATCGTGTCATCGATGTCCGACACGACCAAGCCATTGATCCCTCCGGTTCCCCAACCGTTGGGACCTCCAAGAAAGTTTACCAGAATACTGTCTGCTTCTGGGTTCACCGTGTATCTACCGATCAACGTTTTCGCGTCGGCTGTGCCGGCCGTCACCGTCGTGGTCTGGATATCGAGAGGAGAATTCGGGTGCGGTGTATAGATGTGCGTCAGGGTGATGGTGTCACCAATCAGCGTGGCGTGTGCGACTGTGCAGGCGGACACCGTAGCGACGCAGAACAATAACGTGCGGAGATGGCGTTTCATGTGGGTAAACGGATTCTAGAAATCTGCGGCGATTGATTCGACCGAAGCGGTTATGGTCAGAAGCAGAGCCCAAGCCGTGCTTTTCCGTGATTTCGTAATCGCCTATTTTTTAGTTAGTTAAAAATTTCAAGGACATATAGTCGGCGCAAAGCCCGATTCGATCGTGTAAGCTCTGCCGACGAAATGACTAAGGAGTTTACGCCGAGCGCTTGCGCGCGCGTTCGTGAAGCGCAATTCAACGACGACCCTGCCGCTCAGAAGTGAATCGCGACTGACTTCAGCGCTGTGAGGTGGAGCGGAATCGTCAGGTCGACCGGCTCGTCCGTCAGCACATTCCGTCCGATCTTCGCGTCCTTCAGCATTCCCCGAAAGCGCGAGAGGTCGAGGTCGGTGTCCTGCCGGCTCTTGTTGAGGACGACCATCACGGTCTGTTTTTCATCGTATCGAAAATAGACATACAGCCCATCGCGCGGGATGTAGTGGATCAGTTTGCCGGAGATGACCGCGGTGCTCGTCTTCCGCCAGTTCAGGAGTTTACGGAGGTAGTTTTGCGCTTCCTGCTGCTTCGGGCTGAGGCCGGCGCCGGTGAAAGCATTGATCTGATCGCCTGGCCAGCCGCCGGGCATGTCCGCGCGCAGCACGCCGTCGTTGCGCTCGACCGGGCTCGGGATCAGCACTTCGGTGCCGTAAAAATATTGGGGAATGCCGCGCGTCGTCGCGGTGAAAAGCAGCGACGTCTCGAGGAGATCGAGATTTTCGTGCAGCCGCGAGTAGAGTCGGGGTCGGTCGTGATTGTCGGGAAAAACCACGAGCTTCATCGGATCGGCGTAGAGGAAGTCGGCGGCGATCGCGTCGTAGAGTCGAATCAGTCCGGTAGCGTAGGTCTCCTCGTCATTCAGTACCGCCGGCATCAGATCGACGACGGGAAAGTCCATGAGGCTCGGCAGCCCGGAGGCATAGCCATCGCGATTCTTCACGCCTTTCTGCCAGTAGGCGACGAGGTAGGGCTCCAGGTCCATCTCTTCTCCAACGATGTTGAAATGGGGATACTCGTCCATGACAGCGTTGCTCCAGCGGGCGAGGAATTGCGGGTCGGCGTAGGAGTAGGTGTCCTCGCGCACGCCTGCGAGGTTCGCGTATTCGATCCACCAGAGCGTGTTTTGAATCAGGTAGCGCGCGACGAGCGGATTGCGCTGGTTCAAGTCGGGCATCGTATCCACAAACCAACCATCGAGAAATTGCTCGCGCTCCTCGGGCGAGGCATGGATGTCCGGTACGAGGGTGTGCTGGTTGTTGGTGGGGACGAAGCCCTGCTGATGGTTCAGCCAATCGGCGGCGGGCGGATCTTTCATCCACCAGTGACCGGTCCCGATGTGGTTGAGCACGATGTCCTGAATGACGCCGAGATGCCGCTCGTTCGCTGCGCGGACGGTGTTGCGGTAGTCCTCGTTCGTGCCGAAGCGGGCGTCGACCCGGTAATTGTCGGTGATGGAATAGCCATGATAGGAGTAACGCTCCTGATTGTTCTCCAGCAGGGGCGTGGGCCAGATCATCGTGAAGCCGAGGTGGGCGATGTAGTCGAGATGCTCACGCATGCCTTGGAGGTCGCCACCGTGACGGCCATTCGGGTCGGAGCGCACGGACCGCTCGGCGAGGTGCGGCAAGCTGTCGTTGGCGGGGTTGCCGTTGGCAAAGCGATCGGGGACGAGCAGGTAAATGGTGTCGCTGGAGTCGAAACCCCGGCGATCGACGGAATGCTCCCGGCGCGTTTCCAGCCGGTAAGTGGCCTGCGTGACTACCGTATCGCCTCGCTTGAAACGGATCTCGAACGCACCGGGCGCTGCGTCGGGGGCGATGAGGAGGTTGATAAAAAGGAAGTTCGTGCGGCCGGTTCGCTGCGTGTCGACCAGTGTCACGCCAGGGTGCTGGATCTCGGGAACCAGTTCAGCGATTCCTTCGCCGTGAACCATCAATTGCAGTTCGGGGTGCTTCATCCCGACCCACCAGTTGAGCGGCTCCACGTGTTGAATGTGATAAGGCGCGGCGAAGGCAGCGGAGGATAGGATCAGCGCAACCAGCCACGGGAGTCGTTTCGACATTGGGCTCTTTGATAAATGGGCTTCAGACGGACGGCCATCCGAAGCCTCTGGATAAAACCTGGAAACTACGAAAAATTCCGCGCGTCAGCTCGGCGCGCGCCGGTGTCGGGGCGCGTCTTCGAAATAAAGATCCGAACCGCAGAGGGGAATCGCTATAGGATTTCCCATGGGGAAATCCTGATCCAGTGTCTACGGCTAATGTGACCGCCCATCAGACATTCCTCGATCCGTTTAACCACTAATGATCACTGATGGACACTAATCCGGATTCCGACCATCCGGCACAGAGTTCACGGGAGGTTGCACAGAGCACACCGAGGAATTCTTCCGTGACCTCGGATTGGTTCTCCTTCCGGCCTCAGAGACAATCTCCGGCAATGAGCGATAACCAATCACCAACAAGCAATCGGCCCCGCCCGCCCCTTGAGGTTATTGGAGCCCGCTGATCGCAGTCTGCGATCAGCAGACCCTATTACCTATTCTGACGCCGATCAGGCGGAGGGCTGACATAAGGATCTGCCCATTGGCAGATCCCATTAGCGGTTTCCTCCCTCCGAGTATTTCGCAGCCAGACCCTAGACCTTTAGCCAGCCACGGAACCCTCGGCCGCTATAATAAGATTCCGCGCCGTTGTGATACACGAAGACGCGGCCGGCTGGTGCGGCCCGTTCACATCGGTGCAAAAGGGCGATTAGCCGACGTTGGCCGTGACCTGATTGGCGGGGAAGAGCTGAGGGAAATAGGTCTCGTGCACTTTTGCGGGCAGGCCGAGGCGCACGGGAGCTTTGGGCGTATCGGACACCAATAGTCCCGCCTCAATCGCGAGGGTCAGCACGGAACGGCCGGTGCGATCGCTCGCCCCGACGATGCGCGCGGCTTCGCCACGGGGAAATTCGCCGCGGAGCAGCGCTTCGCGCAGCAATAGAAAAACGCGATCTGCTTCCGGAGCGACTTGGGTGTCTCCGACGTGGACGTAATGCTCGATCCGCCGCTCGAGGCCATCGAGGTCGAGCAATTGCTCCATGAATGTAATTTGATCGGCCATCACGCGCAGCGTGAACTCGCAGAAATCCCAAAGCGCACGTTCGCTCAGATGGCCTCGGCCGTCGTCCGCGCTTGAACTGCTGCGCTCCTGATCCGCCTTGGACAAACCTTCGTAGTATTCGGTCCGATTCCGCGCGAGGCCCCGCGACAACGACCACAATCCGCCGCCATCGATGCCGAGTTGCTGGATCAGGGCGTCAGAAAAGAGCCGCACGACGCGTCCGTTGCCATCGCGGAAGGGGTGAATCCAGGCGAGGCGGTGGTGGCTCGCGCCGATGGCGATGATACGTTGGATGCGCGAAAAATCCGCCGACTCGTAGCGCCATCGAAAATGGCCGAGTAATTCCGGGACGAGTTCGTGAGGCGGCCCGACGTGCGTCCCAACCTCCACATCACGGGTCCGCAGCTCACCGGGAATGAGGGGCGTTTTTTCGCCTTTCGAGGTGGTGGCAACGCGCAAGGATTCCGGGAGCTGGGCGTAGAATTGACGGTGCAGTTCACGAATGAACTCGGGCGCGAAAGGCGAACCTGTGTGGGCCGCCGCCCACCGCTGTACCTCCAAATGCGCCAGGGAAAGCTGCTGCAAATCCCGTTTCTTCGGCTCGGCCGCGAAATCCTTTTTGAGCGCGGCCTCGATATCCCGAACACGCGTCTGCTGGCCTTCGATCAGATTCGAGTAATAGCAGTGCATCCAGCGGGTCAGCTCGGCTACTTGGACGCGCAACGGCTCCCGCAACCTGGCCGAAAGGCGGGCGGCTCGCTCGACAATCATGCACGCCAAGTCATCCAAAGCCCGTAGCTTCTGGGTCGGAATAACGGGTTCAATGGCCGTTTTTGTGAGCATTTTTGCCGATCTTTTTGCCGATCCTTAAGCAGAGTTATGCCCACAGGAACAAAATGTTAAAGAAGAATCCGCGCCGCAATTTACATGAATATTGCCGATCTCTTTGCCGATTTGCCAACCCTCCTATCTGGCGACTCGTTCGCTGAAGGGCTTGGCGAAGAAAGAACCGGCCTCCACTGAGGCCAGCTACAACAAAGCTGTTCCCTCGGAGTGAGAGCCGAACGTTGAGAAGCAAAACAGAAAGGTGAACCGCGTCGCTCTGAAGCCGGAACGATGCATTCGGAAACCGCGGATAACTCAGATTAACACGGATCTTCAGAGGAATGAGCTAAGCGACGGAAACTTCGATGGAGGGACGACCTCCGTGTCGTCCGGCGTCCGCGGAGCGGAATCACCTGATCAACGGAACGGACCGGACGGAGCCGGTCCCTCCGCCCCGTTTCTTCCCATCAGGGGCTAAACGCGTTTTGCGGCCCGGGCTGCATTGTTCCGACTGAAGATCGGGCTCTCAGCTCTCAACTAAAATCCCCCTCACATGTGCTCCTCGTACGTGACGTCGATCTTGGCGGTAAAGGCCTTCTTCTTGGCGGTGCCTTGGAAGCGGATGCTGTGCGTGAGCTCGTCGTAGACGTATCCGTTTTGCGGATCGGGTTGCACTTCCTGCCCATCGACCAGCACGCGAAGGCTCTTCTTGTACAGGGTCGCGTTCGGCCCGACCGGGTCGAGCGCGACCGCAACGGTGTCCGCGATCCGGTCGCCAAGCGCGGCCAGCGGACCTGAGAAATCACTCTCGATGTTCAGCACGGTGCCGCCGGTGAGCTCGGCCGCGCGCCGGTGCGAGATGTTATCCGGCGACACCACCGCGTGCATCTCGAGCTTTCCGCGCTTGTTGCCTTTCGCGATGATGAAAGGGCGCAGCACCCAGTAATTGATATAGCCGTCGAGCGTCTGGCGCTTTTGGGGATTGCGCGCGTTATATTCATTCAGCAGATCGGGAAGTTTTCCGTTTTCGATCCACTCGGCCTTGCGCGTGCCGTCCTTTTGGTCCTTCCACGTGGCCATGCGCGTCTCTTCCTCGTCCATGAAAAAGACCACGATCGTGGTGGCTTCGGGACGCAGGAACGCGTGCTGCTTGTTATAGTAACCTGCGACGAAATTATACACGGAGGTAAATGCCGTGCGGTTGCTGTCGCCATTCGTGCCGACTTTCACGAGCTCGGCAAAAATAGAGTCGGGCGTTTTGGGCGTGATCCAGGGCTGATCCATCACCGGGAGCGTCACGAGCGTGCCGTTGCTCGCGACGCGCTTGGTGATTTGTTTTGGCCGATTGCGGCGGTCGAGTGCCGGCTTGCCCGCCGCATCGAGCTGCACTGAGCGGACCTCCTTGTAGTAATTCTGGTCCTCGGGCGAGCGGCTGGGATCTGCGTCCACGAAATCGGTGGTCAACACTCCGATGCGATAGTCGAGATCACGTGCGTGGAAAAGCTGCCGAAAACGACTCAGGTTGGCCGCGATGCGGCTCTGGTGCGCGGCCATCGAAGGCGAATTGTTGATGACGAATACAAGGTCGACCTCACGGCTGCGCGAGCGATCGACGGCTACGTGCTTCACTTTGCGAACCGGCTCGACGTTTACCGAAACGACATTTTCCACGCCGAGCTGCGGGTTGTTTTCGTCGACCGTGTAATATTTGAAGTGGTCCTCGCCGATGAAGCCGGGGTTGGGCGCGTAAATGAGCTGGCCGCTGGCGCGATCGAGTTTGGCGGTGCCGTTCTGCGGTTTCACCTTGTCGTCCAGCACGTAGGAGACCTTCGGCTCGGCGATACCGATGCGATCGCCGGGCGACATGAAATCTTCGTGGCTCGGGAGTTTTTGCGTGACGGGTGTATTCGGGCGGGTCGTGAGCGAGACGCCGCGAACATTCACGGAGCGCTCGCGGGAGGCGCCGACTTCGAGCTTTTGCAGCACCACCGCAGGAGCCGGCTTTACCGTGATCGCGACCGTATTTTTGAAGACCAAGCCCGACGTTTCATTGCGCACGGTGTAGCTAAAGGAGTCCGCGCCCGCGTAATCGTCCTGTGGGCGATACGCGAAATAGCCGAGGTGCGACGTCTTGGTCTTGAAGAAATCCGCTTCGTCGCCACCGCCCGCCAGTCCGACCCGGCCGTGCAACGGTTCGCCCGTGATAGTATAAACCAGATCGTTGGACGTATCGGAGCTGATAATTTCCTGCGCGACGACGAGCTGTCCGTGTGCTCCCGTGCTTTCGGCCTCGATCTCCATCGGGGTGGTCGAGACGATCGGGTCCACATTGCCAGGCGCGGGGCGAATTGCGGCAGCAGGATCGCTGGTGGGGGCGGGCGTTTCGGCGGCGAAGGCGGGCCCCATCGCTAGGGTTAACAGCAGCGGCAGGGCGCGCAGCCATGCGCGGGCGGTGATTTCGAGGCTCATAGTGGTGAAAGGGATGTGGCGCATAGGGTCTGGGCTGGAAGAATTCAGTCGGGATCGGAGAGACGGGAGCTGAAACTGAAGCTCAGAGCTTGGGAGTCTGAGCTGTGGCAGAACTTTGGAGTGTTTCGATTTTGCATCTCTCTCTTGATCTGGACTCTTAGCTTTTGGCTTTCGACTGCAACGTTCGGGTTAGTCCGTCACGCCAACCGCGGTTAGGTTCCACTCTCAAGTTAGGACGGCGCCGATCAGCCGATCGCTGGACGTTTGCGACAACCGATCTATGCTCGAAGGCGAACGTAGGTTTTATCGTTCGCCTTACCCCCTTGGTTTTATGTTTTCCGGACTACGTTTCCTCGCCTTGTCCAGCTT
>CBRAFL010000074.1:0-17724 GCA_967755055.1 uncultured bacterium
CGTGACGGTTTGCCGGCCGCCGTGGTGTATTGCGGAATGGAGGACAGTCAGGGATTTCTTTGGTTTGGGACCGCGGACGGGCTGGCTCGCTTTGATGGCGTTG
This sequence comes from uncultured bacterium, assembly GCA_967755055.1. GTDB lineage: Bacteria > Verrucomicrobiota > Verrucomicrobiia > Opitutales > Opitutaceae > Opitutus. The sequence continues at coordinate 104 of CBRAFL010000074.1, forward strand.
ACTTTCGAGTGTTTCGGCCAAATCCGTCCGATCCCGAAAGCCTTTCGAACGGTGCGGTGTTGGGCATCCAGGAGGATGCAAACAGGAATCTTTGGATCGCAACGGAGGGGGGCTTGGACCTTTGGCATCGCGATACCGAACGATTTTCCCATTTCCGTCACGATCCGGCGAATGAGGCCAGCCTAAGCGACGACACCACCCAATGCCTTCTTTTCGACAAAGACGGCACGCTCTGGATCGGAACGACGCGCGGCGGACTGAATCATTTCGATCCGCGTTCGGGAAAATTCGAACGGTTCGGACCCAAACCAAACCGAAGCGATGGTGTGAACGATCATTGGATTCGTTGCCTGTTCCGCGACCGGCGAGGTGTTCTCTGGATCGGAACAGGGAGTGGCGGATTAAACCGGCTCGATCCCGGCACTCGCCAATTCCGGACATACACGAGCGATCCGAATGACCCGCGAAGCCTGAGTCACAATCGGGTCTCGTCGATCGCCGAAGATCGAGAAGGGAATCTCTGGATCGGGACGGATGGAGGTCTTTGCCGTCTCGATCCGGATCGCCGGCAGTTCGAACGGTATCCAGCCGATTTGGACGATCCGGCCTCGCTGCCAAACGGAACGGTGACGGCGATCGTGGCCGACAACGACGGAAAAATCTGGATCGGGACCGACGGTGGCGGACTGAGTAGATACGATCCCGCGACAGGTCGGTTCACGCACCAGCGTCACTCGAAATACGTCGCCAATACGTTGATGACGGATGCGGTGCGCGCCATTTTCCATGATCGCAGCGGCGATTTTTGGGTGGGGCATTTTCCTGCGGGAGTCAGTCACTTCGACCGGATGGCCGCGGCGTTTCAGGTTTTCTCCAACATCCCCGGTGAGTCCAAGACGCTGTCGGATGACAACGTACTTTCATTCCTGGAAGACCCGTCTGGCGATCTCTGGGTGGGCACAGACAACGGTGGATTGAATCATTGGAGTGCTGCGACAGCACACTGGAATAGCTATTCTCATTCGCCTCGCGACCCCAACAGCCTCGGGGCAAAAGCGGCGGTGAGCTTGCTACGTGACCACCGCGGCCAGCTTTGGGTCGGCACGTGGAATGGAGGACTGAATCGTTTTGAGCCAGAGACCGGCTCATTTCACCGCTACCTGCCGCAGCCGGGCCAGAGCCACTCGTTGAGCGATGCTCACGTCTGGCGAATGGTCGAGGATCACGAACATCAGCTTTGGATAGCGACCATTGGCGGAGGCGTTGAGCGTTATGTTCCCGAGGAGGACGGTTTCGTCCATCACCGCCATGATCCCGCCAATCCACGAAGCCTGAACGACGACATCGCGTGCGCGCTACTCGTGACCAAGAGCGGTACTCTCTGGGTCGGAACGCCGAAAGGTTTAGCCCGCTGGGATCCCGCCAAGCAAAGTTGGGACCGGTTTCAAAGCCAGCCCGGCCAGCCTGGCACGTTGAACAACTACTGGATCTTCGACCTGCTCGAAGATTCTGCGGGCATGATTTGGGCGACCACCGAAGGCGGAGGCTTGAACCGTCTCGATCCGCACACCGGCAAATGCGAAAACTTTCGCACCGCGGATGGTTTACCGAGCGATGTCTTGCGTGGCCTGCTTCAGGACGACGACGGTGCGCTCTGGATCGGCTCCAATCGAGGATTGACGCGATTCGATCCTCGGACGCGACGAGTTCGCGTTTTCGACGAGAGTGACGGCCTGCCCGGGAGTCAGCTCAACCCGCACGCGCGCCTGCGACTGAGCACGGGAGACTTTCTTTTCGGCACCACGCAAGGCTTCGTCCGGTTTGATCCACGAGCGCTCGGTGTGAACACTCGTCCTCCTCCGGTCGTTCTCACGAATTTTCAAGTATTCAACGAAACGGTGTTGCCGGCGCAGGCCAACTCTCCCCTGCGGCAAAGCATCACTGAGACAAAGCGACTGGAGATCCCGTCACGTCTTTCGGTGATCAGTTTCAAGTTCGCAGCGTTGAGCTTTCGTTCCGCAGCGCGGACGCAATATCGTTTCAAACTGGAAGGGTTCGATGACGACTGGCGCAACCCGGGTTCTGAACATCGTGCGACGTTTACCAACCTCGATCCCGGCCACTACCGGCTTCGCGTGAAAGCCGCTAACGGCGATGGGGTGTGGAACGAGTCCGGCGTCTCTCTCGATCTGATTGTGGTGCCGCCTTGGTGGCGGACGTGGTGGTTCAAGGGAAGTACAGCGCTCGCCCTGTTGGGATGTGCCGCCACGGTGGGATGGGCGATTTCAGCCCAGCGACAGCACGAGGCGCAGCAGGAACGCGAGCTGGCGAACGAGCGAGAGCGCGCGCGGGAACGAGAACAGGCCACCCAAGCCCTCCGTATCCTTAATCAGGATCTCGAGCGACGGGTTGCCGATCGCACCGCGCAACTGCTCACCGCGGTGAAGGAACTCGAAGCTTTCAGTTATTCAGTCTCGCACGACCTACGCACTCCCCTCCGCAGCATCGACGGCTTCAGCCGTATCCTTCTGGACGACTATGCTGACAAGCTCGACGAAGAGGCCGTGGATAGCTTGAAGACCATTCGCAAGGCCAGCCAGCGGATGGGTCATCTCATCGACGATCTGCTGAATCTGGCACGTGTCACTCGAAGCGAGGTGCAACGCACTCCCGTTGACCTCAGTGCGCTCGCCGAGAACGTCGCCTCAACCTTACACGAGGCGCAGCCAAAACGTCCGATGGAATTTGTCATCGCGCCAAATCTGACCGCCATCGGCGATGCGCGACTGCTGCAAATCGTCCTGGAAAATCTTTTTGGCAACGCGTGTAAATTTTCGAGCACGCGGCCCGTGAGTAAAATCGAATTTGGTCAAACCACGCGTGATGGCGAGACGACCTATTTCGTGCGCGATAACGGTGTTGGTTTCGAGATGGCGTTCGCCCCGAAACTTTTCAACGCCTTCCAGCGGCTCCACACCGCGGCGGAGTTTCCTGGCACCGGGATCGGACTGGCAACCGTCTACCGGATCATCCAGCGCCACGGCGGCCAGGTGGCGGCGGAGAGCCGGCCCGGCGAAGGCGCGACGTTTTTTTTCACGCTGCCAGACACCTGAAAAGTGGCTGCGTGAAAAGCGCGTTGAACGGTTCCTTCACTGAAACGCCGTGGACCGCGCACGACGCGTTCGATAAAACTCACACGCCCAAGTCGGCCGTGATTTCATTCGCGACCCGCTCGCCGGTCTCGACCGCGCCATTGAGGTAGCCTTGCGAGTCGATCGACGTGTGTTCGCCGCAGAAATGCGCGTTACCCTCCTGCACGCCTTCGACTCCGGCAAAACGGGTGTATTGTCCCACCTTCCAGTACGAATAGCTGCCGCGGGTGTACACGTTGCCGGGCCAGAAATCCAAGGTGGCGCGACCGTTGTACCGCGCACTGATTCCTGGATACACCGGTTCAATCTGCCCGAGAAACTGCGCCGCCTGCGTGGCCAGAGTTCCCTGTCCAAACGTTTTGGCGTAATCGCCGCCGGAATAACCGACGAGAATTCCCGAAGTGCCCGGTTGCGCGCGGCTCACCTCCCACGTCGCTTGATATCCCGCGTCAGAAAAAGTATCGCCGTTGCTTCCGAGCTCGCGCCAGTGGCGCCGCGAAAACTGCACATTGAGCTTCGAGCTGGCGCCCATCGCCAGCTCGTCAATGGCCGTCATTTTCAAATCGCTGAAACCCGCCGCACTCAAATCGACGGCACTCTGCAGAATCGAAAACGGCAGCGCAAATACGACTTTGTCCGCCGTGACATCGTAAGTCTGCTGACCGCTTTGGAACGTCAACACGTAGCCGCCCCCGGCCGTCCGTCGCGCCGCGATCAGTGCAGTGCCAGCGACAATCTGTGAGTCCAGCATCGACGCCAGCGTCGACACGATCCGATCGTTGCCGCCGCGCACGTGATACTTCTCATTGGATGCTCCGAAGAGATTGAACTGCCCGGGGCTGTTGTACCCTAGAAGATAGAGCAGGCTGAGCGCGCTCTGTGTTTCACACTCCGCACCGTACTCAATGTTGTAACCGACATCGAGTAATTGGCCGAGTCGCGATTGCCGTCCGCCGGGAACCGATTCGTTAATCCAATCAATGATCGACATCTGATCGAGCTGCCGGCCACGCGGCGTCGACTGATTGTAGAGCGTCGGATATCCCGCCGCAGAGAGATCGCGATGCACCGTCTGCCAAATGGATTTCAGATCACTGGTCGCGTCTTGATAGCTGTAGCGCGCATGATCGAAATAGAAAAACGGCTCGCTGCCGTTCGGTTCCGCCGCGAGTAGATTGTCGAGCGGCAGGCGGAGTTCTTGCGCAAGATGCCTGATGCTCGCGTGGCCCTGGTCGATGAGTTCGCCGCCGTGCTCGGCAATCTGGCCATCGAGGAAATCACCGCGACGCGTCCAGCAACGACCGCCCAACCGCGTGTTTGCTTCATAGAGCGTGGCGTCCACGCCCGCCTGTTTGAGCCGATACGCACACGTGAGTCCCGCCAGACCGGCTCCCACCACGACAACTCGCGCGCTCGAACCGGGCGGTTTGGCTGCGCGCAACAATGGCGCTCCCACCAAAGCTGCCGCTGCGAGGCTGGCTCGTTCGACAAACTGCCGGCGGGTGTATCCGGGAGAACGCTGGCTATCGAGCACGCGCTCCACTTCACGACCGCTCAACACGGACTCGCGAGCATGAACGACCAGCCGACGCAGATTACGAATGAGAGGGGTGTGAGACATGGGAAAAAGAACGACGCACGAAAAACTGGCGAACCGGTCCAAGTGAATCGATTAAAAAAGCAAATTAGCGCAGTCATTCAGCGTAGCGGCAGGCCTCCGGGCCTGCTGTCCTCCAGCGGAGGGACGACCTCCGTATCGTCCGATTTCCGATCTTCGCTCTTCGATCTCCGAGGCCAGCAGAAAGGCGCCGCGCATACAGGCCTCCTCTGCAACCGAGTCAGCTGATTCACCTTGAACGAACCCCACTTCCACGGCGGACTCGCAGCTTCCAGCATGGCCATTTTGAGTCGTCGTATAACGGACGCGGTTTCTCGCGCGTCTCGAAGTCAGTCGTTTCTCTGGAAGTTCGCCCTTTGCTCGATCATCATCGGCGTGGCGGTCGGATATATTCTGAGCAACGTTCAGCCTTCCGGTCCGGAATATCTCGCCGAACGAATTCTCGCCCACGCCGGCAAAGCACTCGAGCACGAGCACCACAAAAAACAAAAGGAAGCTTCGAACGATACTCATCCGTTCGGCATCCTGGCCGGGTTCGATCAGGAGATATCCAACCCAGCCATCACGTTTCGACAGTTTATCCGTGCCGTTCCGAAACTGGCGTCACACGTGATCGAGGCCGATGAGGACGGAATCAAGAACGCGCTTCGGCATCGTTTCACCGAGACCGAAACAGAGCTCGGCTTTCTCTATCTCACCGCGTGGGGCGAAACCGGTCGCGCGCGATTCGAACAGCTGAAAGTCCTCGCGACTGCGCCGGTTCCGATCCGTTTCGCCCGTTACGCGACCGGGAAGATCGAACTTGACCGCGAAAATTATCAAGGCGCTTTCGAGCTGTTTCGCAAGGAGGGTGAGCTGGCCGGCGCGGTGGAGTCGCGTTATATGGCCATACACGCGCTGATGAAAGCGAAGGACTTCGTTGCGCTCTCCGAGTTGCAACGAGATCCGCATTACGCACGGCTCTTCTCCGCGCACGAAGCCTTGGGAATCGCCATCGGGAACGGTGACTGGCGCGAGATTTTGAAATGGGTGCCGCTCACGCAGATGGACTCGTACGAATTCGGGACGGTCGTCGTCACTCTTTGCGCCGGACTCGCCTGGGCCTTGTTTCTTTTTCACCTCGGCGAATTGCCCGGCATCTTTTCCAAGCCAGCACTGCTTTGCCTGATCGCGTTCGGCTGCGGCGTGCTGAGCACCACGCCGACCATCTACTTCGTGATTCTGCAGGATGATTTCCTGAAATTCTCGGCCGGGGACGACGTGTATCGGATATTCGCGTACAACATCGCCGGCGTTGGAGCGCGGGAGGAACTTTGCAAACTCCTACTGTTTCTTCCGCTCCTGCCGGTCTTGGTCCGTCGCGACGATGAACTCGAGGCCGTGATCGTGGCGAGTTTTGTCGGGCTTGGTTTCGCCATCGAGGAAAACGCCAGCTATTTCCTTTTGTCAGAGAGCGCGAGCGCACCCGGACGTTTTCTCACGGCTAACTTCTTTCACGTTGCGCTAACCGGCCTGAACGGCCTCGCGCTGTTTCGTGTCTGCACCCGCGGTGCCAGCGGACTGAATGACTTCCTGGTTGTTTTCCCCCTCAGCATTTTCGCGCACGGAATCTATGACGCGCTGATTGATCTGCCAGGATTTGAAGGTGCCGGATTTTTATCGATGGTCGTCTACATCGTATTCTCCACGTACTTTTTTCGTCGGGTCCACGAACTGCGCAGCCACGTACGAATGACGGTCAGCCTCACGGGTTCATTCGTCTTCGGAATTTCAATGCTGGCCGCGGTGATGATCGTCTTTCAAATGACCCAGCTCGGTGCCAGCGCCGGGGCCAAAGTCATCTTTTCCGAGCTGATCGGCAGCGCCGTGCTGCTGTTCATGTTCTTCCGCGAATTCAACGAACCGCTCACCGCATAAAGGTCGGACCGTTGCCGTATCAAACCCGCGCTTACGATAAGTTTTTTTCGCCATGCGTCTCGTTAATTTAATTTGCCCGCTCGTGCTCGGATTTTTATCCGCGATCCTGTCGCCCGTTGCGTCCGCCGCCGAATCGCCGATGCCGACAGAACGCCGCCAGATGGATCTGCCTAAACTCGACGAGGAAGTGCCGCTACCTCGAATCAAAGAAATCTGCCAATTCTACGGACTTCATGATCTCTGGCGGAAAATCGAACGCGATCCGCCGCCGCGCCCGTTCAAGAGCGATGGTTGCACGGGCTGGTTTGATGATTGGAAAGGCGTCAGCATCTACCCCGCTGGATTTTTGCATGACCTCAAGTATTGGGCCGGATATCCCGGCGAGGATGTCGAACGCCTGGTCGCTGATGCCGAACTCATGATCGATGTCGCCCGGCTTCTCGGCTCCACCACCATGGCGGAAACGATGTTTCACGGTGTTCGCGTCGGCGGAAACGAAAAATTCAACGCTTCGTATTCATGGGGATTCGGTCGCAAGCCGGCGGACCCGCAATCCAAGCCTGGCAGTCCGCATTCGTGAACGGAATGCGACCGATTATTGCGCTGCTTGCTGAAGCAGCCGAAGCGTGAGCAGATCGCGCTCCCCATCAAAATAGTTATCGAGAGCCGTGCTAAAAAGCGTTTCTTCCGGCAAAGCCGCTGCGAAGAGCGTCATGCAGGACCGGAATTTCATATCATCCGGTTCGCCGAATATTTCCCGAATGCTCCGGTCGGGAACGGCGAGAAGCAGCTTCGTACATTCGCGCAGACGTGAGCCCAAGACGGGATGACGCAGGTAGGCGCGTGCTTCATCGAGCGATGCGATGGAAAACTTTTTCGACATCGGACTGAAGCCAAGCCCCGCGAGTTGCGGAAAGATAAACCACATCCAATGCGTCTCTTTCCGGCCAGCGCGTAGCTCCGCTCGAACGCTGTCATAGACAGCATCCTGCGTCGTGACGAAGTCACCAAATTTTTTCTCCTGCATCATGCGAATGCCCGCTCCCAAGTGCGTCGAGCGCGAGGCAAAAACTCTCGATCGAGCGCAACGCGCGATTGCCGAGCGCATTTTTCGTAACGGCAAACGGATAAATTCTGTCGTATTCCGTTTGGCGTCGGGACATCATCCGAACGTCCTCAAACCAACTGTTAGTCAAGCTTCTCTAACATGAGCTTGGAATCTTCTGTCGGTCAGCGTCGTCGCGCTGATCGCGGCATCTACACGTGGGCGGCACTTGTCGCTGTGCTAGTTGTTTTCGCGGGTTTTGCTCGCAGTTATTATCTCAAGGGAATCTTCGGTTCGCCCGCGCTCTCTGGTCTCGTGCACTTGCACGGACTCGTGATGACACTGTGGTTTACGTTGTTCTTCGTCCAGGTTCGACTCGTTGCCGCTGAACGCGTCGATTTACATCGGCGGCTTGGTGTGTTCGGAGCCCTGCTCGCGGCGATGGTTGTAGGTGTGGGCACCGTCACGGCGATCACGGCAGCCCGGCATGGCGTGTCTCCAGGACCGCCCCCGCTGGTTTTTTTGACGATTCCGTTGGGCGATATGGTTGTATTCGCGACGCTGATATCCCTCGGCCTGGGATACCGGCAGCGTGCGAATATCCACAAACGTCTGATCCTGCTCGCGAGCATGAGCATGTTGACGGCTGCGATTGCGCGCGTACCGGTGGCGTTCATTCGTAATGGTGGCCTGCCGATGTTTTTCGGGCTGACGGATCTCTGCCTCTTGACGGTGCTCTGCTTCGATACGATCAAACACCGTCGGCTACATCCGGCTTTCGGATGGGGATTTCTGTTTATAGTCCTCTCGCAAGGCTTCCGATTCTGGCTGGCTGGCACTGAGCAATGGTTACGGTTCGCCACCTGGCTCGTAGGCTAGAGGAACACTGATTCTGCCAGACGCGCCGCTCGCGAAAAATTCTGCAAGCGACAGGCCTCTGCACATTTTCGAAACCCAAGGGCGCCCACCTTTCGACTGCGGCGTCCCCACCCCACTCACTTCTCGGCCGTGAGCTTGACGAGAAGCACTTCGACATTGGGATCAGTCCAGTCGCCCCGCACCTGCCAGGTTAAGACCTTCTTCAAATTCATTCCCGGCGTCTTGCCTGGCTTTTGTTCGTGATCGGGCGTGCGAAGGTCGAAGCGTTGACGAAGGAGTTGGCCACGGGGTTTCCCAGCGATCGAAATTGCCCATGTTTGTTCCGTGCCATCCCGGTCTTCCAGGCTAAAACTCAGCGCCTGCGCCTTGTTGGCGTTACCAATTACGAATTGGAGATCGACGACGGGGAATTTGCCGAACTCCACCATCGTTTTGTTCTCGCCCATCCCACCCTTTCCCGTGGGGGCCTTAATCAATGTGCCACGGCCCTGCAGATCGACAATGTGTTTCCCCCAATCACCAAACGCGTATTCATAAGACCGATTCACCGTGCCATTGGGGTCACGGGAAACAGTGGTGAAGTCGATCATCACTTCTTCTCGCGGCTGAGCAGCGAACAATTGGATGGACGCAACGAGAGAGAAAAAAAACAGCGCCGAGACGGCACTGGTGCGGACAGAGCGGGATATTTTCATGGGGTAATAAAAATGCGACGGCCTTTCGATCGGGGCGGCGATCACAGACGCGAGCGTGACACGCAGACGATTTAACTGAAGCATTTTTCCAGCGAAAAGAGCGTCCAGCTTCTTCTACTCCACTCGCTCGTGCGCGCAGCCACGTTGGCCACAAGCGCACTCATGAATCGATGTCGCCCTTGCGCAGCTTGGCCAACCACGACAACGTTCGGATACCATGCGGTTGGACATGCTGGTAGAAGTCACCAATAAACTCCTGCGGACCGACCCAACGTCTGGAGTCGATCTCCGCGAAATGTTGGCCGTCGGCTGTAAGGAATTGCGGATACTGATCAGCGACCCGACGTTTTTCACGGAAATGCGGTCGGCGTCGGGTCAAACGTCTTTGATCGAGGAGGCAACAGCCATCTTCAACGATCCCGGTCGATTCGCGGCGTTTCTTGACGAGGAAAAGCGGGTTTTCCTCGAGGCTGGGCTTCACCCGGACGTTGTCAGAGAGGTCATCAAGCAAGCCGACGACCTGAGGCCATCGCTCGCCAAAAGACCGACACTCGAGGATGAGGCTCTTCGCATCTCGCTCGTGAAACTCGCCAACGAAATCTGTAATCTGGCGGACCTGTCAGAGCCCTGCGAGTCGGAGCAGTTTCGGAAAACCGTCAGGCCTGTACTCCGCCGCGCATCCCTGACAATAAGCGGCGCAACGGTGGTCTCGGCGAATATCGCTGCCGCTGCCAATTTGGGTCACGCCTATGCGGCTGCTTCAATCGCCATTGGCGCCGGTATGATCAAAGAAGGAATCTTTGGCGCCTAACGGCTAAACTACGGTGTAACCCCGAGCCGTTATCGGGGCTCGGGGCCGCGTAAGGTGCGTTGCAAACACACGCGCATCACGTCCTCAACACCGACGTGCAAATTCGCTGATAAAGCGATCGACGTTCGCGCCCGAGACGTGGCCCTCTATCTCCAGATACAAACCATGACGCCGTTGGGTAATGTGCAACGTGACCTCAAGGTGTTTCGCCAGCTGAATCATCGTCCAACGCCGGCTCCACTGCCAAAGCCAGCACGTGAGCCCAATTGAAATTGGTTTGGAACGCGGCGGCTCGATCGAATTTTCGGAGGGTTCCATCGATCTGCCGATGTAGCCGAAATCGAGCCAACTTCGTGAATGTTCTAAGGACTTTTAAAGTCTCCAAACGACGGTCGATCTCGCGCGTTTCGCTGCTGTGTACGCGACCGATAATTATCATGTTGGCTCGGTTAGTTCCCTTCGCCCTCGATGAGACTCATTGGCAATCGGCACGCCGATCGAAAATGCGATCGATCTGAATTTGCCAACAACCCTGTGTTTGCACCAAATTCATTTTGCGCTCGCCGCGAGAACTGTCGTTGATTCCCACCACCTTGGCTGACCCCGAAACTCCACAGAATTTCTCCACACCCGAAAGACTGGTTGCCGCGATGGGCCAGTTGCCGGCCATCGCCCACGTCCTGGCGCGTTTGCAACGGCTCCTTTCCGATACGAATTCGAGCTTGGACGATGTCACCGCGCTCATCCGGCTCGACGCTGCGATGTCCACGCGCGTCGTTCAGATCAGTAACAGCGCGTGGTTTAAGCGAGGTTCGGCCTGCCAGACGATAGATGAAGCGGTAAACCGTGTGGGTTTTCGTGAAATCTTCCACCTGGTGGCAGTCGTGGCGTCGCGCTCCATGATCGCACAGCCGCTCGCCGCGTACCGGCGGGACGCGCTCGCCACCTGGCGCGAATCGCTGGCATGTGCGTTTGCCGCGGAACTGCTCGCAACACGGCTCGGCGAAGACACCGCTGTCGCATACATGAGCGGGTTGCTGCACGGCATTGGGCGGCTTGCGATCAACAAGCATTTAACGACGACCGGTGAGCCAGGTCGTACCTTGGTCGACAGCGGGTTCCCGGGTGATTTTAGTGATGCAGAGCTGGCGTTGTGCGGGTTTACCCAGGCGGATGTTGGCGCGGTAATGCTGCAAAAATGGACGTTCATCACCGATAATATCGAATCGGTCCGCCATCAATACGACCCGCTCGCAGCCGAAGAGCCGCACGACCGGATGGCGGCGCTGCTTTATGGTGCCCGATTTCTTCGGACAGCCGTATGCCAGGCCGAACCACCTGCGGAGATCGAGGGAGCTGATGCCGTTTTTCACAGCCTCCGTCTGGAACGCCAGGACCTCCTTGAATGTTTGCCCGCCCTGCAGGACCAAATTTCCCGCGCCGTGCAAATTACGAGTGGCTCATCGGCCAGGTAAACACCGGCGGGACTTTTCCGCGCGAAGGAGATTCTCAGCAGCCTCGTAATGAATCCTTCAATACGCGCGCTGAGACGTCGCGACTATCGCAGGCTGGTCCAGGGCGTGTCTTCGAAATAAAAAGGACCCCGGAGGGGGACCCGCTATATGGGGAAATCTTGATCCAGTGGCTTTTGGCTAATCGCCTGCGCCTTGAGTTTGATTCGAGCGCGCTAATCGCCGGTCTGCGATCAGCAGACCCCGGTTTTCCCCTCGAGTATTTCGAAGACAGACCTTACGCGACGCGCAGTTCTGGATGAGACCGGGAGTACTCACTCACATAATCCGCAAATGCCGCCTTGAGCCGTAGCGTGAGCGTACCATCTCCGATCTTGAATTTATTGGCGTCGATCGAAGCGACCGGCGTGACATCTTTGGTCGTCGAAAGTAAGAAACACTCGTCCATTTTCCCGAAGTCCTCCGGCCTCAAAGTCGCTTCGCGGATCCGACAGTCGATTCGTGGAGCGATGGCACTGAACAACAGCTCTCTTGTAATGCCTCCCAGAAGTCCGGCCTGGAGAGGTGGCGTGAGAATCTCACCGTCACGGACGAACGCGATATTGGAAACCGCAGCCTCGGTCACTTCTCCCGCAAGGTTGGTGATCACGACTTCATCGGCTCCGCGCATCCGCGCCTCGCGCAAACACAGAATATTATTGAGGTAATTGCCGGTTTTCCACGCAGGATTGAGTGACTCAACGGGATTGCGCCGCAGAGTTTTCGCGAGAGACAGGTTCAATCCGGCGCGGAATTTTTCCGTCGAATACAGTGCATTGGGTTGAACCAATAGCACATAATCAGATCGGTCCGCCAGCGCTGGATCCAGGCCGATCGGACCGCCACCGCGCGTAACCTGAAGTCGGATATAGAGTGGTCCGTCGCCGTGTTCGACCTGCTGATACGCGAGCACCGTGCGTTTGATCTCCGCCAGCATATCAACAGCCGATAGCGGCAGTGTAAAATAAAGCGAGACGGCCGAACGCTCGAGGCGACGCCAATGTTCCTCCCAGGCGAAGATCACCCCATTGTAGGTGCGCCAAACCTCGTAAATCGCGTCGCCATACAGGAACCCGCGATTCAACGGCGAAATCGACGGCTCCCGGGCATCGTGAAGACGACCATTGGTACAGGCTTGGATATAGTGAGCGTTAACAGCCATGAATTCGGAGAATGAGACAACGTTTGTGTGATCCGGCAACTCTTCTGCCGGCATTAAAAACGCCTGCCACGGCACACAAATTTCAGCTCCGAGCCCTGATCAACGGGCACCTCCGATTACAGCCGAAATAGTCGATGTTCCTAAGGCGTGTTTTCAAACCCTGTTTGTCATCGCGAGACGGCGAAGCCCGTCGTGGCGATCGAGCTGGATTGCTTCGTCGCGGCGCGACACCGCTTCTCGCAATGACAGGTTTGAAAACACGCCTTAACTAATACGGTTCGCGCTGGCGCTTCGTTTAATCGTGGTCCCGCGGAGACATTCCAGTCGATCTCCCCTTTTATTCAAAAAAAAGCCCCTGCCGAAGCAGGGGCTGATAAATGACACTGGCGACAGTTTACTTGCGGGCTTTGACGAGGCCGAGGGACTTTTTAATATTCTGTACGCTGGGAAGTGAGATTCCGACAAGCTTGGCGATTTCTGCGCCAGTCTTGCCGCTCTCGACGAGTGATTTGACCTTCGACTTGGTCTCTCCGGTGATCACAGCACGCTTGCGCCGCTTCTTTCCACCTGTGGCAGGGGCTGGTTTAGCCTGACCGCGAACTTTGCCGCGGGAGGCAGCTTTCACCGCCTCAAAGAAAGCCGGGAGATTGTCGAAACCGTATTTTGCGGGCAACGCGGAAAGCTCTCGGTTGAGCTCCGTGGCAATACTCTTTTCAAGTTCAGCAACCCGCGCTTTGGTGATCGCAAGGGTTTTGAGTTTATCAGTGACCATAAAGTCCTGCTAACGTGCCTGCATTTCTCACTATAGCAAGCTGGGATATATAGTTTTTTTCCCTATAGCTTGATTTACTGGAAACCGCATTACGCCCGCCGAACTCCAGCCAGGCTAGATTGAAAGAAACTTGCGCAGACGCCCCCCCCGGACACTTTACAGATACATGGCGCGCATTCCCCTCGAAGATAATTTTAGTGATATCATCAACAAGGCCCAGCGAGGACTGAAAATCGCCGACGATGATCTCGCACGACGCGCCGAGGTTTCAGTGACCGATTTGGCTGCAGTCAAGAGCGGTCAGCCGCTGGTAGCAGTACTGCGCCGGATCGCCCGCCATTTGCGGCTAAGCCCGGACGCTTTGGAGGCGATCGCCACACGAACCTGGTATCCCGCGCAGCCAAATTTCCCGACCGGCTTCGCGGCATTCAACACCGCATGGGAAGACATGACGGTGAACAGTTATCTGGTTTGGGACGCACGGACCAAGCTTGCCGCGGCGTTTGATACCGGCGCGGACTGCACTGCAATGGTGGATACGATTCACGCGGAGAATCTCACTGTACGATATCTCTTTTTGACCCACACCCATGACGATCATGTGGCGGATCTCACAAAATTGGCAGCTGCTACCAAGGCGGAGGTCTGGGCGAGCGAAATGGAACCGGCGCCGCTTGCTACCGCAAAGACGTTCAAAGAGAACGTGCATTTCCACGTCGGTCCACTGTCGATTAAAACTCTACGCACCTCCGGTCATTCGCCCGGATTGACGACGTATTATGTCACTGGTTTGAGCTGGCCGCTAGCGGTGGTTGGCGACGCTATTTTCGCTGGATCAATGGGCGGAACAGCGACAGCTTTTGATGAGCAGTTGCGGAACAACAAAGAGAAAATCCTCTCGCTGCCGCGTGATACGGTACTGGCCTGCGGTCACGGTCCGCTTTCGACGATCGGTCAGGAAAAGCAGCACAATCCTTTTTTCGCCCGCTAGTAAATTTAACGGGATTTTGGCAGACGTTTTACATTCGCAGACGATTGTTTGTAACCAGGAGTTTTGATTAGACACTAAGACGGGTGACTGCATTCATACTGCTCTCGTCACGCCGTCATGTTTCGCAAAACGATCCTGATCCTTTCGCTTGCTCTGAGCCTCGTCGCCGCGTTGATCGCAATCGCTGTTCAGGAGGATCTGCGGGACCGGCTCGGCAATTCATACTGGGTGCTCGGAATGGCGATTATCGGGTGTGTGTTACTCGTGCTGAGTGGCTACGTATGGGACCGAAATGTGATCACTCGCGTACGCTCGTTGCGCGAAACCGCAGCGGTGGCTGAAGAAGATGATAATACCACTGAGAACCGCGACCCAGATGAGATTATTGGACTGGCCCGGAAGATTGAGCGCATGGCCAGGGCATTACAGAACGTCGAGGCTAGCTACCGGGGAATTGTCGAAGATCAGGTCGATCTGATCTGCCGTTATCGGACGGATGGCCGGCTCACGTTTGTCAACGGCGCGTATGCGCGTGCCTTTGGACTTAAACGGAATGAACTGGTCGGGTCGCCCTTCCCTTTTTTTGACGATGTCGCGGCAGTCAGCGGAACACCCTCAACATTAGAGCGTGAACTCGATCTGGCGAGTGGCGGAAGGACGTGGCTGCAATGGACCCAACGGGCAATCAAAGATAGTTTCGGAGAGATTGTGGAGTATCAGGCGGTTGGACACGACGTGTCCTCGCGTAGGGAGGCCGAGTCCGCTCTGCTGCGCGCCAAGAAGGCCGCGGAAAATGCCGATAAAGCGAAAAGTGAATTTCTCACGATGGTGAGTCATGAGATCCGGACACCGATTAACGGCGTGATTGGATTCGCTCGGCTGCTCAGCGACACGCAACTGACGGCGACTCAGCGTGAGCACGTCGCAATGATCCACTCGAGCGGCATGGCGCTCGAGAAATTGATTGGAGACATCCTGGATCTTTCGAAAATTGAAGCAGGCAAGGTGGAGATCGAGCACGTCGCTTTTTCGCCGCAGAAATGCGCGGAGGAAGTGTGCGGATTCTTTGCCGATCAGGCCCGTTCCGCTGCGCTCAAACTCGATTTCCGACTCGATCCTGGCGTACCGACTTTTGTGAACGGGGACGAAAACCGCGTTCGACAAATCCTCATTAATTTAATGGGCAACGCGCTCAAGTTTACAGAGCGCGGCAGCATCACCCTGCAGCTCTCGTGTTCACGCGGTGAGCCTTCGGAAGGCGGTGCCCTGCGGGTGGCGCGCCTTTTCTTCGCGGTCAGCGATACGGGCGTGGGCATTCCCGCGGAAAAAATTGATTCACTTTTTCAGCCGTTCACGCAGCTGGATGCATCCGCTCGTCGCCGTCGCGATGGCACAGGTCTCG
This sequence comes from uncultured bacterium, assembly GCA_967755055.1. GTDB lineage: Bacteria > Verrucomicrobiota > Verrucomicrobiia > Opitutales > Opitutaceae > Opitutus. Next base: position 16,059 of record CBRAFL010000074.1, read on the forward strand.
GTTTGCTCATTTCAAAACGGCTGTGCGAACTGATGGGAGGAACGATATCCGTGGAAAGCACACTCGGCGTTGGCTCAACTTTTCGCTTCTCGATTCTGACGGATTACAATATCGGCGACACGGCGGTTATACCATACCCGTCGAAGATTTCGCATCCGGTCCGGGCGTAATCACGTCGGCTTGTACGCCCCTCGCCAGGAGGACCGTGGCGGGATACGACTGATTGCGGACTACATGATATTCTTAAACGGCGCCATTCCCGGTGAATGCTCAACTTTTTGTTCATCGAGCCGAATTTAACTTCCTTGTGGATGTCAAAATCGGCTTCCATTCTGAAATCATATGCAAGAAAAACAGATCGCGGTCGTGGGCCTCGGATACGTTGGCCTTCCCCTCTCACTGCAATTCGCCCGTTCCGGGGCCACTGTCCTGGGCTTGGATATCGATCCGGCCAAAGTTGAGGCACTCAATGCCGGCCGAAGCTATATCAAACATATCTCTCCGGAATCGATCGCAGCCGCGGTCGGGAACAAATCGTTCAAAGCCTCGACGGATTTTTCCCGCATCCGGCAGGTGAATGCCGTGATCATCTGCGTTCCGACGCCGTTGAATAAAAATCGCGAGCCGGACATCTCGTACATCACCGAAACGGGAAAGGCGCTCGCCCCTTTTCTTCAGAAAGGAACGCTGATCGTGTTGGAGTCCACCACGTATCCAGGAACCACGGACGAAGACTTGCGGGAAGTCATCGAAAAAGGATCGGGCCTGAAGGCCGGTGAGGATTTCCATCTCGCATTTTCGCCTGAACGTGAAGATCCAGGTAATCCGAGCAGTGTCGTTGCCACCATTCCCAAAGTCGTCGGAGGTTTCACTCCCGCGTGTCTGAAGAAAGCGATCGATTTATACTCGATAGCAATCAAGACGCTCGTGCCGGTCTCGTCCTGTCGGGTGGCCGAAGCGACCAAGTTGCTCGAAAACACGTTTCGCAGCGTGAATATCGCTTTGGTGAACGAGCTCAAGGTCGTTTACTCCGCGATGGAAATCGACGTATGGGAAGTGATCAACGCCGCAAAAACCAAACCTTTCGGCTTTATGGCCTTCTATCCCGGGCCTGGCTTGGGCGGTCACTGCATTCCTATCGATCCATTTTACCTCACGTGGAAGGCACGCGAATATGGGCAGCACACCCGCTTCATCGAGCTCGCGGGCGAGATCAATACCGCCATGCCGGATTACGTCGTGCATCGCGTGTCTGACGCACTCAATGATCGCTCGAAAGCGATCAAAGGCAGTCGAATTCTTATTCTGGGCCTCGCGTACAAACCAAATGTCGATGACGAACGCGAATCGCCGAGCTATGTCTTGATGGAAATGTTGCAGCATCGCGGTGCCGAAGTCGCGTATCACGATCCTTACGTTCCCGTCGTGCGGCCGACCCGCGAACATCCCCAGTGGACCGGAACTCGTTCTGTGGCGTGGGATCGGGCGACCGTCGCCAGCTACGATCTCGTGCTGCTCGCCACGAATCACGCCAACGTAAACTATCAAGAACTCGCCGACTGGGCACCTTGCATCGTGGATACGCGGAACGCGATGAATACCATCGCCACCAAGCCTGGGCAGGTGTGGAAAGCGTAGGTTCGATTCGAGCAGCGCAGGTCCCGTC
>CBRAFL010000075.1:0-17717 GCA_967755055.1 uncultured bacterium
AGCAAACACAAATGGGGGCGTCGGCTGACGGGACGGCGGACGGCGGCGGAACGGCGCGTCTGCGCGGGCGGAAGGTTTGCCGCGGCAGCCGGCTTAAAAAGGCGGGCTAGTCTCATGGCCTTTCGCGATTTTCCGATCAAACGAAAGCTGGCGGGCGTGATTCTGCTCACCAGCTTTGCCGTGCTCGCCCTGATGGCGGCCGTGTTGCTGGCGTATGAGCTTTATAGTTACAAGCAGACCACCCGCCGCATCTTTTCCACAGTCGGTCAGATTATCGCGGAAAGCAGCACCGACGTATTGATCCGTGACGATCGCCAGCTGGCCGCCGAAATCCTTTCGGGCTTTCGCGCGGAGCCGGAAATTGCGGTCGGCGCACTTTATAATCGGAAAGGCGTTCGGTTCGTGAGCTATCCGGCGGATGTGCCAACGACCGAATTTCCTGATCAGCCGGGGCCGGACGGCATTAAATTCGCGCCGCATCATGTTACGCTTTTCAAGCCCGTGATGGCTGGTCAGACCCGCGTCGGCACGCTCTATCTTCGCGGCGATCTTTCTGGCATGTACCATCGGTTGGGCGTCTATGGGCTTGTCTTGCTGGCGGTGCTCGCGGGTTCAGCCGTGGTTGCGCTCGTGCTTTCCAGTTTCTTTCAACGATTAATTTCCCAACCCGTCCTCGACCTGGCGAACACCGCGCGGCTGGTTTCGGAAAACCGCGATTACTCGGTTCGCGCCGTGAAATTGAGCAACGACGAGATCGGCGGTTTCACGGAGGCGTTTAACTCGATGTTGAATCAGATTCAGCTGAGCCACTCCGCGTTACGAGCGAGCGAAGAGCGGCTCTCCGCCGTGTTTCAGCAGGCGGGCGCGGGGATCGCACAGACGGATCTCGCCGGCCGATTCACGATGGTGAACGACCGTTATTGCGAAATCGTGGGGCGGTCGCGCGCGGAGCTGCTGCAGATGCGCATGCAGGATATCATTCACCCGGCGGACATCGGGCATCATCTTTTTCTGACTGAGAATTCGGCGCGAGATGCGTCTTCGTTTGTGATCGAGACGCGCTACGATCGGCCGGGCGGCGGATTTGTGTGGGTGCGCAACAGCGTCGCGTTCATCTGCAATGCGCAGCGGGTCGTGGAGTCGGCGCTGGCGGTCACGGAGGACATCACGCATTCGAAGCGAACGGAAAAGGAACTCGAGCGGGCGCGCGATGAAGCGCTCGCTGCATCGCGCGCGAAGGATGATTTCCTCGCGGCGTTATCGCATGAGCTGCGCACCCCGTTGAACCCGGTTTTGCTGCTGGCGAGTGAAGCGGCGGAAGATAATTCCCTGCCGTCTGGAGTGCGCGCGGATTTCGCCACGATCCGCAAGAATGTCGAACTCGAGGCGCGGTTGATTGATGACCTGCTCGATCTCACACGAATTACGCGGGGCAAGTTGCTGCTCGAGATGCTTCCGCATGATGTGCACACGATCGTGCACGACGCACTCGCGACGGTGAGGGCGGAGCTGGATCGAAAGCGAATTGTGCCGCGGCTGAAACTCAATGCGGGCAATTCTCTGGTGCTCGGCGACGCGGTGCGGCTGCAGCAGATTTTTTGGAATGTCCTGAAAAATGCGGTGAAGTTTACGCCCGAGCGCGGCGAGATTATCGTGGAAACCCGAGTGAGCACGGACACGGGAGAGCTCACCGTTGAGATTACGGATACGGGCATCGGAATGTTGCCAAGCGAACTCGAACGGATCTTCGACGCGTTTTCGCAAGGCGATCATGCGGAGGCGGGCGGCTCGCACCGCTTCGGAGGAGTGGGTCTTGGGCTCGCAATTTCGCGCATGTTGACGGAGCTCCATCGCGGATCGATTCGAGCGAGTAGTGATGGACGCGGTTGCGGCGCGAAGTTTTCCATCAATCTGCCGTTGATTCATGTAGACTCTCGCGCGCCCATGCCGGTATCGGCCGGTGCTTCGCCGACTTTGATGACGGTTGCAGCCGAGCCTGAGATCACAGCGACGTTGAGGGGCCGGGTTCTGCTCATTGAGGATCACGCGCCCACGCGTTTGGCGCTTCAGCATTTGTTGTTGCGGCGAAATTATGAAGTGGTGGCGGCCGGGTCCGTCGAAGAAGCACGCGATCTCGTGACGCGCGAGACGGTTGATTTCGTCATCTCGGATATCGGTCTGCCCGATGGTAACGCCTATGATTTGATGGCTGAATTGCGCAGCCGCTTCGGACTGACTGGGATCGCTTTGACGGGCTATGGAATGGAAAGTGACATCGCCCGCAGTCATGCCGCCGGTTTCGTGATTCACCTCACCAAACCATTGCGCGTCCAGTTATTGGACGAGGCCCTCGCCAAGCTCGCTGCGCAGATTTTGCGGAACTAGGCGCGTCTTCGGTGGATGGGCAGGCCGCTGCGCCCTGCTGACACGGCTCGGCCTTGTCGGAAACGCTTTCCTGTGTTGCGTTGGTTATCCGCCGCATGCCTACCATCCGAGACTTCGCCGTCGCGAAGGCGAATCGCCACAAAATCGTTGTCGTAACCAGCTATGACGCCTGGTCCGCGCGGCTCCTGGCGGGGACTTCGGTCGACTGCCTGCTCGTGGGTGACAGCGCGATGATGGTGATGCATGGAGAACGCGACACGCTCGGAGCGACGGTCGAGTTGATGGCGTTGCACACGCGAGCGGTTGCGCGCGGGGCGCCGGAAAAATTAATTGTCGCGGATTTTCCTTTTCTCGCTGCGCGGCAGGGCGTCACGCACGCACTCGACTGCGCGGCGCAACTCATGCGCGCCGGTGCGCATGCGGTGAAGATCGAGGGCGTTCGCGGCCATGCGGATGTCATTCGGCATCTCGTCGAATCGGGCGTTCCGGTCATGGGCCACCTCGGCTTGCAGCCCCAATCGGTGCATGCCTTGGGTGGATACGTGGTACAGGGGCGCGATAAAATCGATGCGGCGCGGATGCGCGAAGATGCGGAGGCGTTGGAAGCGGCGGGCGCGTTCGCGGTCGTGCTCGAATGCATTCCGGAAAAACTCGCGGGCGAAATCACTGCCGCACGAACGATCCCGACGATTGGGATTGGCGCGGGAGCGGATTGCGACGGACAGGTGTTGGTGTTGCATGACCTTCTCGGGCTGAATCCGGATTTCAAACCGCGCTTCGTGCGAACGTTTGGGGACGGTGCCGCGCTCGTGCGCGGCAGTGTGACTCGTTACGCGAATGCGGTTCGCAGGCAGAAATTTCCAACGCAGAAAGAATCCTTCAAATGATCCACGTTTCCAGCGAAACTGTTTTTGAAACGCAGCCCTTGGTGATGCCACAGATCATTCACACCGTCGCAGAATGGCAGGCGCTCCGAGAGGCTTATCGCGCCGACGGACGCTCGGTGGGATTTGTGCCGACGATGGGCGCGCTGCACGAGGGACATCTGTCGCTTTGTCGACGCGCGCGGCACGACCATGCGGTCGTGATGGTTTCGATTTTTGTTAATCCCACTCAGTTTGATGAGCCCCAGGATTTCGAAAAATATCCGCGAACACTCGAATCCGATGCGCTGACGTTGGAGACGGCAGGCGTCGACGTGATCTTTGCGCCCAGCGTCGCCGAGATGTATCCCAACGGCACTCGCTATGCGGTCGTCGAAAACGAATTGAGCCGTGAATTATGCGGTGCTCATCGCCCCGGACATTTTTCCGGAATGCTCACGGTCGTGCTCAAGTTGCTGCAGATCGCGGGTGCGGACGCGGCGTATTTCGGGGAGAAAGATTATCAGCAGCTGCTGCTCGTGCGCGGACTGTGTGAGACGTTTTTTATTCCGACGAAGATCATCGGTTGCCCCACGATTCGTGAGGCAGACGGACTTGCGATGAGTTCGCGCAACGCACGGCTTTCTCCGGCGGAGCGCGCGCTCGCCCCACGATTCTACGCTGCTTTGGCGCATGCATCGACCGCGGCGCAAGCTCGCGCAGAACTCACCTCGGCCGGTTTCGTGGTGGACTATGTCGAGGAGCGTAACGGCCGCCGTTTTGGTGCGGTTCGCCTCGGCCAAACGCGGCTCATCGACAATGTCCCGCGGTAACATTCTCATTTTGCTCAGCGGTTCGATCGCTTGCTACAAGGCGTGTACGGTCATCTCCCGACTCGCGCAAGCGGGCGTCACCGTCCAGACCGTCGCCACGCCGTCCGCGTTGCGTTTCGTCGGAGCTGCGACGCTCGAGGGGCTGAGTGGACGACCCGTGTTCACGAATCTTTTTGAGGACGGGCGTGCGCTCGATCACATCGAACTCGCGCGGGCCGCGGACCTGGCGTTGGTTTGTCCAGCAACGGCGAATACGATCAACCGGCTCGCGGCCGGTCTGTCCGATGACCCCATCGGCGCGCTTTTTCTGGCATGGGAGCTGAAGCAGAAACCGTGGTGGCTCGCGCCCGCGATGAACGGTCGCATGTGGGAACACCCCGCGACCTCAACGTCGCTCGCCCGCCTACGTCAATGGGGGGTGCGCGTGCTCGATCCGGCGGACGGCGCGCACGCGTGCGGAGAAATCGGACCCGGCCGGCTGGCCGAGCCGGAACAGATTGCTGCGGACGTGCTGGCCGCGCTGCCGAAGTAAATGAAACTGCTCATCACCGCTGGCGCGACGCGTGAGCCACTCGATGCGGTGCGTTTCCTGTCAAACGTTAGCACCGGTAAGACCGGCGCGGCGATCGCCGAGGCGTTCACTGCGGGTGGGCACGATGTGACGCTGCTGCATGGCGAGGGAGCGGTCACCACGCGGGCCGTTCGTCATCGCGAACCTTTTTCGTCGGCACAGGATTTGCTGGGTCGACTTCAGCGCCATCTAGCGACGGGTAATTTCGACGCAGTGGTTATGACAGCTGCGGTGGCGGACTATCGCCCAGCGGAAGTGAAGAGCGGAAAAATTTCCTCCGACGCAGACGAGCTCACGATCCGTCTGGTGCGAAACGAAAAAATTCTGCCGCGGTTAAAGACCTTTTCGCCACGCGCCCTTAAGGTGATTGGCTTCAAGCTTACCGTGAGCGCCGACGAGGACGCGCGCCGCGCGGCCGTTGCAGCGCAGTTTGCCGCCGGCGGTGTCGATGCCGTGGTGCAGAACGATCTCACTGAAATTCGCGCGCAGCCGGGAGAGCGGCATCCATTCTGGCTGTATCGGACGCCCGACGCGCGCCCTGAAAACTTTCTTGGTGCCGCGGCGCTCGCGAGTGAACTGCAATTGCTCATCGGGAAAACGGTTTAAACGGTCGCGATCTCACGGCTTCGTTCTTCATGCGTATTCTCGCACTTTCTGTTGGTAATACGTCATTGTTCGGTGGGGTTTTTTCCAGCGCAGCGGGGCGGATCGCTCCGTTTCGCGTTCCCACGGCGGATTTGGTGAGTGTTTCAGGTTATGTCGGCGGCCGGATTGACGGCGCGGTTCTTTGCTCGGTGGTACCACTGCTCACACCGGACGTTTCCGGTTTCATTCGCCGTACTTGGAATTTGGACGCGCAAATTATCGCGTGCGATTCGCCGCACGGACTGACATTGGGTTATCGTCAGCCCCGTCAGTTGGGCACGGATCGGATCGCGACCGCGCTCGGTGCGCGGGCCGCCTACCCCAACCAGAACGTCATCGTCGTTGACTGTGGAACAGCGACGACCGTCACGGCGTTGCGGCGCGACGGCACGCTGCTGGGAGGTGCCATTCTTCCTGGTTTATCTTCGTGGCCCGAGATGCTGGCGACAGCGACGGCCCAACTGCCGCGTATCATGTTACGTCGACCGCGTGTCGCGCTGGCGCGATCGACCGAGGAGGCGATCGCAAGTGGAGTTTTTTTTGGACACGTCGGAGCGATTCGCGAAACGATTTCACGCGTGCGCGCCGAGGCGTTTGGCCGCGGTCGGTGCCAGATCGTTGGGACAGGCGGGCATGCAGAGCGCTTCGCCCGGGAAAAGCTCTTTACCACGATTGAGCCGACGCTCATTTTGCAAGGCTTGCGCGCATTTGCCGCCAGGATTTTCTCCTTATAGGTTGTTCTCATGATTGCGACTGATCCATCCATCGAAGCCGAAGCCGAGCGTCTGTTACGATCGCTCATGCATGTGGACTGTGATCCGCACGGCCGGAAATGGAACCTCGACACCTGCCGCGAAATTGCGCCGCTCACGCTCGAGATCAACCGGTTGAAAAAGGAGAAGGATGCGGTGATCCTCACCCATTCCTACGTGGAGCCGGAGATCATCTACGGCGTCGGCGATTTCAAGGGAGACTCGTATTATCTCAGCGAGATGGCGAAGAAAGCGAAGGCGAAGATCATCGTTTTCGCGGGCGTGGTGTTCATGGCTGAAACCGCCAAAATTCTTTCGCCGCAAGCAACTGTCGTGGTGCCGGACCGGCACTCGGGTTGTTCGCTCGCGGATTCGATCGATGGCGAAGGCGTGCGAAAATTGAAAGCATTGTACCCTGACGCCACCGTCGTGTGCTACATCAACAGCACGGCCGACGTGAAGGCGGAGTCGGACGTGTGCGTGACGTCGGGGAACGTGTACGATATTGTCGCAAATCTTCCGGCGCAGCGGATCGTCTTTGTCCCGGATCGGTTGATGGCGGAGAATGTGCGGAGCGAACTGAAACGTCGCGGTGTTACGAAAGAAATTATTTCTTCGGACGGCACATGTCTGGTTCACGACCAATTCACGCCGGAGCAAATCGTGCAGGCGCGAGCCCAATTTCCTGGATTGAAAATCGTCGCCCATCCCGAATGTACCGCCGAAGTGGCCGCGCTGGCTGACTTCGTGGGGAGCACGGGAGCGATGATGAAGTACGTGAAGACGACGAATGCGCCGTATTTTCTAATGCTGACGGAGTGCGGATTGGTGAGCCGGCTGCAGGTTGAAACACCCGAGAAGAACTTCATCGGTGGCTGCCGGCTGTGTCCGTACATGAAGATGAACACACTGGAAAAAGTCCGCGATGCGTTGCTCGCGCCGCGGCCCGATCAAATCATTACCTTGGACGAAAATCTCCGCCGTCGCGCGGCTCGTTGCATTGAGCGCATGTTCGAACTGGCTCCCGCAAATTAATCCGGGTCTCCCGAAATCCTGTCGCCAACTCCGTCGCATAAGTCGGCGCGAGTGTTTCTTTTCTCTCTACCATGATCACACCTCGCACCGACCACTTGATCGATCTCGCGCTGGAGGAGGATGCTGGCTTGGGCGATTTGACGAGCCGGGCGATTTTTCCGGCGAAGCATCGCTCACGCGCATTCATTTCGGCCGGGCACGATCTCGTGATCTGCGGCCTTGATGTGGCGGCACGGGTGTTCACGCGTGTTGATCCGGCGTTGAAAGTGACGCCGACTGCGGTCGACGGAGAGCGGATTAAATCAGGACAAAAAGTGCTGACGATCATTGGGCCCACGGCTGCGCTGCTCACGGCGGAACGCACCGCGCTCAATTTTATCCAGCGTCTTTCAGGCGTCGCGACCTTGTCGCGAAAGTTCGCCGATGCCATTGCTGGAACGAGCGTCCGAATCGTGGATACACGGAAAACCACGCCGGGTTATCGGGCATTGGAGAAATATGCGGTGCGTTGTGGCGGTTGCGTGAATCACCGGTCGTCGCTCGGCGAACACGTGTTGATCAAAGATAATCACATCGCCGCCGCTGGCTCGCTGACCAAAGCCGTGAAGCTGGCTCGCGCGGCTGCGCCTCATTTGGCGAAGATCGAAGTGGAGGCCAAGACGACGAGCGAGGTTCGCGAAGCGCTCAGCGCAAAAGCCGATGTCATCCTGCTCGACAATATGACGCCGTCCCAAGTGCAGGCGGCGGTGACGCTGATCGCGGGAGCGGCGGTGGTTGAGGTTTCAGGCGGAGTGCGCTTCGAAACGCTCCCCGCTTACGCGCTACCCGGCGTCAACGTGATTAGTGTGGGTGCCCTCACCCACTCCGCACCGGCGGCGGATTTGAGTCTGACCGTGCTCCCTGCGTCCTCACGGAGAGCTGCCCGATAATCGACGCCTGCTCCGACCTGGAGCGGGAAAATTTCTCATGCAAATTATCCGTACGGATTGTCTGGTGATCGGCGCTGGTCTGGCGGGCTGCGCGTATGCGCTGCACGTGGCGAAGCAGGGACTCTCCGTCGAGTTGCTTTCGCTGGGTGATCCACTCGCGGCGAACAGTGATTGGGCGCAGGGCGGGATTATCTACGATACCGCAGCGGCTCACGCGCCGCTCGCCCGCGACATCATGGAAGCGAGCGATAACACCGCCAATCCCGCCGCGATCGAGCAACTCGTGACCGAAGGACCGATTGCGGTGAAAGAACTGTTGCTCGATGATCTTCAAGTGGGTTTCGACCGCGACGCGAACGGAGACCTGGATTTTACGCGTGAAGGCGGACACAGCGAGCGCCGCATCATTCACGCGAAAGATGCGACAGGTCATGCTATTCTTGATACGATCGCCCGCCGGGTGAACACGATGCCGCTCATCAACCGCCGCACCGGTTGTGTGGCGATTGATTTGCTGACGCTCTCGCACAATTCCGAAGATCTCGCCGACAAGTACGAGCCGTTGACCTGTTTCGGTGCTTACGTCCTCGATACGCGCACCGGCGAGACCAATGCGATCGTCGCCAAGAAAACTGTACTCGCGACGGGTGGGCTCGGGCAGATTTTTCTGCATTCGACCAATCAGCCCGGCACGGTCGGTCACGGCGTCGCAATGGCGTATCGCGTGGGCGCGCGGTTGATCGATCTCGAGTACGTGCAGTTTCATCCAACGGTGTTCGCGAAGAAGAATGCGCCGCGTTTTCTGATCACAGAGGCGTTGCGTGGGGAAGGCGGCGTGCTCGTGAATTCGCGCGGCGAGCGCTTTATGGACGCGGCGGATTCGCGTGGGTCGCTGGCGCCGCGTGATATCGTGGCGCGTGCGATCAAGCAGGAGCTCGCGAACAGTGGTGAGCCGTGTGTGTTTCTGGATCTGTCGGCATTGAAGCCGGAATTTTTGCGCGAACGGTTTCCAAATATTTACGAGCGTTGTCTGGCTCACGGCGTGGATATCACCCGCGAACCGATTCCGGTCGTGCCCGCGGCGCATTTCGCGTGTGGCGGCGTTCACGCCGATCTGGCGGGCCGGACGAGTGTGCGACATCTCAATGCGATCGGTGAGACGGCGTGTACAGGGCTGCACGGGGCGAACCGGCTCGCGAGCACGTCGTTGCTGGAATGTTTAACCAGCGCGAAATTTACTGCTGCTGCGGACGCTGCGGAGATTGGCACGAACGAATTTCGATTGCCGGCGCCGCGGCTCTGGGAGAGCCCGACGCGAGAGGCTGATCCGGTGTTGGTGCGGCAGGACATGTTGCAGATTCAGCATACGATGTGGAACTACGCCGGAGTCGTGCGCTCACCACGCCGGCTCACACGAGCCCGGCGGATTCTGTTGGAGTTGCGCGAGGAGATTCAGAGTTTTTATCGCGGCTGCCGGCTGACGCGCGAGCTCATCGAACTTCGCAACGCGATTCAGACTGCGTTGCTCGTGGTGCACGCCGCCACGCTGAATCCGCAGAGCAAGGGTTGCCACTACGTCGTCGACGAGAAGTGACATGGAGAGCGCCGCCAAAAACCCGCTGCGTTCGTAATCCGCGGAGTTGCGCGGCGAGCGCGCCACCTACCTCGATGCTGCCTCGTTCACTCGCAGCTACGAGCGTGAGCGAGTGGAGGCTTCAGATTCAATGGACCGCCCACAGTGCGGCTGGCTCCATCTGGGCGGCGATATTTTCAGCGCATAGCGTTCAGCCGGCGAACCGGCACTTTCCCTTAGAATGGTGTACAATGGAGTTGGACACTGTCCGGCCCCATGTTTTTGCGCTCAAGACCCGTTCGTTATTTAATCACCCGCGTTGCGCGTGCATATGGATTTCTCGATCCGGTCGCGTTGCTCGCGAACCTGCGCGGATTTGCTCAACCGTCGGAAGTAGCCGAGCCGATCGAGCTGCTGCGCGCAGGAATGCTGTTTCACGCACGGGGATTGGTGAACACGAAGGCGATTCAGAACAATCTCGATTGGGTGTGGCCTTACTGGGTCGAGCGGCAGTTCAACCCCAACGATCCGTCGTTCATTCCGCGCGCGTTTTCGTTTAGTCACATCAATCTCACGCATCGCAACTGGACCGCAGTTGGATTGCCCGATGTGCCATTTTATCCGATCGTCGATCCGCGCGGTTTGGTGACACCGCTCTTTGACGGCTGGTCGTTGGACTTTTGGTTTGTTCCAGACGACGGCGGCCCGGTGTTGTTGCCTTCCAAGCTCGGCACGCTCGAGCAGGACCTTTCGTGCAGGGATAACCTTCAGGTGCGCTCGGTGGCGAAACGGAACGGAGTGGTGCTGGAGAGCATTGTTAAACTCGCCCTCAAGGAGCACGAGCCGCATTGCCAAATCGAGGTGAGGGCCAACGCCGCGGGTTCGATTGCCGTCGCGCTCCGTCCGTACAATCCCGAGGGCGTCAGCTTCGTCAAAGACGTCGAAGTGCTCTCCAACGGCTGCGGCTGGTTGATCAATGGCCGTCATCAAGTCCTGTTCGCACAGAAGCCACTCAAGCATTTGCTTTCAACGTATGGACATGGTGACGTGATGCTGCGTTTGGGCGAAGACATCACCAGCACCAGTGTCACCTGCGCAGTCAGTATGGCGACTGCAGTCGCGTTGTTTCCGGTGTCCGATTTAGACGGAATCCCGTGCGAAATTTCGGTGCCGATTTATGATGAACTCGATCTGAAGCGCCGGCCGACGTTCAAAGCGATACCGACCTGGGCTGAGGCAGTCGCACCCCTCGCGCAGTTGCGTGTCGCTGATCCGGCGGTGCAAAGGCTGTACGATCTCGCCATTGCCAATCTCGTGTTGCATTCGCCGGAGGACGTTTATCCGGGGCCTTACACATACAAACGATTTTGGTTTCGCGATGCGGTGTTTGTTCTCAACGCGCTGTTATCGCTCGGCGGAGTTGAGCGGACGCGGCGGGCGTTGCGTCGGTTTGATCCGCGTCAGCGACTCGACGGATATTTTCTTTCGCAGGAAGGCGAATGGGACAGCAACGGAGAGGTGTTGTGGTTTTATCACCGGTTCGCCGCGCTGACGGGCGAAACGCTTCCAAAGGAGTGGCTGCACGCGATCGCGAAGGGCGCGCGTTGGATCACACGCAAACGTATTCCTGCCAAACCCGCGCGTCCAGAGTCTGGGCTGCTGCCTGCGGGATTCAGCGCGGAGCACTTGGGCCCGAACGATTATTATTACTGGGACGATTTCTGGGCGGTCGCCGGACTGCGCAGTGCGGCAGAACTACTTCGCCCCACAAATGAAAAACTCGCCGACGCCTGTGCTGGTGAAGCGGATGAATTTTTTGCGACGATTCAGAACTCATTTCCGAAAGGACCACATCGCCGGTTTCCGGGGGCGATTCCAGCGTCGTTGCATCGAAGGATGGATTCCGGAGCGGTGGGCTCGCTCGTCGCGGATTATCCGTTGCAGCTATTCGCACCTGGCGATCCGTGGATCACGAAGACCGCCGATTATTTGTGCGACACTCATCTGCAGTCGGGTGGATTTTTTCAAAACATGATTCACTCGGGGATCAATGCGTACCTCACGTTACATCTCGCGCAGGTGCGGCTGCGAGCGGGAGATGCAGTTGGAGCATGGGCGTTGATGGATGCGGTGGTCGCGCTGGCGTCGCCGACCGGTCAATGGCCCGAGGCGATTCATCCGCTCACGACGGGAGGCTGTATGGGAGATGGGCAACACATCTGGGCCGCGGCGGAGTGGTTGATGTTTGTGCGCAATTTGTTCGTACGTGAAGAAACGGATACACTCATTGTCGGCTCCGGCGTTCGACCGGAGTGGTTGAGTGCGGGGGAAGTCCGCTTTGGGCCGACGCTCACGCAGCATGGAGCAGTGACAGTGAGCTTCGTCGCCAACCCCGGCGGAGTAGGCGCCACGGTGGATAGTGCATGGCGTGGCTCGAGCGCACCGATGCTCGAGTTGCGTGTGCCTGGCTGCACTCCGATGAAGGTGAAGGCCGGAGGCGCGAGGCGGGATTATCAGCTTTCTTTTTCAAAAAATCTTTGACCTGCGGGCGTCCCCAACGGCCCCGCCCCACTCGCGATGAATATTTGCATGATGACCAATACCTACCTGCCGCACGTCGGCGGAGTGGCTCGTTCCGTGAGCACGTTTGCGGAAGAATATCGAAAACGGAAACACCGCGTATTGGTGGTCGCGCCTGCGTTTGAAGGAAAAGCATTGTCGCCACGGGCGGCGGCAATTGTTGAGCGAGTGCCGGCGATCCAGAAATTTAACGGCAGCGATTTCTCAGTGAAATTGCCGATGGTAACCGGACTTTCGCGACGGCTCGACGCGTTCGAAGCTGACGTAATCCACGCTCATCATCCCTTTCTGCTGGGTGACACCGCGCTGCGCATCGCGGCGATCAAAAACGCGCCGGTGATTTTCACGCACCATACGCGTTATGAGGATTACACGCACTACGTGCCGTTCGATTCGCCGACGCTGAAAGAAGTCGCGATTAATCTCTCCACGCACTTCGCGAATCTTTGCGATGGCGTGATCGCGCCGAGTGAGAGCATCGAGCGTTTGATCCGGCGGCGTGGCGTGGAGGTGCCGATCCGCGTCGTTCCGACGGGCATCGATGTAGCGGGCTTTGCGGCAGGAGACGGCGTGCGGTTTCGCCAGAAGTTCGACATTCCCGCCTCGGCTTTTGTCGTGGGTCACGTGGGCCGATTGGCGCCTGAGAAAAATCTTTCCTACCTCGCGGAAGCGGTGGCGTCGTTCGTCAAGCGTGCGCCAGAGACGCGTTTTTTGGTGGTTGGTGGCGGGCCATCAGAGGACGCGGTGAAAGAGATTTTCACGCGTCACGGTCTTGCAGATCGTTTAGTGCTCGCGGGCAAACAGACAGGTCGGGCGTTGGCGGATGCGTATAATGCAATGGACGTTTTCGCGTTCGCTTCATTTTCCGAAACGCAAGGCATGGTGCTCGCGGAAGCGATGGCGGCGGGATTGCCGGTCGTGGCGCTGAATGCGTCCGGAGTGCGCGAAGTCATGCGCGACGGCATCAACGGTTTCATGCTGGAGAAATCCGCGCCGCCGCGTCGTTTCGCTGATCACCTCGGGAAATTGCAACGGGATTCAAAACGACTGACGGCGTTTGCCGTGGAGGCGCGGCGGACCGCTCAGTTGTTTTCGCGCGAGCATTGTGCGGATCTGGCGCTGGAGTTTTATGATGATGTTCGGCGCCTCACCCGCCGTGAGCGACTGATGACCGAACGCAGCCCTTGGGGAAAATTGCTTGAACGCATCGAAGTCGAGTGGAACTTGCTCGCTGAGAAAGCCCAGTCGGTCATGGAGGCGATGGGAGACCGGTGAACATCATGCGCCGACTCCTACGCCATCGATTAAGGATGTGTGCCGTGACCGTGCAACGCATTCGCTCCTGAATCATGTTTGCTGGAATTGAAGCTTGGATACACCACGCAAGGCGAAGGCTGAGCCGCAATGAATGGGCGGTCCGGCATTTCGGGCTTCCGCCGTCGGAAGGTACCAGCGAGGAGCCTGGTTTGCTGCTGATTCAGATCGACGGACTGGCGCGGCGTCAGTTCGAGGCGGCAATCGCCGCGGGGAGAATGCCATTCCTCCGTCGGTTGCTTCAGCGTGATGGCTACGAGTTGCGCACATTTTATCCGGGCCTCCCTTCCACGACGCCGGCGGTACAGGCAGAGCTGTACTACGGCGTGCGTTCGGCGGTGCCGGCGTTCAGTTTTTTCGATCGTACGTTAAAGAAACTCGGGCGGATGTGGGATCCGGAATGGGCGAAGGCGCGCGAGGCCGCGTGCGCGAAAGAGGCGGAGGGTTTGCTGAAGGGCGGCAGCTCCTGGTCCAACATGTACACCGGTGGCGCCGGACAGGAGGAAAGTCATTTCTGCGCCGCCAGCATCGGCCTGGGTGACATGTGGCGGACCGGAAAATTTCGAAATATTTTTCTATTCATCCTGCTCGAACTGCCAGCCGCGATTCGCATTGCGTGGCTGCTGCTGGTGGAATTTGCCGTCGCGGTGGGCGATGCGATCCGCGCGATTAGCGCCGGACGGAAACCGTCGCTCGAACTGGTGCTCATGCTTTCGCGAGTGTTTGTGGGCGTGGGGTTGCGAGAGCTGCTGACGCTCAGCGGACAGATCGATGTCACGCGCGGGCTGCCGGTCGTACATCTTAATTTCGTCGGCTACGATGAACACGCGCACCTTCGTGGACCCGGTTCCCGTTTCGCGCATTTCGGTTTACGTGGGATCGACGCGTCGATCAGAAAAATCGCCCGCGCTGCGCACCGTTCACCTCGGCGGGATTATGCCGTCTGGATTTTCTCTGATCATGGACAGGAGTTGGTGCGATCATTCCCGGAAAACTCACCGGGCGAAATCGAGACGGTGATCAACGATTGCCTGGAACTTTCAAAACAACGCGATCCCGCGTGGCGTGCGCGATCCCAACGGCGGCCGGTCACAGCGTCGCCATGGCTGACGCGGAGCAGGCGCAACCAAGGCCGGATCGAGCGGCTTCGGGTGGAGGAACAGCTCACGTTGGAGGAAGGAAAAACCTTCGTCGTCGCGGCGATGGGGCCGGTGGGTCACGTTTATTTCGCAGAACCAAAAACGGATGAGCAGCGTCACGCCGTCGCGCGGCGGCTGATCACTCAAGGACACGTACCCGGAGTTCTAGTACGCACGGGCGATGGCGAAATCACCTGGCTGCACTCGCACGGAGAAACGCGTGTGCCGGAGAACGTCGCCGCGTTGTTGCCACACCCCGCGGAAGTGGCGGCGGAAATCGCCAAGGACCTCGTGAGGTTTTGTGATCATCCTGACTCGGGTGATTTGATTTTGCTCGGCTGGAGTCCGTGGGATGGCGCCTGGAGTTTTGCTGCCGAACGGGGTGCGCACGCAGGATTTGGCCCGGACGAGTCACAGGGTTTTCTCATGATTCCCGCGCGGACGCCCTTGCCCGCTGGCACCAATGCATTTGTGCGGCCGGCGGCATTGCGAGCGGCGGCGCTGCACCATCTCGGTCGCATGTCACTTCCCGCGATGGTCGTTTCGCAATCGGTGGAGGACGGGCTGAAGTTGATGACCTACAACGTTCATGGCTGCAGTGGCATGGACGGACGAGTGTCGCCGAGCCGCGTGGCCCGGGTGATTGCGTCGCAGGCTCCAGATTTAGTGGCGCTGCAGGAAGTGGACCTTGGACGAAGGCGTTCGCGGGCGGAGGATCAGGCGGCGTTGATCGCGCGGCGCCTTGGAATGCATGCAGTGTTTTGTCCCACGATAACGCGTGGTGAAGAACACTATGGGCACGCGTTGTTGAGTCGCTGGCCGATCGAAGTCGTGAAACGTGCGCTGTTGCCGCACGATCCAAAGGGCTGGTGGAAAGAGCCGCGCGCTGCTTTGTGGGCGCGGGTCATCGTGGGCGATACGACGGTGCATGTGGTGACAACGCATCTGGGTTTGGGCCGTTACGAGCGACTGCTGCAAATGCGAATGTTATTGAGCGACGAATGGCTCGGGGGCGTGCCGGATGACGAGCCGATCTTACTCTGTGGCGATTTCAATCTGACGCCGGGGAGCGTGCCGTATGGTCTGGCGGCGGCGCGTTTTCGTGATGTTCAAGCGGCACGCACGGGACATCGACCGTTGAGTACGTTTAGCTCGCTACAGCCATTCATCCGGCTCGATCACATTTTCATTTCGCCGCGCCTCGAGGTGAAGAACGTCTTTGTGCCGCGGACTGAGCTGACGCGCGTTGCTTCCGACCATCTGCCTTTGGTGGCTGAGCTTTCATTTGTGCCTGCAGCCGTCGAAACGCCCATGCGCAGGCAGCCGTAGAAATTACGGTATAGACCGCAAAACCGGTGATGCGGGCGGGCGTGAGATGATCGCTCATATCGCCGAACACGATTCCCACGGTGGACTTTGCAATGTGGATGGGCAGGCCCCACACGAGATAGGTTTTCAACGGCACGCCGATCAGCGGGAGCACGTAGTTCTGCGCGAAATACGGTGCGCCCGGCAGCAACATGGTGAAGAGCGTCACGGGTTTGTAAGCGCCTTCGGGCAGACGTTTGCGCAGCGGCTCGAGACGTTTCGCGAACAGGCGCGGCGCGATTTTCACCAAAGCGAAACTCGCCAGCATTTGCAGGGCGATCGAGATGGCGACAAGCCCCAAGCCCGGACCCGTTCCAAAACGTACGCCTGCAAACGCATGGGTGACACTCACCGGAAAACCGAGCAGGGGAAGCACGGTGATCAGCACAAAAATCATGACGCCGTTGAGTCCTTCCGCCCGGCGATGCAGCGATTCGACGTCAATTTGTCGATACAGCAACGTGATCCCGATCAGCGCGAGAATGACGACGATCCCCGTGATGATTCTGCGTGGAGTAAGCTCGAAATCACCGAGCCATGCTGGGGTCTGCATTGAAGGCGCAGACCGCGCGGGAGACCGAGAGTTCGGCGCGATCAGCAGGCTTAACCAATAGCGGCCGCTGTGCGGGCGCGCGCTTTTTCGACGATCGCGCGCAGCGCGGCAAAATCTTCGTCACGGGTACGGCTCTCGATGAGAAAATCGAACTTATGCGCTTCACGGAGTTCGCGTTCGGCGGTCTTCATCCGGCCGGCGATTTCCGCCTCGTCGTCTTGTGCGCGCGCGCGCATGCGGGCTTCGAGCCGGTCGTGATCGACCACGATGAAAACCGTGGTCATGTGCCGGGCGAGCAGCGGATTTTCCCGCGCGGCGCGACGAAAACTTTCCACGCCCTGAACATCGACGCTCATCACGAGATTGTGACCGCACGCGAGTGGCTCGAGCACGCTGGATTTCAAAGTGCCGTAGCGCCGCTGGCCGTGAACCCACGCCCATTCAAGAAATTCGTCCGCGGCGATTTTTTGATCGAACTGCGCAGGCGTGAAAAAGTGATAGTGAACCCCGTCGCGTTCTCCGTTTCGCGGCGCGCGCGTCGTCGTGGTGATGACCCGGGAAAATGAAGCATCCTCCGCTACGAGCCGGTCGCACAGCGTGCTCTTGCCCGAGCCGGCGGGGCCCGCGAGAACAAGGAGAACGGGGGCTGGGGCGTCTTTCGGTGCGGTCATTCCAAGGGAAGCGTGGAATCCAGACTGAGCAGGGAAAAAGTCCAAGGGGATTCTGTGTCGCGCGACGAATGACAGCGGTTAATACGTGAACGCAACGATCGAGAGCAGTGCGCCATAACCGAGGAGCAGCGCGCCGAAAGCACGGATTCGGCCGGGCCGCGCGAAGAGGCGTTCGAAGAAATCGCGCAGCCGAAACGGCGACGCGCCCAGCCAGATGGCGAGGACGATGAGAACGTAAACGAGCGAAACGAGGAAGAGCCGCTGCGGATATTGAAACTCCATGTAGGCCGCGCCAAGGAGAGGCGTTGCACTCATCAGCACGAGGACGCAGAGCCCGCGCACCGCGAGGAAATCGGGAACGCATTTGAACGAGAGCGCCGCGACCACTGCAAAGCCGATCGTGAGCAAGACGCGGTACTCGCCGAAATCGGCGGTCGAGAGATGCCAGACTGTCCACAAAAACCACGCGGCACCGATGCCGAAGAACACGACGGCGGCGGCAGTGG
>CBRAFL010000076.1:0-17673 GCA_967755055.1 uncultured bacterium
TCAACAATTCGATTTGCTGGCATTGGACGCATTCAGCAGTGACGCGATCCCGGTACACTTGCTCACAAAAGAAGCCTTCGCCACGTACCTCGCGCATCTGAAACCCGACGGTATCATCGCCGTGCATACGTCGAACCGCTATCTCGATCTCGAACCCGTGGTGAAAGGACTCGCCGCGCAATTCGGTCTGCAAGCCGTGACACTTATCGACAATCCGCCGTCAAAAAAATGGTGGGTGTTTCGCACCACGTGGATACTCGTGACGCGAAACCAAGCGCTCCTCGACAGTCCGGATATCCAGGAAGCTGCCGGCAAGTACGAGGCTTCTCCGCGGTCAGTGCCGCTGTGGACCGACGATCACACGAGCCTCTATCAGATTTTGAAGTGACCGAAGCTGTGGGAGGGGCTTTACGCCCCGAAGAATGGGATTCGCAACCAGGCGGGGCGTAAAAACCGTCCTCAACTTCGAAGAGCCGCTCACTCCGCGACCGTCTCATAGGGAAAAAGCTGCGCCCATTCCCGAATCCACCGACGCGCCAGCGCACCCGACGGTGTGAGTTCATTCTCCTTCCATTCGCCTTTGGGAGACGCGCCCGGCACCACGATCGAAGCCGCTTCGGCTTTGTCGGAGACCGCCCAGTTGCAATGGATCAAGTTCCATTTGCGCACGAATTCCATCCATTCATTGGTCGATGCGACGTCCACTTTCCCGTTCCCGTTCGAATCACAACTACCCCACTCGGTGACGACGAGCGCCACTCCAGAGCGCAACGCTTTCTCCGCCTTCGCTCTCAATTTCTCCTTATGCGTGCCGGCATAAAAATGCAGCGTGTACGCGATATTATTTGCCTTGATCGGATCCTCGGCCGCGACGTCGACGTCCTGAGACCAATGCGGCGAGCCGACGAGAATAAGATTGTCAGGGTCAATCGCACGAATCGCAGCAATGACCCGTTCCGCATAAGGTTTAACCCGTGTCTTCCACGAAACGTCTTCCGGCTCGTTATAGATTTCGTACATCACATTCGGCTGACGTCCGTACTTCCGCGCCATCGTCTGGAAGAACTCGATCGCCTCCGCTTCGTGCGCGTAGGCGCGATGGTCGTGCCAGTCGATGATCACGTAGAGTCCGGCAGCCGTCGCGGCCTCGACCACGCGCTCGACGTAAACTTGCTGCGCAGGCGGATGCGCCAAATAACCGCCCGCCTCCACGCCCATCGCAGCCCGCACAATCGAGGTTTTCCAATCTTGCTTGAGCCAATCGATGCACTCGGCGTTCCACCATTCACCTTTCCACTGACTCCAAAAAAAACTGTTTCCTGCCAGACTGACCGGCGCTCCGCGCTGATCCACAATGCGATTTCCCTCTGCGCGCAACAGGCCATGGCGCTCCACCGGACTCGACGGCGTCGCGCCGGCAATCGTTGAGGAAGCAATCAAGAGGAGCAGAAGTTTCACGATCAGTGGAATATAAACACATCCGTCGCATCTGCGCTCCCGGCCGCGTTCTAACTATATTTTGCGCCATCCACGCCCTACGGCAGCGCCGCGGCTTCGAGCAATGCCACCATCATTTCGTTGTACGGCGTCGCGATGCCATGTTTGCGACCCAGCCGTACAATCACGCCGTTACGCGCATCGACTTCCATCAACCGCCCAGCGGCACGATCGGCGTGAAGCGAGTTAACCGAATCCTGTGGCGCCTGCCGGTATCCCGCCAAAACCGTTTCTACCAGCGCGTCGTCGAGCACTGCACCTTCCGCACGACCGACCGCGATGCATTCGCGCACGAGGCCACGTGCAACATCCCCGATGCGCTCGTCATGCATCACTCCGGCTGGCTTCAACAACACCGCCGAAAGCGCGCCGGCCGCATTCACGCACAACTTCCGCCACACCGCGCTTCTGAAATCCGCCGTCAGCGTCACCAAAATTTCAGTACTCGCAAACAACTCTGCAAACTCCCGACCTCGGGCATCGTCCGTCGCGGTCATTTTCGCGCCGCCACGTTGCCGGATCAAATTCGGCGAGATCCGCTCGGCCGGGCAATCGACCATCACAGGCACAATTTTGTCAGCCGCGACGTAAACGGAAAAACGCTCACGATGTTCAACTCCGTTTTGTAAAATCGCGATCGGCGCTCCGCGTCCGCCGAGTCCCGGCAGCCACGCCGCCGCACCTGCCGCATCGTACGTCTTGGTGGTCACCAGCACCCAATCCACCGCCGTGGCTTGCGCCGGATCCGTGATAACGCGCGGCCGCATCACCATGCGGCGATCCTCCACCATGAGCGTCAGCTCCGAGATCGGCCGGCGCGCACACAGCACGATCTCGTGTCGGCCAGTGTGATTCAACCATGCCGCAATCACACCGCCCACCGCGCCGGGTCCGACAATTGCAATTTGTGCCACGCCCCGGAGTTTCACGCCGGCATCCCCGGCGTCCACCTGAAATCATCCCGGCGCGTGATCGACAAACAATCCACGCCGTCCCAAAAACGATCATGCGGGAACTTTCCACGTTTTAGTTCCACCCTGTGCAACGGCCATGAAGACCTTTCACTGTGATGTCTGCGGGAGTCTCGTTTTTTTTGAAAACACCTCGTGCGTGCACTGCGGTTACTCGCTCGGATTTCTGGCCGACGTCCTCGACCTCAGCGCGGTGGAGCACGAATCATCCGGCAATATGCGGGCGCTTACGCCCGCTGCAGGCGGTCGACTTTACCGTGCCTGCGCCAACGGCCGCCAGCACGCGGTTTGCAACTGGCTCGTTCCGATCGACGATCCGGATCCCTTCTGCGCAGCCTGCCGACTCAATGTGGTCATCCCCGATTTGAGCGTACCCGGAAATCTAGCACGCTGGCACCGTCTCGAACTCGCGAAGCGCCGTCTCGTTTACACGGTGCTGAAACTCGGACTGCCCACCGCGAGTCTTCCCGCGGAAAACCGACCGGCGCTGCGCTTTCGTTTTCTCGGCGAAACACCAGGTCGCCCCGCTCCGCTCACCGGCCATCGAGATGGTTTGATCACGATCAACATCACCGAGGCGGACGACGATGTTCGTGAGCAACGCCGGGTGAGTTTACTCGAGCCGTTCCGCACCTTGCTCGGCCATTTTCGCCATGAGGCGGCGCACTACTATTGGGGTCGGCTGGTCGCTGACTCGATCTGGCTGCAACGTTACCGCCAGTTCTTCGGCGACGAGCAGGCCGACTACATGTCCGCGCTTCAACAGCACTATCGCAACGGTCCGCCCATCGATTGGGCCGACCGGAGTGTCAGTCCGTACGCGAGCGTTCATCCGTGGGAAGACTGGGCGGAAACGATGGCCCACTATTTTCACATCATCGATTCGCTGGAAACCGCTGCCGGCTTCGGGATGTCGCTGAGGCCGAAGCATCCTTCCGCCGGGTCGCTGACCGTGGACGCGCGGAAAGCCGCGGAATCGCACGCCGGATTTGAGCAACTCCTCGCGACCTGGTTTCCCCTGACGTACGCGCTGAATTCGTTGAATCGCGGGATGGGTTTGCCGGACCTTTATCCCTTCGTGCTTTCCGATACTGCCGTGGGAAAACTTCGTTTTGTGCATGAGGTCGTGGAGGCTGCACGACAACCGGCTGTCGGACAAAATCCTCAGTCCGAAACTAATCCCGCAGCGTGGTCCGTTTGAGTACTGGCGGGAGGCCGCTCGCGAACCGGACTGTCGTTCGCACGAAGTGAGGATTTGTCAGGAACCAAACGCCGTCGAAGCGCACTCTGCGGCGACCACCTTGATCTGAGCAAACCCGGTGCTCCGTGAAACCGTCAGAATTCTTGCAAGGTAAATGGCTGGGGCATCCGCTCCACTCGGCGATCGTCCATGTGCCGGTCGGTAGCTGGATCGCCGCCTGTTTTCTCGATGTCGCGGTGCGGGTCAGTTGGATGCATGGCGGTGGATTGCTCGCGACGTACTGTGTGGCGATTGGCCTGATCGGCGCGCTGCTCGCCGTGCCGCCGGGCCTCGCCGACTGGTGGCCGATCAAAAAAGAAAAGCCGGCGTGGAAACTCGGCCTCTATCACATGGCGATCAACGTCGTCGCTGTGATTGTCTGGGGCGTGAATCTCGTTCTGCGGATCGACTCAAACGAGGCCGTTACCTCGACGATTCTGCTCACTTCCCTGTTGGGCACCGCGCTGATTTTCATCAGCGGCTATCTCGGTTCACTCATGGTGTTCGACCAGGGAACGAGCATCGCGCGTGAATCAAAAAAAGCGTGGAAAGAAATCGCCCGGCGTGACGGTGCGCGCGTGCCAGAGGAGAAAAAATAAATTCAACCATGCCTACGCTCCGAGATGTCCTCGAAGGCAAGCCGCTGCGCTGTCCGATCCATCCCGCGCTGGTTCATTTACCGGCGGCCCTGTTTCCTATCAGCCTGCTGCAAGATGCTGCGAGCTGGATGTTTCCTTGCAGTGAACTGTACCTGGTTCGAGGCGCATTCGTGGCACTGCTCGGTGGCCTTGCGTCAGGTTTACTGGCGGCCGTCTTCGGCCTGATCGACTACGCCACCATCCGCACGGACCACCACGCGAAAAAAACGGCGACGCGTCACATGATTTTTAATGTGATCGCGATCGCACTGTTCGCCGTGAGCGCAGCGCTTCGCGCCTCGGCCCTCGATACTGTGCGCACTGCACCGCTGCCCTTCGCTCTCTCGGCGCTCGGGGTCGCGTTGCTCGCGTACGCCGGCTATCTCGGCGGACACTTGGTTTACAGCGAAGGGGTTGGCGTCGGCCGCCATCGTCGCGAAACGCCTCTGCCGCATTCGACAATCACAATCGCCAGCGGGGGACAACCACTCGTTCCCGTGGCCGATGCCAATTTGCTTTGCGAGGGCGGGACGCTCCGAGTCGATGTCGACGGGACCGTGCTCGTTATCGCGCGCGTCGCTGGTGAAGTGTATGCGTTTCAAGAGTATTGCACCCACCGTTACGGACCGCTCTCGGAAGGCGCGTTGAAAAACTGCGAGGTGCTCTGCCCATGGCACGGGTCACGCTTCGACGTGCGCACGGGGAAAGTGACCGGCGGCCCCGCGAAAGTGGACCTGCGAACGTTTCGCGTGGAGATCCGCGACGGAAAAATCTGGATCGAACCTCCGCCACCGAAATAGCGCATACGGCGCATTCGCAACGGCCCCCAGCAGTGACAGTGCTGCGCGATGTGGTGGGCGCATTTTTTTGGAAGGCCGCGCGTAATTCTGTTTTTGCTCAAACCCACTCGCTCACGCTCACCGCGGGTCTCCGTCATTCGTCCGCGTCTCATTCGCAAGTGCCCGTAACAACCGTCTAAATACACGGAAATCCTCCGGCAAAAAAATATCGTGATGTGCCGCCAGCTCACCCACATCACCCACCCATGCCTCTGCAACCAACGCCGTATCCTGCTCGGCCGTAAGCGATGTCCAGTACGGGCAATCGACACAGTGAGAGCCGCTCACGCGTGTACGCACGCGTTTCAACTCCTGTCGCCGACAGGCGCCGTCGCTGCCGATTTCACGATACGAGTCCCGGCACTTCTTAAACTCAGGATGAAAACACGCCTTGATCAGCTGCCGCGCGACCGTGCTCAATTCCTCGGCGCGACTCGACCCATCCAACAAATCTGCCACGAGCGGCGCCACAACCTCCGCACTCATCTCACCAGGCTCTCCCATTTCCTCCGGCCTGAGGCGGCGCGGTAACCCGCGCGTTTCCATGAGCCGCACAAGCCTCGCCGCGATTACGGCGGTCTCCGATTCCGATAATTCCGCCAGCCCGTTCTGCCGCACGTAGCGTTCGAGCAAAAGGCCCGCCTGTGTTTCCAAAGCTTGGTTCGTCGCGCTCACAGACCGACGGCACGCGAACGGCGTTTCTTGTCAACCTTCCGTCCTCAACATTGTCATGGTCACACTCTCAGTCTTCAGAAACTGTATCGGTCACAAAACACCCGCTCTAAACCTGCCCGAGCCGTCACTCTTCCGCTACAGTGGCGCTAGCTCACCCATTCCACGCCATGATTCAAACCATCGCCAAGACCGACCGCGCTCCGCTCTATCTCACGCTCGCCGGCGAGATTCAGGAACTTGTTCAACAGGGCACGTTGCGCCCCGGCCATCGCCTCCCCTCGGTGCGCCGCATGGCCATGCAGCGCGATGTCAGCATTTCCACGGTGATTCAGGCGTACACTGTACTGGAAAATCGTAGTCTCCTCGAAGCGCGGCCGCAGTCCGGTTTCTATGTGCGCCCGCAGGCCTCTATCCAAGCCCTTGAACCGCGCATGGCCCGGCCGATGGCGAAGCCGAGTTACGTTGGCGAAAATGATCTCACGACGGAAATGCTCACGCTGGCGGTTGATCCGGACTACATGCCGTTCGGTGCCGCGTGTCCCCATCACACGCTTTTTCCGACGAAGAAACTCGCCCGATTGATCGGCGCAGTCTGCCGCAACGATCCTGCATTGCTCGGTCGTTACGCCATGAATTGGGCTTACGATCCCCTCACGCGCGAGATCGCGCGGCGCTATCTTCAATGCGGCGCTCCGCTGTCGCACGACGAACTGATCATCACGCTCGGCTGCACCGAGGCCATCAATCTTTCACTCCGCGCCGTGACCAAGCCCGGTGACACGATCGCCGTCGAGACGCCCGCATACTTCGGATTTCTCGAAACGATTCAGAGTCTGAACCTACGTGTGCTCGAAATTCCGACTGACTCGCGCACCGGCCTGTGTCTCGACGCCACGCGCGACGCGCTCGAGCACAACGAGGTGAAGGCCGTCATCGTGATGCCCAGTTATCAAAACCCGCTCGGCTCGTGCATGCCCGACGACAAGAAGGCAAAACTGTATCGGCTGCTCTCGGACCACGACGTGCCCGCGATCGAAGACGATATTTACGGCGACCTGCATTTCGGCGACAGGCGGCCGAAGCCGCTGAAGGCTTGGGATACCGATGGTCGCGTGCTCTTGTGCAGTTCGTTTGGAAAAACCCTCGCGCCATCCTTGCGCGTCGGTTGGTGCGCGCCCGGCCGTTATCTCGATCGCGTGAAGCGGTTAAAGTTCACCAACACACTCGGCACTCCCGTAATCCTTCAAAAAACGGTTTCGGATTTTCTACGCAACGGCGGCTACGATCACCATCTCCGCTCGATCCGTCGCGCGTACCAAAATCAACTGCACGCTTTTTCGCAGTCGATTCTGCGCCACTTTCCGGAAGGCACGCGGCTCAGCCGGCCACAGGGCGGCTTCGTGCTCTGGGTCGAAATGCCCGCGGGTATCGATACGGTCCGCCTCTACCGCGAGGCCGTTCGGCACAAGATCAGCACAGCGCCAGGCGCGTTGTTCTCCGTGAAGGAACGCTATCGAAACTGCCTGCGCATGAACTGCGGGTTGCCGTGGAGCGACGCGGTCGAGAGCGCGATTCGCACTCTCGGGGAACTCACGAAGAAGCAGCTGTCCGCGTAGCTGCGCGCGCGAGCGCGTGCCTGCGCCGTAACCGGCGCGGCCACCCCCGCGAATGACCCGCACGCTCTCTTCCCCATCATGAAAAAAAATGTCGCCATCCTGCTCTTCGACGAAGTTGAGGTCCTTGATTTCGCCGGTCCATTCGAAGTCTTCGCCGTTACGGATGAGCTCCTTAATCACGAAGCGTTTCACACCTTCACGCTCGCACTGAAGCCCGGGACGGTTCGCGCCCGCAACGGTCTGAAAATCGTCCCCGACTTCACGCTCGAGAACTGCCCGAGTCCGCACCTCATCATCATTCCCGGCGGCGCCGGCACCCGGCCCTTGCTCCACATGCCCGCGTTGCACGAGTGGCTGCGCGTCAAATCCCGCACCGCTGAAATCGTCATGAGCGTGTGCACCGGCGCGTTGATCCTCGGACGCGCCGGGCTGCTCGAAGGCCTGCGCGCGACCACTCATCACGAAAATTTCGCTGAGCTGCGCGCGGCCGCGCCCAACGCCGAAGTCGTCGAATCAGAGCGCTTCGTCGATAACGGAAAAATCCTCACCGCTGCCGGTATTTCCGCGGGCATCGATTGCTCGCTCCACGTCGTCGCACGACTCTTCGGTGAAGCAACCGCCGCGCGAACCGCGGACTACATGGAGTATCGCCGCATATGAACCGCACCGATGAACCCGTTGAACGCGCTTCAAACGCCTCCATCCCGCATCGTCCGCCGATCGCCGAATCCGTTCTCGTGACTCCACCCTCGCCCGCACCCGCGCGTTCGGCGCTGATCCTCGCTTTCGCTGCGATTTATTTAATTTGGGGCAGCACTTATCTTGGAATCCGCGTGGCGATCGAAACGATGCCGCCGTTTCTGATGGCCGGCATCCGTTTCATGATCGCCGGCGCTGTATTGCTCGCGGTCCTACGCGTGCGCGGAGTACAATTCCCGAGTCTGCGCCAATGGAGAATTAACACCGTCATCGGCATTTTCCTGCTGCTGGGTGGCAACGGGCTCGTCGTCTGGGCCGAGCAGACCGTGCCTTCCGGCATCACCGCTTTGATCATCGGCGTGCAACCGCTTTTCTTCGTTCTCACCGAATGGGCCTGGCGCGAGGGTTCGCGCCCGACGGCCATCACCACGCTCTCCTTACTCGTCGGTTTTGCGGGCGTCGCGTGGCTCGCCGCACCGTGGGAATCAACTTCCCGCGGTGGACTCAACGTCATGGGCGTCACCGCGATCTTGGCAGCGTGCGTTTTCTGGGCGGTCGGGTCGATCTACTCGCGTCACGCCAAACATGGCGCCGATCCCTTGCTCGCCGCATCCGTCCAAATGCTCGGCGGCGGAGCCGCGCTCACGCTCGTCGGCTTCGTGCATGGCGAGTTGGGTTCGCTCAATCTCGCCGCAATCTCCGCGCGCTCTTGGGGTGCCTTCGCCTACCTCATTACCTTCGGGTCGCTGATTGGATTTTCCACGTTCGTCTGGCTGATTAAACACAGCACCCCGGCTCGCGTCTCGACGTACGCCTACGTCAATCCCATCGTCGCGGTGTTTCTCGGCTGGCTGATTTTACATGAGCCCATCACTCCACGCACGATTGTTGCCTCCATCGTAATCGTGGCCGCAGTGGTCATCATCACCTCAGAAAAAAACAAAGCCTCCGTCAAATCCACCTGATCACTTCCATCCGGCCATGTCGCACATCGCTCTCGTCGGAGATTACTCAGCCTCGGTTCCAGCGCATCAAGCGATCCCCTTGGCACTCGAGCGCATCAATCGTGAATCCGCGCTCAACGTCTCCTGGCGCTGGGTCGCCACTCGCGATCTTCACGATGCCCCAGCGGATCTCTCCAGCTTTTCAGGAGTGTGGGCGGTTCCGGCTAGTCCGTACGAAAACACTGCCGGCGCGCTCGACGCCATTCGCTGGGCCCGCGAAACCAAACGTCCTTTCCTCGGCACATGCGGCGGTTTTCAACACGCGCTGATTGAGTTCGCCCGCGACGTCCTCGACATTGCGGAAGCCGATCACGCCGAAACGAGCCCCAACGGCGATCAACTCGTGGTCACGCGTCTCGCGTGTTCCCTCGTGGAGCAAACCGGACCGCTCCGCTTTGTACCCGGAAGTCGGATTCACCAGATCTACGGCACCGATTCCGCGCACGAGGGCTATCGCTGCAACTACGGACCGAATCGCGCCTTCCGCTCGCAATTCGAGGCGGCCGGTCTGCAGTTCACTGCGCTCGACGAAGCCGGAGAGCCGCGGGCCGCCGAACTGTCCACGACGCTGCACCCTTTTTTCATTGGCACGTTGTTTCAACCAGAACGCGCTGCGCTTCGCGGCGAAACTCCGCCACTCGTTCGCGCCTTCGTTCGCGCGACCGCTGAATTTATCCCATGAGTTCTTGCTCCATTGCTCTCGCCGAAACCGATACCGACATCACCCGCTGCTTTCCGGTGATGCTTCAACTCCGCCCGCATTTGATCGCAGCGGACTTCGTGAACCGTGTCCGCCGGATGCAAAAAGAAACCTATCAACTCGCCTTCCTCTCCGACGCCGCCGGAGTCGTCCGCTCCGTCGCAGGTTTCCGTCGCATGGAAATGCTCCACTCTGGAAAAACGATCTACGTCGACGACCTCGTTACCGACGCGACTACTCGCTCTCACGGTTATGGAGACCTGCTCATCGACTGGCTCGTGGCTCGTGCGCGCGCCGAAGGCTTCGAGGAATTCTCCCTGGATTCCGGTACGCAACGAGTGGACGCACACCGTTTCTACCTGCGGAAACGAATGAAGATTTCCTGTTTTCACTTTTCGCTTCCGCTGAAAAATTGAGCGCCACAGGTGGGGCGAAACCTTCGGGTGAGCCGCGGCACGGCGGGACGCTTCGCCGTACCGAAGAGCCGAATTCACAAAAACGCGGATCCACACCTCGGATCTCGGGTCGCGCTTGCGCCGTCGGGCAACGCACGCAGATTCTCCTGGTTCATCCTCGTCATGAAAACTCCCTTTCTCGTTTCGCTCCTACTGTTCACGTTGGCCTTCACCGGCTGCGACACCTTTGAGCATCGCTCCCAGGAAAAGGCCGCCACGTTCGCGTCGCTCGCTCCGGCCGAGCAGGAAAAATTGCGGCGTGGCGTCATCGAGGTCGGTAACACGCCCGACATGGTTTACATCGCGCTCGGCCGGCCCGACGAAACCCATGAGACCTCCACCGCCGAGGGCCGCGAAACCGTCTGGGTCTACAACTCCTATCATCAGGAGTACGAAGGCAACGTCCACACCGGCTATCATCGCATACTGGTGTTCGATCCGGTCCGCAGGCGCTATACTGTGTTCTACCAGCCAGTTTATACGGATGTGTATAGCGAGCACACCGAGGAACACATCCGGATCACCTTCAAGAACGACAAGGTTGCCATCATCGATCAGCCAAAGACCGGCGGTTAATTTGGTAGGGCGGGACCGCTGGGCCCGCCGAAGTTTTGGTCGACCTTTATTTATCCGCGGGCCCAGCGGTTCCGCCCTACCTCGCCGTCACAGCCCGCGGCCTTCCTTGAAGCCGCAGGTCTCGTAGTGCTGCCAGCCCGACGCGAGTGCACCTGATTGCACTGCCGCTTTCACGTCAGGATACCGCTGCAGGTAATTCTCCTCCGGAAATTCTCGGCCCGCCAAAAATACATCCGGCGGCACGAGCACCGGCTGACTCAGTCGCCGCATCCAATGCCCGCGATGCTGCGGCACCAGATCACCCCCGAGCGCACGCGCATCGGCCTCGCCATAATAATGACACACGAGCGACGTCCGGGTCTGCCGAAGATCTTTGATCGGACTGCCCGCGTGCACCAAGTCCGAGTGCCAGATGAACACGTCGCCCTTCTTCGCAAGAAACACTTTTTCCTCAATGCCACGCTCGCGCAACTGGCTCTTGATATAGTCAAGCCACGCCGGCATCTCGGCCCGAATCGCGTGACGCGATCCATCGCTGAAATGATACAACGGGATCAGATGACTTCCGGGAAAATAAGTGAGTGGACCTGCATCCGGATGGACATCCTCCAACGCCGTCCACGTCGCCGCCAATGAGCCCGGCGTCCGCGGCGTCATGAATAACGAATCAATGTGCACGTGGTCGGAGCTGCCTTTTCTGAAATTCAAGCTGTTGCACAACACCGGCGATTCTCCGAGCAGTGCGCCCAACAACGTCGTGAGCGGAGCGTCGAGCGCGATTTCACGAACGACCGCGCTCAAGAGATACAGGTCGTTGAATTTGAACCGCTGCGTTTCCCGATACGGCGTATCCGCCCACCAGGTTCGTTGCGCCGTAATCCGGCTGTCCACGACGACATCCAGCGGGCGTTCCGCCAGCAGCCGCGCGACCTCCGCATTCAGTTCATCGACGCGTTGCGGCGAGAAATAGCCGGGCAGCACCAGAAATCCGTCACGTGCAAATTGTGCCTTGAGCAGATCAACTTTCGTAAGATCAAACGACGCCATGCGCTGTTAAAAACAAAAGCCGGCCCCCAGTCACAAGCCACAAAACCATCCTCGGCGGCAACTGTCGCGGCGCTCAGCTCAAAGTTTATCGGTCACGATTTTCACTTTCACCCGACCGCCATCGTCGATTTTCAGGAAAAAGCTCCCCAACGCGCCGGGTTCAATCACGACTTTACGCAGCTTGTTCGCGTCCTTCGCCGGCGCCCAGTACGAGCCTTCCACCACGCGCCACTTCTGTCCGTTCGCCAGCGTGAGCACCGTGCCGGGGCTGTAGCCGCGAAAACTTCCGACGAGTTCCGTCTCCACCGTGGCATACGCGATGTCCGTCCCCGGCGTGAGCACGACCTTGAGGCGGTTCAACAAACTCCCGCCTTCCGCCGGCTTCGTCGCCGCCACTTCCGCTTTCACCTTCTTCGTCGTCTCATCACGCACCTTCACGGTCGTCTCTTCCCTCACTTTTGTCGTCGTCTCCTCCCGCACCTTGGTTGCTGTTTCTTCCCGAACTCGCGCAACTTCCCCGCTGCGCTGCGCCGATACGAGCGCGTCGAGTCGTTCAAGCTCTGCCGTCGTCAACTTCGATAGACCGGCCGCCGCAAATTCGTCCGCGCTGAGCGTCTTCGAAAATTCCGCTGCGGACATCGCCGTCACCGCCATCCACATCCCAAGCACAAGACCGACTCCGCAACGCAACGGTGTTTTCATTGGCGTGAGGTAACGGCCCTTCGCATCGGCCGGCAATTAATTTTCAAGCCGCCCCCGGACTCCACGCTTGCCAACATTTTTGCGAACCGCGTCACTTTGAGCGAGTATCTCCCAGATGCTCTTCGTATGCCCGGCCGTCTCTCTCAGCTCATCGACCCCACCCGCATTTCACTGCAGGTGAAAAACACCAAACGCACCTCGGCTCTGAACGAGGTGGCTCAACTTCTCGCGACGCATCCGGGTGTGCAAAATTTCGACGGGTTCTACGCGGAACTCCTCGCTCGCGATCGGCTCGACACGACGAGTCTGGGCCATGGCTTCGCCGTGCCACACGCGCGCACGGATCACGTGCAGCAAATTGTGCTGGCCGTAGGCCGCAGCGAAACTGGCATCCCTTTCGAAGGCGGCGAGACCGTCCGCTTGATGTTCATGCTCGGCACGCCCAAAGCGCGGCCCGGCGACTATCTCCAGGTTCTGAGTACACTGTGCCGCTTGTTGAAAGATGCCGGAAACCGCGAAGCCTTTCTTACTGCTCCCACGCCCGACGAGTTCGTGAAAGTTTTGACCGCCGCCGAAAACAAGCTGCTCGGTCCCGCCTAGCAGCAGCCTGTCGGACTTTGCCATTAAACATCACCGTTGTGACGAAAATGTGGCCCCGCCAGCGACAGTTCCCTCCCAACAGGCTGCTAAGGCAGCGCTGCGCGCTGAAAAAGTGGACAGAGACCGGGGTTTTTCCGGGCACGAAGTGCCGCTTAGGAGTTTGTTGGGAGGCAGCAGTCACCTGGAGAGGCATGTCCCCGCAACTCGTACGCCGATCGGCCCAAAGTCCGACAAACTCCTAGCTTCGCCGCCATGATCCACTCGTTCGTTTTCAATGAGGGCAAGCTCGTCGGCCGCGATCTCGAGCTCGAAGCCTTGCGTCTCGTTGGCGCCGACAAAGGCCTCATCCTCTGGGTCGATCTCGATAATCCAACCGATGAGGAAACGAAAGCCGTTCTCGAAAACGTTTTCCAATTTCACCCGCTCGCCATCGAGGACTGTCTCACCCCCAGCTCGCTTCCGAAAATCGAGGACTACGAAACGTATCTCTTCATCGTCACGCACGCGGTGGATTTTTCGCGCACCGATAAATTCGCCAGCACCGAACTGGATTTCTTCCTCGGCAAAGAGTACCTCGTGACCTTTCACCGCACGCCGCTAAAATCCGTGCAGACGATGATCGATCGCGTCGTCAAAGCCACCGGCGTCGTCGCGCGCGGTCCGGACCGGCTCGCTCACTCATTGCTCGATCTCCTCGTCGATAATTATCAGCCGTGCATCGTCGAACTCGGTACTGAGCTCGAAGAAATCGAGGAAATCGTCCTCGCAAAACGGTCCGGCGAAAACTTCGTGAACGAAATCCTTCATGTCCGCACGGATTTTTCGCGGCTGCGCAGCATCGTTCGCCCGCAACGCGACCTGATCGACCGCATCGCGCGCGGTGACAGCAAACTGATCCGCCCGATCATGCTCCCGTATTTTCGCGATCTGCGCGACAACCTTGCCCGCCTCGAGGAAACCGCGGTGAGTTATCACGAACGTTTGCTGATGGCGTTCGACATCTACCTCAACAAAGCCGCGTTCGAGGCCAACGAGGGAATCAAATTTCTCACCGCGCTGACCGCGGTCACGATTCCGGCGATGCTGATCGGCACGTGGTATGGAATGAATTTCGAGCACATGCCCGAGCTCAGCTCACCGCACGGCTACGTCTACGCACTGGCGCTCACGTTTTTGACCACATTTTTGATGGTCCTGTACCTGAAAAAGAAGAAGTGGTTCTGAGTTCGGTTTTCGTAGGTTGCTCATTCGCCGCGCCACGATTCCACCACCCGCTCAGAGGTAGCGCAGCCATCCTGGCTGCATAGGAGTGCAGGCTGGAAGCCTGCGCTACATCGGCCGGTGTCGTGATCGAATTAACGCATCACTGTATTCGCCCCTGACTTGTCTTACCGACCACTCACGCAAATCTCCCGGGATGCGCATCGCTCTTCTTTTGTCCGCCCTTCTTCCGCTCGCAGCCTCGGCACAAAGTCTTCCCGCCAGCGTCAACCCGCCCACCGCCGCGCCTCTTACCGCGCAACCTTCCGGGCTTTCCTCCGACGCTGAAACCATCGATCGAGTCTTTCAGGAAGCACTCACGCACGCGCACGCGTTTGAAAATCTCCGCACGCTCACCTCGGAAAGCCCCGGCCGCCTCAGCGGCTCAAAGTCCCTCGAGCGCGCCGTTGTGTGGGCCGAACGCCTGCTCATCTCGATGAAGGTCGACCGTGTCTACAAACAAGACGTCACCGTTCCACATTGGGAGCGCGGTGCGCGCGAATCCGCGCGCATTTTGCCGAGCCGCGGCGACGCCACAGCACTCACGGCGCTCGCACTCGGCGGTTCCGGCGCATCGCCTGCTGGCGGACTCAACGCTGAGGTCATCGAAGTCCATTCGCTCGACGAGCTCGCCGCGCTCGGCCGCGAGAAAATCGCGGGCAAAATAATCTTCTTCAACCGCCCGATGAGCCCCGGCGTTTATCGACCAGGTGCGGCCTACGGCGCTGCCGGCGACCAACGCAATCGCGGTCCCGCCGCCGCGGCGAGCTTCGGCGCCGTTGGTGCGCTCACCCGTTCGCTCACGCAATCGCTCGACGACGTGCCTCACACGGGCAACACGACATTTCCGCCGAACACCGTAAAAATTCCCGCCGCCGCGCTTTCAACGCGTGCCGCTGATCGCCTTTCCTCCGCGCTTTCTTCCGACCCGAAGCTTCGCGTCGAACTCAAAATCAATGCGCGATGGTTGCCTGATGCCCCTTCGCACAACGTCATCGGCGAAATCCGCGGCAGCGAATTCCCCGATCAAATCATTCTCGTCGGCGGCCATCTCGATTCGTGGGACGTCGCTCCCGGCGCGCACGATGACGGCGCCGGCGTGGTCCAGTCGATCGAAGTGCTGCGCCTCTTCCAAGCGCTCGGTCTAAAGCCGCGTCACACGCTGCGCTGCGTGCTCTTCACTTCAGAGGAAAATTCTCTGAACGGCGCCCTCGCCTACGCTGCCACGGCGAAATCTTCCGGCGAGCGACACGTGTTCGCCGTCGAGTCCGATAACGGCGGCTTTGGACCCACTGGTTTCGAACTCGGCAGCACTCAGGGCGACGCTCATCTCCGCGCCGCGCGCTGGCACTCGCTTTTCGAGCCCTGGGGCATCTGGCATTTTCGTAAAGGCGCGGCCGGCGCAGACGTCAGCCCGCTTATGCTCCAGGGCGTGCCCGTGGCCGAAATCACGCCGGATTCGCAGCGCTACTTCGATTATCATCACACCACGATCGACAGTATCGACAAAGTGAATCCACGCGAACTCCACCTCGGCGCCGCCGCCCTCGCGTCGCTCATCTGGCTCGTTGATACGCAGGGGCTGTAGGTAGGGCGAACCACTGGTCGCCTCGGCGCCGCCATAGGCGCGTAACCTCCGGGTGAGCCGCAGCTCCGTCCTTTAACCGCAACCTCCGCTCACCATGTCGAAGTTATTTTCCGAGTTAAATGCGACCCACCAGGAATTCATTGCTGCGCAAAAAATATTCTTCGTCGCCAGTGCGCCCACGACCGGTCGGGTAAATCTCTCGCCCAAGGGTCTCGATACATTTCGCATCCTCAGTTCGCGTTGTGTCGCGTATCTCGACTGTACCGGCAGCGGAAGCGAAACCGCTGCGCATCTCGCGGACAACGGCCGGATCACCTTCATGTTTTGTGCGTTCGCCAATGCGCCGCTGATCTTGCGCCTCTACGGGAGTGGCCGAGCCGTGCGACCGCACGACGCGGAATGGACCCAACTTCGTCCACTGTTTGGCGAGCCGATTCCGGGTGAACGACAACTTATCGTCGCTGGGATCGAGAGCGTCCAAACCTCCTGCGGTTTCGCCGTACCGCTCTTCGACTATCAAGGCGATCGCCAGCTCCTCAACGATTGGGCGAAAAAGAAATCGCCCGAAGATCTTGCCGCCTATTGGGCCGAAAAAAACCAGCACAGCATCGACGGTCTGCCGACGGGACTCCTCGCTAAATGATCGATTCATTCGCTGTAGGTTCAAAACTCCGTCGCTCGCCTCGGCGCACCTCGAATGGAGGGACGACCTCCGTGTCGTCCGTGTTTGGGCCGGTTCTAGAAACGTGCGCCAGAGGCGCACAAGCCTCCGTGTCGTACGTATCCGGATCGGTGCACACGGAAGTTCACCCTTCCATTGCTTCAGCATAATTTTCCGTCCTACTCCCGGCAAACATGATCCGTGCTCTTGTATTTGATTTTGATGGACTGATCGTCGACACCGAAACGCCGTTGATCGACTCCTACGGCGCCGTGCACGTTGCACACGGCGTCGTCTTCGATCGCGCGCTCTTCGTGCACAACGTCGGTCACGCCGATTACGCGTTCGATCCGTGGCACGGCTTCAGTCCTCATGCAGATCGCGTCGCGCTCGAAGTCGAGCGCCGCGCCCGCAAAGACGAACTCATTCTTAGTCAACCCGTGCTGCCGGGAGTTGTCCAGTTGCTCGATGCCGCGCGCGCCGCGGATCTGAGCGTCGGACTCGCCTCCAATTCCGAACACGCCTGGGTTGAACCTCAGCTGGCACGTGTTGGTTTGCTCGACCGTTTCGCGTTCCTCGCCTGTCGCGAGGACGCCCCTTCGCCGAAGCCCGAGCCCGATCTCTATAAACTTGTCCTAAATCACTTCGGCTTACGCGGCCATGAAGCGATCTCGTTTGAAGATTCGCACACCGGTTCACTCGCCGCGAAACGCGCGAATCTGTGGACTGTCGCCGCACCCAACCTCTCCACCGCGCATCACGATTTTTCACACGTCGATCTGCGCGTGGCCTCGCTTGCCGACGTGACGCTCGAAGAACTCGTCAAGCGGTTCGGTGGTTAATGTAGCGGCAGGCCTCCGTGCCTGCTGTTTTCCGAACTTCGAACTTCGATCTCCGGAAACAGC
>CBRAFL010000077.1:0-17510 GCA_967755055.1 uncultured bacterium
CCTACATTCAGGAGCCGCCGTTCTTCGCGGATTTCAGCATGCAGCCGGGGACGATCACGGAAATCACCGGGGCGCGGGCGCTGGGTATTTTCGGCGATTCGGTGACGACGGACCACATCTCACCTGCTGGCGCGATCAAGAAGAGTTCGCCCGCGGGCAAATTCCTTTTGGAGAACGCGGTGACTTTCGAGGACTTCAACTCCTACGGCTCCCGTCGCGGCAACGACCGTATCATGACCCGCGGTACGTTCGCGAACGTTCGAATCAAGAATCTCATGCTCGGCGGCGAAGAAGGTGGCAGCACGATTTATCAGCCGACAGGCGAGAAGATGCCGATCTTCGACGCGGCGATGAAGCACATCACACAAGGCACTCCGCTCATCATTCTTGCGGGTCAGGAGTATGGCACGGGCTCGTCGCGCGATTGGGCGGCGAAAGGCACCAATCTCCTAGGCGTAAAGGTCGTTGTGGCCCAGAGCTTCGAGCGGATTCATCGCTCCAATCTGGTTGGCATGGGTGTGCTGCCGTTGCAGTTCAAGGAAGGCACGACGGCCCAAACGCTGAAGCTCGACGGTTTCGAAACCTTCGACGTGTTGGGTTTGAGCATGGCGCTGAAGCCTCAACAAGACCTCACCTTGCGGATAACGAGTAAAGAAGGACATGTGCATCTGGTCCCCGTGCGTTGCCGCATCGATACTCCAATCGAAATCGATTACTACCAACACGGCGGTATTCTGCCTTACGTGCTTCGCCAGATCGTGGCGCGGAACTAATTTCTGCGACACAGTCTTAGCCTGGCGCAGCGGTGGAATCTTCGGCAGCAAAACGTTACGTTCGCATCATATGGTCGAGTTTGCACCCCTGTCGATTTTGGGGAATTTGTACCGAAGAGAGGACTACTGATTTTGACATTCTGTGATGCCTGACGCCGCCACCAAGCCGGTTTATCTCGTCGATGCCTACTCCGATCCTGTCGTGGTTCGCATCAGCGGACGCGCGTGTTTTCAGAACAGCGTGTGTCTTCGAGACTTCGTTACGGAGATGCTTCAGCAGGGGAAGACGCGATTCGTTTTCGATTTCCTCCACTGCACCAGTATGGATAGCACGTTTCTCGGTGTCCTCGCGGGCATTGCGCTCGATCTGAAAAAGCGGCCGGGTGGGGGCAGTCTGGTGCTGACGAGGATGGGGCCTCGCAATCTGGAGCTCGTGCGAAATTTGGGGCTGCACCGTCTGCTCACGGTGGATGCTGGAGACTTTTCGATGGGGTTTGGCCAAAACGAGCAGGCGCTTCAGTGCCGCGATCAATCCGAGCTCGAGCAAGCCCGGCTGGTGCTGGAAGCGCATGAAAATCTCGTGAGCGCCGACGAATCGAACCGGTCGAAGTTTCAGGACGTGCTCGCGTTTTTGAAAAATCGGGTGGCGCAAAAGTAACGCGGCAAGCACGGGTCACGGGACGTCGCGCAAGCGCGTGAGGGGTTTGACGATGCGAGGGCGTGACGATACTGCGAATCGGTATTTGCCCGGCTGAGAGTCTCGGCCAACGCTATCGGACGATGATCTTCGTGCTTTTTCTCGGCATGATTCTTGGCGTGGCCGCCATGCTGTTTCCGATTTACTCGGCGCAACGGAGAGCGGAGCGCGCGGAGGAAGAAAAACAGCAGCTGGCGCAGGAGCGTCAGCTCGTCGTTGATTTCATGCATCACATGGTCGTGGCGTTGGGCGAAGGCGCATCACGCGATGAATTGCCCCAACGCATCGTGCACGCAGCGATCCTGTGTTCGGGTGCGTTGAGTGCGTGTCTGTTTCAACGCACCGCAGATGGGCAGATGCGTAGCGTGGCGGTGGAAGGGCTGTTTCCGCCGCATCGTCCGTTGCCGCCCACGGTGCGCGAAAAGCTCGCGACGCGCGCGCGCTTCATCGAACAAGTGCTGAAATCTGAAAGTTTTCCGGATAACGAAGGTGTCGTCGGGGAAGTGTTGCGCACCGGCGAAGGCCAGTTGGTGGCGGATGCAAATGCCGACCCCCGCGTGGTGCGTCACCATGATCCTGCGTTGACGGTACGCTCGTTGATCGCGGTGCCGCTGAAGTTCAACGACCGTTTTTTCGGGGTGTTGGCGGCGGCGAATTCCTCGGATGGTGAACCATTCACGGAGAACGATTTCTCACTGATGAAATCGCTCGGGGAACTGGCGGCGCTCGCATTGCACAATGCCGAGATTTTGAATTTCCAGATCGAAAAGAAACAGCTCGATCTCGATCTCTCCCTTGCGAGCGGAATTCAACAAATGCTGCTGCCGCGCGGGATGCCCCAATTTAATGGACTCGAGATCGATGCGCGATATCAGGCCGCACAGAAGGTGAGCGGTGATTTTTATGATCTGTTTCTGTTGTCACCGACCCGACTTGGCGTGGCCGTGGCGGACGTATCGGGAAAGGGGATTCCGGCGTCGTTATTGATGGCGATTTGCCGGACGAATCTGCGACAGATCGCCCCGCGATTCGATTCTCCCGCTAGAACTTTGACGGAGCTGAATAGCGTCCTTGCGCAAGATATCGAGCAGGGGACGTTCATCACGTTACTGTATGCGGTGATCGACACGATGCGCAACGAAGTGACATTTGCCCGTGCAGGTCATGAACTGCCTCTCATTTCGCGGTCAACTGACGCTGGTGGTGGAGCGGTGGAAGAGTTTGTCGGATCTGACGGCATGCCGCTCGGCATGGTGCCAGATGAAGTTTTTACCGGCGCGATCACGGACCGTACGGAGAGTTTCCGGCTGGGCGATGTGCTCGTGCTCTACACGGACGGACTCACCGAAACGCCCAATGAAGAGGACAAGGAATTCGCGGGCCCCCGACTTGCCGATACAGTTCGCGCGCTCCATGGCCGCAGCGCGCGGGAAATGAACGATGGGATTTTGGAAAGCGTGCATCGATTCTCCGGGCAGTCGGCACAGCGCGACGACCTGACGCTGGTGACGTTGAAACGAGTGTGAGTGATCGAGCGGTGCCGACGGCGAGAGAATTGAAAAGCGGTTTGCCTCTCCGAGTCGCGGTGGCTCACTCTGTCGTTCGCCATGCCTACATCGACCCAGGAAGCAGTCACCATCGATCGATTCTCGTTGCCGGATTCGGCGGGACGCTTCGGCCGTTATGGCGGGGTTTTTGTGCCGGAAACATTGATGACAGCGCTGCAGGAACTCGGTGTCGCTTACGACGAGGCGCGGAAAGATCCGGCTTACCTTACTGAGCTACGCCATCACCTGAAGGAGTTCGCGGGGCGTCCCACCGAGTTGTATTTTGCCGAACGACTCACGGAGTACTGCGGTGGAGCGAAAATTTATTTGAAGCGGGAAGACCTGCTGCACACAGGCGCCCACAAAATCAACAATGCCCTCGGGCAGGCTCTGCTGGCTCGCCGGATGGGCAAGAAGCGAATTATCGCGGAGACCGGCGCGGGTCAGCACGGCGTGGCGACGGCGGCGGTTTGTGCGAAGTTTGGACTCGAGTGCGTCGTGTACATGGGCGCGGTCGATATGGAGCGGCAGGCGCTGAACGTGTTTCGCATGCGGCTCATGGGTGCGGAAGTGCGCAGCGTGGAGTCGGGCCAGAAGACGTTGAAGGACGCAGTCAACGAAGCGATGCGCGACTGGGTGACGCATGTCCGCGGAACGCATTACATTCTCGGTTCAGCGTTGGGCGCGCATCCGTATCCAATGATGGTGCGCGATTTTCATCGCGTGATCGGCCAGGAAACGAAGGAGCAAATCCTCGCGCGCGAGGGCCGGCTGCCGGATGAAATGATCGCGTGTGTCGGCGGCGGCTCGAACGCCATTGGATTTTTCTTCGAGTTTTTGGAAGACACTGCCGTGCGCCTGATCGGCGTTGAGGCCGGCGGTCGGGGCATCACGCGAGGCGAGCACGCCGCGCGATTCGAGGGCGGAAAATTAGGGGTTCTGCAGGGCGCGAAGACCTACATTTTGCAGAATGAAGATGGCCAGATCGAGCTGACGCATTCGGTGAGCGCGGGGCTGGATTACGCGGCGATCGGACCGGAGCATGCGTTTTATCGTGAGAAGCAGCGAATCCAATTTGCCTATGCGTTCGATGATGAGGTTCTCGACGTTTTCCAGAAGTGTTCGCGGCTTGAAGGGATCATCCCGGCACTCGAGAGCACGCACGCGTTGGTGCACGGCTTGAAGCGCGCGAAGGCGATGCGGAAGGACGAGATTTTGATCATCAATCTTTCTGGCCGCGGCGACAAAGATGTGAGCCAGGTGCAGGCGCTGCTGAAGGGTAAATAGGAACAACGACACGGGCGTCGCGATCGCGTAGCGCAGGCGTCCCTGCCTGCATCGTTCGTTGTTCGGTGCAGGCTGGAAGCCCGCGCTACTCGACAACCCGCAGATGCGCCCTCTTGCCACATGCGCCTCGATCCTCGTTACTTCCTGCAATGAAAAGCATGACCGGCTACGGCCGCGCCACGGGTTCAATCGACGGCTACACGCTCACGGCTCAGGTGAGCTCCGTAAATCGCAAGACGCTGGATCTTGCGATTCGCCTGCCGGACAAATGGGAGAGCCTTGAAGCGTCCGTCGGGGAACAGGTGCGAAAGGTCGCTTCGCGGGGACGGATCAGCGTCGTCGTCGAACTGACGGGAGCGCGCGGCGCCGGTGAAATCGTATGGAATGAAGTCGAAGTAAATGCGGCGATCGATCGCCTCGCTGCGCTCGCGGCAACGCGTGGTCTCGCATTCGAACCCACGGCGGAGTTGCTCTGGTCCGTGGCGAATTCGCAGCGGATGGCCGCGACCGTGCCTGCTGTGGAAGAGGCGGCGCCGGTCGTCGCGGTGGTTGTGGCGGAAGCGTTGCGCGGTTTTGTGGCGATGCGCGCGCAAGAGGGCGAAGCGCTGTTGGTTGATTTTATCACGCGGCTGGCGCTGTTGCGCAGTCACGTCGATATCATCGCTGCACGCGCGCCCGTGGTGGCGCCGGGTTACCGCGAGTTGTTGATGCAACGTTTACGCACGGCAGGTCTCGAACTCGATGTGAACGACGACCGGGTTCTGCGAGAAATCGCGTTATTCGCGGATCGTTGTGACGTCACCGAAGAGCTGACGCGGCTCAAAAGCCACTTCGAACAATTTTCCGCGTTGCTCAAATCTGAGGCGGAAATCGGCCGCAAATCCGAATTTATTCTTCAAGAAATCGGGCGCGAAGTGAACACCATCGGTAGCAAAGCAAATGATCTCACGATCTCACGCGCGGTGATCGAGCTGAAGAACGAGTTGGAACGCGTGCGCGAGCAGATCGCGAACGTGGAATGATTTCAGAGGACGCCATCCGCGCCGTAACCGGCGCGGCTACATCGAGCGGCGCCGCATCCCGGCGTAGTTCGCTACGCGCTCACTCCGAAGTGCGGAGTGAGTGCCAGAGGTAGAGACAAACTCCGACGCAGATTCCGGAATCGGCGACGTTGAACGTCGGATAGATATACGTGCCGATATGCAGGTCGAGAAAGTCGATCACGTGTCCGTGCAACAAACGGTCGAGCAGGTTGCCGGCGATTCCGCCACACAGCAGACCGAAGCTAATTTGCGAAATGCGATCACGTAACCCGAGGGCGTGACGCCAGAGGAAAATGGCGACGAGGGTCGCTCCGGCCAGAACAGCAAGGATCACGCTTTTGCCGGTGAAGAGACTCCACGCTGCTCCCGTGTTGCCCACGTGAACGAGATAGAAGACGCCTTTAACCAGCCGAATTGCGTGAGGCTCTCCATATGTGCCGAAAGGCAGATGTGCGGCAATCCAAGCTTTGGTGAGTTGATCCAACCCTAAAACAACAACTGCAATAACAAGTAGGAGCCGATATGCCTTTACACGACGGCCGATCGGAACGGCTTCCGTTGCCGCAGCCGTCGACTGCCCCTCAAGAGGAGCAGCGACGTGACCGTGGTCGGCGGGAGACGTGTTGGTCGGCTTCAATCGAAAGGTGTGCGCGGCGCCGTCGCTTACTCGTCGCCGCCACTATCCTCATCCATGATCTTGCCACCTTCTTCGCCCAGTTCGCCGAAGAGACCGCCCGCGGTGCGGGTGCGGTAACGATTTTTCTCAAGATCCTTCTGAGCTTCCGCCGAGTAGCGGGTGAATGGAACCGCGAGCAGACGCTCCTTGGCGATCGGCTTCTGCGTGATTT
Organism: uncultured bacterium; assembly: GCA_967755055.1. Lineage (GTDB taxonomy): Bacteria > Verrucomicrobiota > Verrucomicrobiia > Opitutales > Opitutaceae > Opitutus. The sequence goes on from CBRAFL010000077.1 coordinate 6,196, forward strand.
CGCACACGCCATAGCTGCCGTCGTGGATACGCTTGATCGCAGCATCGATTTCCGTGAGCGCTTCCTGCTCGCTGGAGACGAGGCTCAGAGCGAAGTCGCGGTCGAAGGTGTCGGTGCCGGCATCGGCCATGTGCTGGCCGTAGCTCGAGAGATCGCCGGAATCATCTTTGCTGGAACGCTTCAGCGTCTCTTCGGAATGAAGTTCGATTCCCTCGGTGAGATGCTTCCGGAGGTCGAGCAGAAGGCGGTAAAACCGCTTAAACTTTTCTGGGACTTCAACGCCTTCGAACGGATCGGGAACGCTGGTGCGCTTGGGATTGAAGCCCAGAATATCGGACAGCGATGCGGCCTTAATGTGATTTGGCTTGGCCGGTTTTTCCAGCGCGAGCGCGATTTTCGAAGCGGCGGCCTTGGCTGCTTTCTGCGGCTTGTCTTCAGTCGTTCCGGCCTTCGGCACGACGGTTTTCGCGATTTCCCGAACCTCATCGAGGCTGAATGCAATCGGTTTGGCAGGTGCTTTGCGCTTCAGAATGCTGTCGCGTAGAGCGTTTTTCTTAGAGGGCTTTTCCATGATGGGAGAAATTTTAACGGCTTTGGTGGCTCGAATGACGGGCGCCGGTTTTTCCTTCGCCGGCGGCGCGGGTTTCGCGGGTCGAGCGGGGGGCGCTGATTTAACCGGCTTTGCCTTGATCGGCGCGGCCGGCTTTTTTTTCAGCACGAGTTTTGCGACTTTGGACTTGGCGGGTTTTTTGTTGTTCTTGACCATGGGGAGTTTGAGGGGACCAAAAAAATCAGGTCTTCAAGGCCTCGGTGCAGCGCGGGCAAACGTCCCCGAGTGAACTCGAGATCAACGTTGGTACCCAGCGCCAACAGCGCGGGCACCGAGCGAAACCAAGCTCGCTGCAAGGACGGACGCTCGCGTTAAACACGGCTCCCATGGCAGGGGCGAGAGTGACATGGGAAACGATGAAGAGTTCAGGAAGAAAATCGCGGTGTTTTTCGAGGACGCGGAACATCGCATCATCGGGGGAGATGGCGAGGGTGATCGCGGCGTCCAGCGATTTTCCGAGCTTGCCGGCGGCGCGTTGAGGTTCGATCGCCTCGTTTACTTGTGCCCGAACCTTCAGCAGCACTGCGATGTCGGCTTCGATATCGGAGTTCGTCCAACTCGAAGGGGCAACCGGCCATTCCTGCAGATGAACGGAATCGTCGGTGTATTCGGCATTTGAAGTCGCGTAGCCCCACGCTTCATCCGTCGTAAACACGAGGATGGGAGCGAGCACCTTAACCAATGATTGGAAGATGTGATGCAACGCGGTTTGCGACGAACGGCGCAACGGCGAGTGCGTTCCGAGCGTGTAGAGCCGATCCTTCAAGATGTCGTGATAAGTCGCCGACAGCGTGACCGAGCAGAAGTGATTGCAGAGCTGATAGACGCGGTGGAATTCGTAATTCTCGTAGGCGACGGTGCAGTCGCGAATCAACGACGCGGTCTGATGCAGCGCCCAGCGATCGAGCGTGTCCATCTGTTCAACGGGGACGGAGTCGCGTGCGGCTTCGAAATCGAACAGGTTTGAAAGCTGATAGCGCAGCGTGTTGCGAATCAGTCGGTAGGTTTCGCCAACGTGCGAAAGAATTTCCTTCGAAATCGGAATGTCATTCCGGAAGTCCTGCGAGGATATCCAAAGCCGGATTACGTCAGCGCCGTAATCAGCGACGTAAGCGTCGCTCGTTTGCGGTTTCTCGTACGTCGAACTTTTCGAGATTTTGTTTCGCTCCTGGTCGACGATAAAACCGTGCGTTAGGACCGATTTGTACGGAGCTTTATCGAAAGCGATCACGCTCGTCCAAAGCGATGACTGAAACCAGCCGCGATGTTGGTCGCTGCCTTCGAGATAAAGATCAGCGGGCCAGCGAGTGTCACCTTGATGGCGTTTGAGCACAGCGGCGTGCGAGGAGCCGGAGTCGAGCCAGACGTCGAGGGTGTCACGACCGCAAACGAGCTCGGTCGCGGCCGGCCAGTGAGCGGGAAGCGTCACGCCCTCGAGGATGTGCGCCGTCGTGGCGTCGTACCAGAAATTCGTGCCGAGCTTTTCGATTTTGTCGGCGATCGCTCGCGTGACGCCCGCGTCGAGGAAACCGGTTTTCTTCGCGTCGTAGAATGCCGGAATCGGAACGCCCCACGCGCGTTGGCGGCTGACGCACCAATCGGGACGCGATTCGACTGCACCACGGATTCGCGCTTCACCCCAGCCGGGGATAAACTCGACCTGCTTGATGATTTCGAGGGCCTTGGCGCGGTGGCCGGCTTTGTCCAACGAGACAAACCACTGATCGACCGCGCGGAAAATGATCGGCGTTTTTGAGCGCCAGCAATGCGGATAACTATGCGTGTATTTTGCCTTCGCCAGCAGCGCACCGGCGGTGGCGAGTTTCTTCAGCACGCCGAGATTTGCGGGCGCCGGCCGCTTCGCTTCGAGATCTTCGACGGTCTCGAGCGTGGTCAACCCGACGAGATCCGACGGCACTTTGCCGTCGTCGAGATATTTGCCGTCGCTGCCGACCGGACAGTAAATTTCCAAACTGTATTTTAGACCGGTGAGATAATCGTCCGCGCCGTGGCCCGGAGCGGTGTGCACCGCGCCGGTGCCGCTGTCGGTGGTGACGTAATCGGCGAGAACAATCGGCGATGCGCGATCGATAAACGGATGACGGGCTGCCAGCTTTTCGAGCGCGGCACCTTTGATTTTCGCCGCGATCACAGGAGTGCTGTCGATTTTCGCTGCGGAGAGCACGCCGCCAAGCAGCGCTTCGGCGACAATCACGCGCTCCGCACCGAGATCCGCAACGACGTAGTCCACTTCAGGATGAACGGCGATCGCGAGGTTCGCGGGAATCGTCCACGGCGTCGTTGTCCAGATGACAACGAAGAGCGGCTTGTCAGAGGGTAAATTAAACTTCGCGGCTTCGTCGGCCGGCACGGCGAACTTCACCCAAATCGCGATGGAGACGTGATCTTTGTACTCGATCTCGGCCTCGGCGAGCGCGGTTTCAAAGGGGATCGACCAGTAAACCGGTTTCTTGCTGCGGTAAACGAGGCCCTGCTCGATGAAGGCGGAAAACGTGCGCAGGATGTCGGCTTCGAAAGCGGGCGACTTCGTTTTGTATTCGTTTTCCCAATCGGCGAGAACGCCGATGCGTTTGAACTGCGCCGTTTGCGTTGCGATCCAGGATTCGGAAAAGCCATCGCACAGCGCGCGAAGCTCGGCGGTCGTGACGGTTTCGTTTTTGTCCCGCAGTTCGCGAGCGACCTTCTGCTCGATCGGCAGACCGTGGCAATCCCAGCCAGGAACGTACGGCGTGCGGAACCCGCGCATCGACTTGTACCGCAAGATGAGATCCTTGAGCGTCTTGTTCAGCGCGGTGCCGATGTGAACGTCGCCGTTCGTGAATGGCGGGCCATCGTGGAGGACAAAGGTTTTATCCGGACTGGCGGCGCTATTCTTGTTCTGAATTGCCGCGTACAGACCGGTCTTTTCCCAGTGGGCAACTCTTCCCGGTTCGCGCTGCGCGAGGCCTGCGCGCATAGGGAAGTCCGTTTTCGGAAGTTGTAGAGTGTCTTTCAGATCGTGGGCCATGCCAAAGAAAAGTGGGCGAGGGTAGGCGGGGTGGGAAGTGAGTCAAGGGGGGAGGTAAGCCGTTCGCGATGGAAGCCTCGCCGTTACGGGAAAAGATCGGCTGTCGCCTTTCGATGAGCGACGGCTCGTTTGCTCAAACGTTGCGCAAGAAGCGCAAAATTAGAGGAATCGGTGAACGGTCAACTCAACCGGCGACGCGCGTGGCGAGTTTTTCTCCCGCGGCCACACAGGCGGGAAGCGAAATGCCGTCGCGGGCCTGTCCACCGATGTGCAAGCGCGGATGACTGCGTTCGGTGAGCGCCATTGCCGCGCTGAAGCGTTCGTATCCAAGATTGTACTGTGGTATCGCCCGAGGCCAGAAGGTCTGTCGCACAAACACCGGATCGCCGCTGATGCCGAGCAACTGCGAAAGATCCGGAAGCACGAGCGCGAGAAGCTGATCGAGCGGCAGCGACGCGAGCTCAGGCCGCTGCGTACCGCCGATCATCACCGTGAGCGCAACGTGACCATCGGGCGCGCGTTGCGGAAACAGTGAAGAAGAAAACAGCACGCCAAGCAGAGGCCGTTTTTCCACCGCAGGGACGAGCGCGCCAAATCCGTCGAGGCCATGGGCAATTTGCTCGCGGCGAAATCCGAGGAAAAGCGAGGTGACCGGCGGGTGCTCCATGCCATCGAGTGCGGCGAGCGGGCGTTCGGCGAGCGAGCCGATGCGCAGGCGTGCGAGTGCGTGGGCGGGCAAGGCCACGACGATGTCATCGAACGCCTGCGTGTGCGTACCATCAGCTTGATTCCAGATAACGTTCCATTTTTCTCCGGGCGTAATCGCGTCCAGTGCGGCGTTGAAGGCAATCGCACCAGCCAGGAGCCGGCTCGCGAGCGTGTCAGTTAATGTTTGTAGTCCACGAGCGAACGAAAAAATTGCTGGCACGGATTCGCCCCGGCTTCGCCGGGCCTTGGCTTCCGCGATTTGTCCGCGAAGAAGCGAACCGTGAGTTTGCTCGAGCTTCCACAATTTCGGAAACGCATAACGCGCGGAAAGGCGGGCTGGATTTCCTGCGTAAACGCCGCTCACAAACGGAGTCAGCGCGTAGTCGACAAACTCATTGCCGAAATGTCCGCGGACGAACTCCGTTAACGAGACATCGCTGGTCCGGACGCGACGGCGCGCGAGCAACTCCGACAGAATTTGGATTTTTCCAAGAGGTGAGAAAAGGGGCGAAGTTAGAAATGCGGGCGGCGAGAGCGGTGCGCTAATCAGGCGGCCACGACGAACGATGTAGCGATTCTTCGCCGAAGGACTCGCGTGAATCACTTGTTGCGAAAGCCCGAGCTCATCCACCAAGCGCGTCAATGCGGGTTCTCCAGAGAGCAGCGAATTCGGGCCCGCTTCGATCAGCCATCCGTCGCATCGCTCAGTTCGGACCGCGCCGCCGACGCGATCGGATTGTTCGAAGACGCGAACGCGATGGCCAAGCTGAGTAAGTCGGTGAGCCGCCACCAAGCCCGTCACCCCGGCGCCGAGTACGGCAATCGATTTAAATTCAGAAAGAGCCACGGATTACCGATCAGCGTAGACGAAAATTCGCGAGTTGCGAATTTGGGGGATGAACCGATGTGGCGCGCTTTCCTTCATCGAGAGCGTTTTACTTCCAGCCAACCACGGTTTCCACGAGCGCTTCCACGCATTCGATTTTCGCCTGGGGTAAAATGCCGTGGCCGAGATTGAAAATGTGTCCGCGGTGTCCTCGCATCGATTCAAGCAACCGCGCAGATTCGTGTCCGACGATGGCGGGCGTGGTGTTGAGTAACACGGGATCGAGGTTGCCTTGGACGGCGACGGGCGTGCCTGCCACGTCGAGTTGACGAACGAGCGCGGGCAATTGACTGGTCCAATCGACGCTGAGTACGCGGACACCCGTGGCGGCCTGTGCGGCGTGATGCGGCGCGGTGCCTTTCGCGTAAAGGATGATCGGAAAATCCGGCGGCAGCGCGGAAACGATCCGGCGAATCCATTGGAGCGAGGCGGCTTCGTAATCGTGTCCAGCGATGATGCCGCCCCACGAATCGAAAATCTGAATCGCGTCGGCGCCGGCGCGAATCTGCATCTGAAAATACGCGATGAGCGAAGCGGTGAGTTTCTCCAAGAGCGTGTGGAACGCCGGACGATCAGTGTAGAATAATTGTTTGATGCGCTCGAATTCATCCGAGCTTCCGCCTTCAACCATGTAAGTCGCGAGCGTCCACGGAGAGCCTCCGAAACCGAGCAGAGCTTTTTCGCCGGCGAGTTCTTTCTTCAGCAGTTGAAGCGTTTCGCCGACGTAATGAAGGCGCTCGGGCACGGCGTGAGCGGGAGCGAGAGCGTCGATTTGAGCGCGCGTATCGAGACGGAACTCCATGCCAATACCGCCTTCATCGCGAAAGTGATAACCCTGGCCGAGCGCTTCGGGGATGACGAGGATGTCAGAGAACAGAATCGCGGCATCGAGCGCAAAACGGCGCAGTGGTTGCAACGTCACCTCGGTGGCGAGTGCGGGCGTGCGCACCATTTCGAGGAACGACGACTTCGCCTTCAGTGCGCGGTACTCCGGTAGATAACGACCGGCCTGGCGCATGATCCAGAGAGGAGGACGATCGAGCGGCTGGCGGGCGCACGCGGCGAGGAAACGTTCGCGGGAAGTCATCGGGAATTTATGATGGATGATGTATGATTGATGATGGGAAAACACCGCCGCCGCGTCCCTCGATCGATGCAGGCTCCCAAATCATACGTCGTAAATCGTAAATCATAAATTTTCCGCCGTCGCCCAATCGCGCGGCTTGAGGAAAACCTCGTAAAGTCTGGCCTCGGCACTGCCGGGCTCGGGACTCCAATTATAGTCCCAACGAACAAGCGGAGGCAGGCTCATGAGAATCGACTCGGTGCGTCCACCGCTTTGCAAACCGAAGAGCGTGCCGCGGTCCCACACGAGATTGAATTCGACGTAACGACCGCGTCGGTAGAGCTGGAATTGGCGTTCGCGATCCGAATACGCGGATGCTTTGCGACGAGCGAGAATCGGACGATACGCCGGCAGAAATGCGTCGCCGACTGCACGGAGGAGAGCGAACGACTGATCGAAACCGAGTTCGTTGAAGTCATCAAAAAACAGGCCGCCAATTCCTCGCGGCTCGTTACGATGTTTTAGGAAAAAGTAGTCGTCGCACTGTTTCTTGAATCGCGCGTAGAGATTTGGCCCGAACGGGGATACGGCGTCGCGCGCGATCTGGTGCCAGTGGATCGCATCTTCCTCGAAGCCGTAGTAGGGCGTGAGATCGAAGCCACCGCCGAACCACCAGATGTTACCCGCGTGGAAAAAACGGACGTTGGCGTGGCTGGTCGGCGCGTAGGGATTTCGTGGATGCAGCACGAGTGAAATACCGAGCGCCTCCCAAGGTTTGCCGGCAAGTTCGGGGCGATGCGCAGTGGCTGACGCCGGAAGTGTGGCGCCCGTGACGTGCGAGAATCCGACGCCCGCTTTTTCAAACACGCCGCCTTCGGTGAGAATGCGTGAGCGTCCGCCGCCGCCTTCCGGCCGTTGCCAGACGTCTTGCTGGAAATGGCCGGCGCCGTCGTCCTGCTCGAGTCCGCGGCAAATGACATCCTGCAGGCCGAGCAGGTAAGCGCGGACGGCGGGGACGTCGGGTGCGGAAGAAGATGACATGGATCGTGTGCGTTTCGGATGATCGGGATCGGTCTCGAAGCGAGAGGAGAACGAGAACGCTGAGCGAGAACGAGAACGATTTTACCGGAGGGGGATTGACGCACTTGCTAGACTTCGCGTTCGACAGCCGGGCGCGTTCGCTGGCTTTATCACTTTTCTGCACAGCGATTCATGAATTCCACTGTTCTCACCACCGTAGCTGCGACTGGGTTTACCGTGGCGTTTTTTCACGCGGCGATTCCCACGCACTGGCTGCCGTTCGTGCTGGTGGCGCGGGCGCGCGAATGGAGTCGAACAAAGACGCTAGCGGTCGCCGTGTTTGCGGGGCTCGGGCATGTCGCTCTCACAAGTTTGCTCGGCCTCGCGATTGCGTGGTTCGGTTTTCAACTCGATGAGAAACTGGGCCGATCCTTTCCGTGGATTGCAGGCGGCGCGCTGGTGTTGATGGGCATCTATTATTTCTGGCGACAGATCAGCGGACGGGGCGTGTGTCACCACGCGGTCCCTGGCGGTCATCATCATCCGACTGAAGAATGCGGTCACGAAACCGAACAGAGCCATTTGGAGCACGAGTTAACGGACAGCGAACTCGTCTCGGCCCGCCGCAGTGATTGGGCGGCGATTGGTGGACTCTTCCTCATGCTGACGCTTTCGCCCTGCGAAGGATTTCTGCCGGTTTACCTCTCGGGCGTGAAGTTTGGCTGGTACGGTTTTGTCGTACTCAGCCTGATACTGGCGGTTGGAGCGCTCGCGGGAATGACGCTATTCACCTGGCTCGCGCTCGTCGGCTTGGGCCGATTCAAAGTCGGATACTTCGAACGGTGGGAGGCCGGTTTGCTTGGCGGACTGTTCTGCGTTCTGGGGTTGCTCGTCGTTTTGCTCGAGCATTGAGCGCATCCGATCTTCGTTGCACGGAGCGTGAAAGAAAAAATCGGGTAACCTATTAGGTTACCCGATTTTGAAAGCCACCAGGCATTCGTCAGAGGTGAAACTCATGATTCCGGTAACCTAATAGGTTACCGGAAGGCCTTGGCTTTCCGGGCGGAAATTATTTTTTCTTCGGCGGAGCCGTGAACTTGACGCTCGGCTCGTCGGTCTTGGCAGCTTCTTCTTTACTGAGCGGTGCGGGAGAAATCGGCGACGTTTCGCTCGTAGCTGCGCGGGTGATCGGCGCACCGGCGGCAGGGGTGAAGGGCGGCCCACCAGCAGGGAGCGCGGCGAAACCGCGCTCGATCAGTTCGGCGACTTTGACGTCGCGGACTTTTCGATCCTGGCAGCCCATGACCACAACAATGATACGTCGGCCGTTGCGGAGAGCGGTCGCGGAAAGACAAAAGCCCGCGCCGTCCGTGAAGCCGGTTTTCAGTCCATCCACGCCGGCAATTTTTCCGAGGAGATGATTGTGGTTATTCATCACGACGGGCTGGGCGCGAACGCCTTTGCCGAATTCGCGAGTCTTCACCGAAGCGTAGGAAAGCACATCGGTCTTCAGCAAAAGCTCACGACACAGCAGCGCGAAATCGTGAGGGGTGGTCAGATCTCCCTCGGCGACGCGCCGGTTGCTCGGTGGCAAGCCGTGCGGTGAACGGAAGGTCGTGTGCGTCATTCCGATCTCGTGCGCTTTCGCGTTCATTAGTTCGACGAACGCGGCGGGCGAGCCGGCGGCGGTGCGCGCGAGCGCGTGCGCGGCATCGTTGGCGGATTGAATCATCATCGCGTAGAGCAAGTCCTCGACGGAGAAGACTTCCTTCTCTTTCAACCAGACTTGTGTGCCGCCGATTTTGGAATCCGACGCGTCAACCGTGACGGGTGTTTGCAAAGTGAGCGAACCGCTCGCGAGTTTATCGTGGAGTACGAGAAACGTCATCAGCTTCGTCATGCTCGCGGGCGGGCTAGCTTCGCCGGCGTGATCTTCGAACAGCACCTGACCACTTGCGGCATCGACGGTCACTGCGCCTTTATACGCAGCAGCCGTGCTTTCCGCAGCGCGTGGCGCTTTGGCTTTCGCGGCCCACGCGGTGGCGGGAGCGAGAGCGAAGGTTGAAGCGAGCAAGGCGAGCCCAATGCGGCAGACGAGTAGCATGTGCGGAAAAAGAAAGTTTTTCTTCCGGTGCGCGAGAGGAAACGAGGAGGAAAATAATTGGCGGAAGAATTCCTGTCGAAGGGCGGCGAGAACGCGGCCTGCAAGTATGCGCAAGCCGCGGCTCTGCGTCACAATAACAACGCAACCTCGGCCTCCGATGAGGCAATCGACACGGTTATTCGGGGATCTCGTAGATCTCGATCAACGCGATACCGGACGTACCAGCGGCGCCCGAGACGCTCGCGGTGTAGATGCCCGGGGCAAGCGTGATGATCAGCGCAGCGTCTTTGCCGGAGGCGGGGAACGCGCTGGCGCCAGTCAAAGTGTTCGCGGCGGAAATCTCGGAAGCACTCGCAGCGGATTGACTGGTGCCGACGGTGGCAGGTGTATCCCAATTGTCATTTCGCGCGATCACGACGCCGTTTTTGTAAACTTGGATTTGCGGATCGGCGAGCGGAGTGACGACGCCGAATGCGCTGAGTGCGGGACCAACGCCGCGCACGAGAACGCGTTTGGGCGAGTTGCCGGTCACGATGAAACCGCCGACCAAAATGTTCTCGCCACCGCTCACGTAGCCGCGGCTGGAAATGTTGATGAGTCGCTGGTAGTCGGCCTGCGGATTTTCGCTGGCGTCGTAAATCTCCGCCAGCGCCACGCCGGTGCTGCCGTGGCCTGTTACCAGCGCCGTGTAAACCCCGGGCTCCAACGTCAGCAGGAGCGCAGCTTCGCTATTGCTGGTCAAAGGGAAAGCGCCGATGCGCGCGGCGGCTGCGGTGATGTTGGCGGGGTTGGGATTATCGGGCCAGTTGTCGTTTTGTGCGATGAGGGTGGCTCCGTGGAAAATTCGAAGCTCCGGATCAGTGAGGACATTGGCGACTCCCTGACTGATGAGACTGGGGCCGACGGCCCGCACCAAAACCGGTTTGGAGGTGGCGCCACCGATCACGAAACCGGAGATCAGGAGACGCTCGTCGAGACCGACTTGAGCACGCGAGGAAAGATTGATCAGCCGATCGGTGCGGGATGTGGTGTTTTTCGTTCCACCAAACGTGACCGTGCCAGAGCTCGAACTTTGCAGCGAGCCAGTGACGACTGTCGTCGTGGGATCGATCGAGCCCGTGATGACATCGCTGTTGGCCGTGGTGACGGTGAGGGCGCCACTCGATGTGATCGTGCCGTTGCCAGCCGCCAGAAGGTTGGGTGCGACGGCGAGCACGTAGACGCGCGTATCGGTGCCGACGATTGTATAGGTTGCGCCGCTCACTGTATTGGTGGACGGAGCAATATAGTAACCCGCGAGCGCGGCGGTTGGGCCGCTTTGTAGCTGCATTGTGGCGGTGAAAGAAATACCGGCCTCGACGATGGTGGCGTTGATGATGCCGTTCAGGACGGTGCCGCGGATGGTGAATGTCGTAGCCGAGATGGAGCCCTCGGGGGATTTGACGGATTCTGCGCGCACTCCTCCCGTTGCAGTCGCGGAATTGCCGGTGTAAACCTGTGCGGTGCCCTCGAAGGAGCCGGCGTTGGTCGGAGTGAAGTTGAACACGAAGCCCTGGCCCGAGTTTTTCAAATAGCCGATGATGGAACCGCTGCTGTTATCCTGCGCGATCGTGGCGGCGATGTTGTCTTCAGTCATCGACGAAGAGCGACCGAAGTAAATCTGCGGGCCGACGGCGCTCACGTAAAATTCCCGCGTCACATCCGTCGCGGGCAGCGTGCCTCCATTGCCGGCTTGCGAAGCGCGAATGACAACCCAACCGCTGGCACCCGTGAGCGTGAGGGTGGAGCCGCTCAACATGGCGGGCCCGCTCACCACGGAAAAAGTAATGGTCAGTCCCGAATCGGTAGACGCGCTGAGAGTGAAGGGACCGTCGGTCGTCTGTTTGTTGGGAA
>CBRAFL010000078.1:0-17413 GCA_967755055.1 uncultured bacterium
GAAACGGCACGCCGCCGTAAGCGCCCTTGAAACCGAAGCCGCCGTCGACGAGCTCTGCGCGGGTGGCGTTCGCGAAGGTGTTGTCGTAAACCCACTGCGGCGCGGCGGCGGTGCGGTGCGTGGGATAAACGTCGAGGCGATAGTTCGGATATTTTTTCAACATCGCCTGCACGCCCTCGGAAACGCGTTCGGCATGTTGCGCGAGATTTTGCGCCGTGACGGAATACAGCGGCTTTTCGCCGGGGAACGGATCGGGCCGCGCATCCCCGGGTTTGTAGTCCGGAGCGACTGTCGTGTATCCGCCATCCCAAGACGGAATGCTGCCGTCGGCGTTGCCGGCGCGTTCGCCGCCGAGGGGAGTGAGCGTGGTTTTGAGCTTGGCAGCTTCATCGGCCGAAACCCCGGCAAAGAGCGGAGCCGAACAGCAACTGAAGGTTGCGACGGCGAAAACGAACGAACGGGAAAAAAATGAGTTCATGGCAAAGAGGAGCAAAACAGAGGGTTCAAAACGCGCGCTTGATGGTGAAGGAAACGAAGTCGCGGTCCTTCAGCGACTGCTTGTAAGAGAGCACCGGTGTGGGCGAATTCGCCGGCGTGAGAAAACCATCCGCCTTGCCGATGAAGCTCACGTAGTTGAGGCCCCACTGCCAGGCGGCCTTGTAGGTGAAGTTGAGGCCGGCACTGAAATCTCCGCCGTGTGAACTGCCGCCGTTGAAATTGAAGACCGCCGACGAGCGGCCCGCGATATTGTAGCCGAGACCGATCGGCACGCTGAGATCAAGTCCAGGCAAAACCTGGTAGTACGCGGGCTCGAAGATGAAGCGCGCCGCAAGCGCATCCTTCGTGGTGTTGGGATCGAGCGCCTTGGGATTCTTCGTGATGCTCGTGCGCTCGTTCCACGCGATCTCGCCCAGCAGCACACCGCCCTTCCATAGCGCCGTTGGCGTGAGCACGTAGATGCCGGACACCTGGGCGTGCAACGAATTGCCCACGGCGTAGAGCGCGTGGGCGTCGTTGTCCGCGGTCATGCCCGGCGTGACCACTTGCGGATCGCTCACGAGCGGCGTGTTTCGCCGAATCGAAACTTCACCCGCGAGATTCAACTGGCCAACCGACGTCGTGGCGCTCGCGCCGAACGTCTTGATGTTTTCGGCGTAGACTTCGCGCAGCAGACCGATTCGACCGGTGGCAACATTCACGTTCGCCGGATTGCTCGCATCGAAATAAAGATATGGCGTCTTGTCGTGAAACTGCGCGGCGTAGAGTCCGAATTCCCATTCACTGTTCTTCGGCGTGTAGCGAAGTTGCACGCCGCCCTGGCCGGAATTTTTCGCCTTGATGTCCGATCCCCGCCAAAACGCCGCTGGTCCACCGCCGGGCACAATCGGGGGTCCGACGATGATACGCTCGGCACCGTCGCCCACGAAATCGGCGTTGCTCAAGTAACTGCCGACCCCAGGAATTTTCGTCTCGCGCCAGCGCAACTGATAATACGCGCCGATGGAAAGATTACTCGCGAGCTGGAGCAAACCGGAGATCTGCTCGACCGGGCGAAGGATCTCCTTGAATTGTGAGCCCGGGACAGAGAGCAGCTTCACGACATCCACTGGACCCTGCGCATTGGCGATGCCGTTGGCCCCGAAGAAAAGACTCTCGCCGTAAATGAGCGTATGCCGGCCGAAACGGAGCGTGCCGGATTTGCCGCCAATCTCGCCCTTGCCGAAGACAAACGCGTCGAGAATTTCGGCGCGCCGTCCATGAAGATTTCTCGTGGCCTCAGTGAACTCGTTCGTGCGCACGCTCACCGCGTTGTTGGTAAACGGCGACGTATTGTCGTTGGCGCGATTGTAGACGGAGTCGTACCACGCCGCACCGCTCACGCGCAGGCCGAAGTTCTTCGTGCTCAGGTCGAGTTCAGAAAGCAGGTCGATGCGATTCGTGATCAACCCGCGGTCGAAGTTGCGATCGCCATCGTCGAGATTCACGTCGGCCAGCAGCGTCGGCGACGACTCTTTCAAGCGGGCGCCAGCGCTGTACTTGATCGTGTTGTCCCAACGCAGGTGCAAATCGGGGTTGCCCGTGTCGAGTTCGGTTGCGCGCGCTGATCGCGCAGAGAAACCGCCCAGCGCAAGAAACGCTATGAGCAGGCGAGCGGAGGAGGCAGAGCGGATCGCGCTAGCGATGGCTCGGGAGTCGAAGTTCATTTCCGGAGGGTTGGAATTTGGGCAATACGAAGCCGTGACCGAAACGGAGGTTTCGGAGGAGAGACAAAGGAGGACGCAGTCGGAGAATGTCGTCGCGTGGGACGCTCCGGGCGTTGGCAGAAAAGTCGGAGGGCGCTCAGGCTGACCGACGGCAGGGTTTCAATCTAAGAAAGAGGAGAAAGGTGTGGGTGTTATTTCCTTGAAAAACTGTATTCCGAGAATGGTTACGGGGCTAAAAAGAAGAGAAGCGCAAGCCGTGGCTCACACGTACGTCGACGCGAGGCCGCCATCGACGGGCAGGTTGACGCCGTTGATCCAGCGAGAATCGTCCGAACAGAGAAACGCGACCACGGGCGCGATCTCGTCGGCGAACGCAGGGCGTTTCATGCGCGCGGAATCTTTCTGCACGCGCTCGGGCCCGACCATCGCGACGAAATCGCCGAGAATCGGCGTGAAGACCGGGCCGGGTGCGACGCAGTTCATCCGAACGGACTTTTCCAAAAACCACGATTGCGCTTGAGCGAACGTCCACACGATCAGCGCCTCTTTGAAATACTGATAACACGTCTCCTTCGCCACCGGATGGGCCGCGAGCCACGCTTCGCCCGCGCTGAAACCGCGTGCGGCCGCGAGTTCCTTGTGCAGCGCAAGCCGCTCCGGCCACGCGGCTCCCAGCACAGAAGAGAAGTTGACGATCGAGCCGCCCGCAGAAATGCGTGGCAACAATCCTTCGGTGAGCTCGCGCAAGCCCAGGTAGTTGACCTTCGCGACCAGGTCCAACGGAGCCGTGCCAGGCACGCCGGCGATGTTGCAGAGCCCGTCGATTTTATCGGGCAGTTGCGCAACGATCGCCGCTACGCCCGCTGGGCTGCTCAGATCGCCTTTCACGAACCCGTCGAGCGTGTACATCGGATCATTGCGATCCACGCCAATCACCCGCGCTCCACCGAAACGCGCCAGCCGGGCCACCTCGGCTCCGATGCCGGACGAGGATCCTGTGACGACGATGGTTTTATTATTGAGATTCATGTAGTGAAATTCTGATACACGGATCGGCGGAAGAAAGGCTCAGAACGGATAGCGCTGCGCTTCGCCTTTGATCGTGACCCATTGCCACTGCGTGAACTCTTCCCAGTCGGCCGGCCCACCCTGCCGACTGCCGTTGCCGGCGATGCCAACGCCACCAAACGGCGCGTGCACTTCGGCGACGACCGTCTGGTCATTGACATGCGCATGGCCCGCCGGCACGCGGTCGATGATTTTCATCGCGCGTGAAATCGACGGCGAAATCACGCCGAGCGCGATGCGGCCATCGCCGAGATTGGCGAGTTCGATCGCCTCTTCATCCGTGTCGAAAACGGTGATCGCCGCAACCGGACCAAAAAGTTCTTCTTCGAAGGCCCGCATGCCGGGACGCACGTCGACGAGCACCGTCGGAGCGTAAAACAGTTTCTCGTGCGTGCCGCCCGCGAGCAGCCGCGCACCCGCCGCGACCGTGTCGTTGATCAGACTCTTCACGCGATCGAGTTGCCGCTGATTGATGATGGGACCGAGCGCCACCTGGCCGCTCGCCGGATCGCCCACCGGCAAATGCTTCGCTTTTTGAACGAGTCGTTCGATGACTGCGTCGGCAATTTTGCGTTGCACGAGCACGCGTCCGGCAGCGATGCAGATTTGCCCTTGATGCAAATAGGAACCCCACGCGACGTTAGACGCCGCCACGTCGGGATCGGCATCATCGAGCACGATCAGCGAGTTTTTCCCGCCGAGCTCGAGCACGACTTTTTTCAGGTGACGTCCGGCGACTTCCGCGACGCGGCGGCCCGCTTGCGTCGAGCCGGTGAAAACGATCATCGCGATATTCGGATCGCTACACATCGCTTCGCCCACGTCAGCTCCGCCCGGCAGCACATGCAATGTGCCCACGGGCAAACCTGCTTCTTCAAAGATACGCGCGAGCAGAAACCCGCCGCTGATTGGCGTGTGCGGATCAGGCTTGATCACAACGGTGTTGCCCACTGCCAGCGCCGGAGCCACCGCACGGATAGTGAGGATCACCGGAAAATTAAAAGGCGAAATCACACCGACGACGCCATGCGGCACGCGCCGGGCCAAACTCAACTGGCCCGCCGTCGCGGGAAGCATCAGACCTTGCGGCTGCGTGAGCATCGCCGCGGCTTCCTGCAACGTGACGATCAGCCGCTCCACCTCGTGCGCGGCTTTCGGCATGATCCCGCCGGTCTCGCGCAGAATCATGTCGCACAACTCGGTCGAGTGTTTCTCGACCAGCGCCGCCGCTCGCCGAAAAATCGCGGCGCGCTCCTTGTAGTCCACTGCTTTCCAGTTCGTTTGCGCCTGCCGGGCGGCTCGTCCCGCGGTGGCGACATCACTCGGCGCAGCGAGACCGACCGAGCCGAGGACGCGACCCGTGGCCGGCTCGATCACGTTGGCCGTTCCGCCGGAGGGCATCACCCAGCCGCCGTTGAAAACACGATTCGACCACAGATCGGCGCGCAAGAAAGTGGCGCTGGGTTGAACGGAGGTGGAACAGGAAGAGGCAGATTCAGCGGAGTTCGACATCGTGTCGGCCTCAACGCTGGAAGGCGGCGTTGCAACATTCATGCAGGGTAAAAATTACGTTCGGGGGAATCGAACAAGCACAGTGCGGGGTACGGCTGAGAGATAGTTATCTTTCATAACTAATGTCAACTCGGATCGATTCTTTTTTGAAGATTTGTCACTGCTGCGTGGACTGAAGTCGTGCTCGGAATACGACGGTAACGACTTCCGGGATTCGATGAATTGAGTTAGCGCAACGCATTCGCGCCATCCTCGCATCACCGGCGCAAAGCCAGGTGTCGCTCGAGCCGCGGAAACACGCGGCGGATGTTGTGCTCGAAAATGTTCGCCTTCTCTTCGGCGCTCACCGCGCTCGCATCGATGTAGCGTTTCGTGTCGTCGAAATAGTGATTCGTCTCCGGGTCGATGCTGCGCACTGCTCCAATCATCTCGGAGGCGAAGAGAATATTTTTATTCGGGATGACTTTTAGCAGGAGATCGATGCCGGGCTGGTGATAAACACATGTATCGAAAAAAACATTATTGAGCAGGAGTTCGTTGAGTCCGGGCAGCTTCAACATGTCCGCCAGCCCGCGAAAACGGCCCCAGTGATACGGCACCGCGCCGCCGCCGTGTGGGATGATGAACTTGATCGTCGGAAAATCTTTCGTCACCTGCGACTGCATGAGTTGCATGAACGCCACCGTGTCAGCGCTCAGATAATACGAGCCCGTCGCGTGGAACGCCAGATTGCAGCAACCGCTGACATGGATCATCGCCGGCACGTCCAGCTCGACCATTTTTTCGTAGATCGGATACCAGTAACGATCGCCGAGCGGCGGCGAGTTCCAGTGACCGCCCGAGGGATCAAGGTTCAAATTGCAGCCGACGAAACCAAGTTGGTTCACGCAGCGATCCAGCTCCACCACACTGCTCGAGAGTCCGACGCCCGGCGACTGCGGCAGCGCGCACACTCCAACAAAACTCTGCGGGTAAAGCTGCGTGACGCGGTGGATCAAATCATTCGTGTGCTCGGTCCAGAAGCGGCTCGTGTGTTCGTTGCCGACGTGGTGTTCCATCCAACTCGCCCGCGGGGAAAAGATCGTCAGATCAGCCCCACGTTCGCGCTGAAGTTTCAGTTGGTTGCTCTCGAGGCTCTCGCGAATTTGATCGTCGGTGATGTCGAGCAAACCTCTGTCGCCCACGTGCAGCGGATCTTTTTTTAAAGCGGCTTTTTGCGCGTCGCGATAAACGCCGAGCGGCGCGGGCGTGGTCGTGTAGTGTCCGTGACAATCGATGATCATGGCAGGCGCAAGTTGGCGTTGGCGCGCCGGTCAGGTCTCGAGGCGCTCGTAGTCCGCGAGCGTGTCGACATAAACAAACCCGGCCGCGGCGAGCTGCGGACGCATGTTGTAGAGATCGAGCCCGAGTTCGCCTTTGCCGAGGCGCTCGCGTTTGACGACTTCGTTGGCTTCGCGTTTCTGCGCGGCGGCGAGCACGCGGTCGGCCGATTCTCGCTCGACGACAACCACGCCGTCATCGTCCGCCACGACGACATCGCCCGGCATAATGTGATGGCCGGCGCAAACGATCGGCACGTTCACTGCGCCGAGTGTCGCCTTCACGGTGCCCTTCGCGTTGATCGCTTTGGACCAGACCGGAAATCCCATCTCAGCGAGTTCGCGCGTGTCACGCACGCCACCGTCGATGATGAGACCTTTGATGCCGCGCGCCTGACACGACACCGCGAGCAAGTCGCCGAAAAATCCGTCGGCGTTTTCGGTGGAGCAACCCACCACGAGAACGTCTCCCGGCTGGCAGAGCTCGATGGCAACGTGGATCATCCAGTTATCGCCCGGATGAACGAGAATCGTCACCGCGCTGCCGGCAACGCGCGCGCCGCGATAGATCGGCCGCATGTAAGGACGAAGCAGGCCGACGCGGCCTTGCGCCTCGTGCACGGTGGCGACGCCGAGTTTTTTTAATTCGGCGATTGTTTTGGCCGAAGCGCGTTCGATGTGGCGGACTGCGACAGTTTTCATGGGAGTGCGGATCAGTCGGTGAAGCGGTAAAGCCGGGCGGGATTATCGACCAAAATCTTTTTTTGTAGCGCCGGGTCCGGAGCAAAGAGCGGCAAGAGGTCCAGCAAATCGCCGTCGTTGGGCATCCAGCGTGTGATATTCGGGTGCGGAAAATCCGAGCCCCACAGAATGCGATCGGGCGCGAGCGAGATCAGTTCTTGCGCGAACGGAATCGCGTCGTGAAACGGCGGACCAGCACGTGAGATGCGCTCGGCCCCGCAGATTTTGCTCCACCAGTTGCCGCGTTTCATAAAACGCTTGAGCACCTGAAACGCATTCTGGCCCGTGCCTTCGTCGCAGGGCACGCGGCCCATATGGTCGACGATAATCTCCATCTCGATGTTCGCGAAAAACGCCTCGAACTTGATCAGATCT
This sequence comes from uncultured bacterium, assembly GCA_967755055.1. Taxonomy (GTDB): domain Bacteria; phylum Verrucomicrobiota; class Verrucomicrobiia; order Opitutales; family Opitutaceae; genus Opitutus. The sequence goes on from CBRAFL010000078.1 coordinate 7,220, forward strand.
TCGGCGTTCACGTGGATGATGAGGTGCCAGCCGAGGGGCTTCACGCGCTGGAGGATATTCGTCATCGCCTCGAGATTCGGTGTGCCGCCGAGATGCGTCACGAAGTTGAAGCGCACCCCGCAGACGCCGCCTGCATGTAGCCGTTGAAAATCGTCGTCGGTAAACGTGCTCTTCGCGATACACACGCCTTTGTAAGCGCCGCCGCTGCTCGCGATCGCGTCGAGCATCGCGCGATTATCCGGGCCATGACAACTCGCCTGGACGATCACCGCACGCTCGATGCCGATGGTGGTGTGCAATTTTTTCAGCGCGTCTTTGCCGGCGTCGGGCGGCTCATACGTGCTCGTGGGATGATACGGGAAAAGGTGCTTGGGCCCAAAAATGTGGCAGTGAGCATCGCACGATTTCGGCGGAGCCTTGAAGGCGGGCCGGCGCGTATCCGGATCGGGTGGCAGGCAGTTTTTTTTGGCTTCGGCAGTTTGCATGAGGATTAACTCTTCCCGGTTTTTCCGTCCCAGACTTCACCCGGAATCAACACGTCGCCACGCGCCAACAAACGTGCGGTGCGCAGCAGTCCCGCGCGGCGAACCTCCGGTCGCGCGCCGCTGGCATCGATCTCGAGCGTAACAGAAAATTCTCCGCTCGGATGTTCCACCGAGTAGACGTTTCCACTGTGCGGCAGAATCGCCAGGTCTTCCGCGACGGTGCCGGGAATGACGCACGTCGTCGCGACCGAGACCGCGCCCAACACGCCGATCGCCGCGTGACACACGTGCGGGATGAAAGTGCGCGTGTGAACCACCCCACCCGCTCTCGGCGCTGCGATCAGCGCCATCTTCGGCACGACTTTCGAGCTGACATCGCCGAGCTTCATCAGCGGGCCGACTTGAAGGCGAATGCGCTCGAGCCGCGCTTTGAGCAGTGCATCGGCGTTCAACTCGTCGGGTTTTTCGTAACCGCTGCGTCCCAGATCCGACGCACACAACACAACCACCGGCATGCCATTGTCGATACACGTCACGCGAACGCCATCGATCACGTCGACGTAGTTGCCCGTGGGAAAAAGTTCGCCGCACGCCGAGCCGGCCGTGTCGCGGTAGTTGCAGAGAATCGGCGCGGCCGTCCCTGGTGCGCCGTCGATGCGGGCATCGCCAGAATAGACCACGCGTCCGTCTTTGGTTTGCACGATCACTTCGCAAACGGCTTCGCTGTTGATCATGAACACACGCGCGCGCGTCTCGCCTTCGCTCGCCTCGAGCAAGCCGGCCTCGATCGCAAACGGTACGACGCCCGCGAGCAAGTTGCCGCAGTTTTGTGTCCCGTCGGTGGCATTGCCGCCAACGACAACTTGGAGAAATTCATATTCGAGATCGCTGTCTGCGCGCTGAGAACGCGCGACGATCGCGACCTTGCTCGCCAGCGGATCGCCGCCGCCGAGACCATCGATCTGACGCTTGTCTTCCGGACCGACGCCACACATCGCGGCGAGCAGCACGCGGTTTCGCAGCGCAGGTTCCTTCGGCAAATCAGAGGCCTTGAAAAAAATCCCCTTCGAGCTGCCGCCGCGCAGTTGCATGCAGGGAATCGCGGTTTGCATGAAGAACTCCTCTTGCCTCACTTGAGGCAACGTTCCAAGCGATCGAGCGTGCGCATCGCGTCGATCGCCTGCGCCACACTTGCGTTCGGCTCCCGGCCTTCGCGAATCGCGGCAAAAAACTCGCGATCCTGCAGTTCGATTCCGTCGAGCGAAACGTCGACTTTGGACACATCGATTTTCTGCTCCTTGCCGTCGAAGAGATCGTCGTAGCGCGCGATGTAGGTACCGTTACTGCCGATATAGCGGAAGAACGTGCCGAGTGGTCCGTCGTTGTTGAACGAAAGCGACAAAGTGCAGATCGCGCCCGACGGGACTTTCATGCCGATGCTCATGTCCATGGCGATGCCGAGAGTCGGATGAAGCGGACCTTGAAGCGCGTGGAGTTCCGAGACGATTTCGCCGGTCTGATATTGGAACAGGTCCACGGTGTGACACGCGTGATGCCAGAGCAGGTGATCAGTCCAACTGCGCGGCTGGCCGAGGGCATTGATGTTCGTGCGACGGAAAAAATACGTCTGCACGTTCATCTGCTGAATCTTCAAGTCACCGGTTAGAATTTTTCGCCTCACCCATTGATGGCTCGGGTTGAATCGCCGCGTGTGACCAGCCATCGCGACGAGTCCGGTTTTCTTTTGCTCGGCAACGAGGCGCTCCGCATCCGCGAGATTATCCGCCATCGGAATTTCGATCATCACATGCTTGCCCGCCTGCAAACACTGCAAGCCGTGCGCCGCGTGCAACGGCGTGGGCGAAGTGATGATCGCCGCCGCAATTCCCGGCTGCGCGAGACACTCGGCGAGGTTGGTCGACGAATGCGGAATACCGCGGCGTTCTGCGGCCGCCCGAGTTGCCACCGCATCATCGCCGCAAAGGCTTGCAACCTCGATGCCGTCGATCTTTGCGATCGCGTCGAGGTGTTTTAGACCAAATGCGCCCGGGCCTACCAAAAGAATTTTCATCGGAGATTTCGTTGCGAATCGTTGCCGCACGCGGTCACCGGTTTTCGAGAATGATCACGCCCGCCGCGGTGTTGGAGACCGGGACATGATAGTGCCGGTAAACCTCGCTCACATCCTCGCTCAATGCGCCACGCATGATCAGCCACATGATCATCTCGATGCCCTCGGCGCCGGCATCGCGCATGTAGTCGACGTGACGCAAATTGACGAGGCGCTGCGGATTCGCCGTGAGATCGTTGAGGAACGCGGTGTCCCACTCGCGGTTGATGAGCCCTGCGCGCTCACCGTGAAGCTGGTGCGACATGCCGCCTGTGCCAAAGACGACAACTTTCAGATCCTTCGGGTAAGCGTCGACGGCTTTGCGAATCGCGCGTCCCAGTGCAAAACAACGCGCGCTCGTCGGCTGCGGATACATCACGACATTGACCTCGATCGGGACGACCTTGAACGGCCACTCCTTCGGCTGACCGCACGTGATCGACAGCGGCACGGTGAGACCATGATCAACCTGGAGTTGGTTCATGATCGTCAGGTCGAATCCGTCCATCACGAGCGACTCAAGCAAGTGACCGGAAAATTCCGGATCACCTTTCACGATCGGCACCGGCCGCGGGCCCCATCCTTCGTCGGCCGGAATAAATTCCTCGCCCATCCCGATCGCGAAAGTCGGCACGGCCTCGGGCGCGAGCGCGACGCAATGGTCGTTATATACCAGCACCACGACGTCGGGTTTCGCGTCCGCGAGCCACTCGCGCACAGGGCCATAGCCCGCGAACAGCGGTTGCCAATAAGGCTGCTCGGTCAGCCCTTGATCCATCGCCACTCCGATGGCGGGGACGTGCGAGGTGCCGATTCCTGCGATGATTTTGGCCATGAGATTATTCTTTGGATTGTTCGGACTTGCTGCGGTTGCCCTCGATGGGACGTCCGCCTTTCAGCATCATGTCGCGATATTGCTCCTGCGGCATTCCGGCCATGCAGCCGGCGAGATATTGGAACGTTTTCCGATCGGTGCCGCCGAGCTTGGACATGTGATAAATATTCGCGCCGAGCTTGAGCATTCCGCTCCAGTCGCGCTCCAGCACGCAGCGGCGCTGTTCCTCGGTGAGCGCAAACTTATCGAGGTATTTCTTTTCATCGCCGAGGAACGCCTCGCGATTTTCCGCCTTCAACAACGACGCGAAAAACACGTTCATGTGCAGGCCCAGCCGGCAACGCGCACCCGTAAAAACGTACGTGCCCGGAATATCCTCCAACTCTTCTTTCGCAGTCTTCATAAATTGAATACGTCCAACGCGTCTCAGCTCGGCGTCTTCACCATCATCAACGCATCGAGCGCAACAGCGCCCTCGCCTCTCGGGAAAACCACGACCGGATTGAGGTCGATCTCCAGAACAGACGGCTCGGATTGCATGAGGCTTCCGACGCTCGCGACAATCTCCGCCAACGCCCGCACGTCGAGCGCAGGCGAACCGCGATAACCCCGCAGCAGCGGCGCTTGTTTGAGCAAGTCGAGCTCACGGAGAATTGCGTCGATCGTGAGATCCGGCGGCAGCAGTCGAACATCGTGCAGGATTTCTGCCGTGACTCCACCGAAGCCGACGAGCACCACCGGTCCCCATTCGGGATCGTTACGCGCACCCACAATCATCTCCACGCCGCGGCGGCTCATCGGCTCGATCAACACGCCGTCCAGCGCGAGCCCTGGACGATGCTGCGCGATGTTGGCGAAGAGCTGATTCCACCCCGCGGCGAGCCATGACGAATCTCTGAGATTGAGGATCACGCCTCCGGCATCGCTCTTGTGCGACAACTCGGTCGCCTGCGCTTTCAGTACGACGGGAAACCCAATTCTCGCCGCCGCCGCCTGCGCTTCTTCGAGGCTCGTCACAAATCGACCCGACGGAAACGGAATGCCGAGCGGCTTTAAAATCGCTTTGGCCCGATACTCAGCGATTACACCGCCGTCGGCGGGAAGATCGCGCGCTTGAAGTGGCGTCGCTTCTGCGGTCTCGAAAGAACGCGCAGCCAATTCGCCGATCCGCGCCAGCGCGCGAAACGCCCGGTTGGGCGACGGGAAATAAGCCACGCCGAGCTCACGCAACTCGCGAATGTACGGGGCGGGCACCATTGCACCTTCATCGAGCCCCGCGAAGAGAATAGGTTTTGCCGGCTTGAGCTCGCGAATGGCCGCGATGATCGGCGGAAACTTAATCGCTGAGGTCGTCTCGTCGGTTTGAATGATCCCGAACACGATCGAGCCGCAGGCATCGTCGAGCAACGGAGCCAGCGTTCGCCGATAAAGTTCAGGATCAACCAATGCCTGTGCGGTCAAATCCATCGGGTTACTGATCGGAATAAAATCCGGCAGTCCGGCCCGCAGTCGCGCCACGCAATCGTCCGACAAGGTTGAAAGCTCCAGGCCGATCTCCTCGCACAAATCGAGTGTCAGCGCCTTGAACGCGCCTGATTCCGTGAGCACCGCCGGGCCGCCTTGTGGCAGGATCGGACAGCGCAACGCAAGTTCGAGCACGTCCCCGAGCTCTTCCAGATTATCAACCAAGACGACGCCCGCTCGTTCGACTTTCGCGCGCATCACCTGGTAGTCGCCCGCCATTGCGCCCGTGTGCGTCGCAGCTGAAGCGCGCGCAGCGCTGCTGCGACCAGGATGAAGCAAAACGATCGGCTTGCCCGCGGCTCGTGCGCGCTGTGCGGCCGCGAGAAATCGCCGCGGTTGACGAAACTGCTCCACGATCATCGCGATCACTCGCGTGTTCGGATCGTCGATCAGGTAATCGATATAATCTTCGACGCCGCTCGCCGCCTCGTTGCCGGTCGAGACGGAAAAAGAAAGACCGAGGTCGCGACTCGCGAGCGTGACACCGAGCACGCATGCCATCGCGCCGCTCTGCGACACGAGGCCGATGCCGGGACGGCCGTCTAGTTTTTTCAACGGCGACTCGACAAACGTCAGCGGAATGCCATCGACAAAATTCACGAGGCCGAGGCAATTCGGGCCTTCGACGACGATGCCGTGCTCGCGCGCGATCCGGGCGATCTCACGCTGATCCGCGAGACCTTGCTCTCCGCCTTCGGCAAATCCGGAGGAAAAAATAATGATCGCACCGACCTTGCGCGCGGCGAGCGCTCGAATGCTGGGGAGCACGGCCGCACGCGGAATCGCGAGCACCGCCACGTCGACACCTTCGGGAAGCTCCTCCGGCGATTTGAGACAGCGACGGCCGCCGATCTCGTCGCGCTTCGGATTTACGAGATGGATCTCGCCCGCGAATTTCGCTCGAACGAGATTTGCCAGCACCGCAGCGCCGAGCGCGCCGGGCGTGGGCGACGCGCCCACGATGGCGATGGAACCAGGTCGCAGCAACCGGTTGATCGCGGTTGAGGAAAGCGCAGAAGCTGTCGTCGTCGACACGCAGGGATTCATTGGGGTTGGGGCTTGGAAGGCGACGATGCGGATCGGAAATCCGCGCGGGGCATCAGGCTTTTTGCCGAGTTTTGTCGTAAGCGCCGAGACCGGGTTTGTAGCTCTTTTCGTCAATAAATTGCCGAATGCCTTCCTTGCGGCCTTCGTTGTCAAAGCTGTTGGCGGCTTCCTGGGCGCGGATCAGAAAATCTTCGGCATTGTCGTAGGTCATCTCGCGCACACGCCGGACGGCGTCCTTGGTTGCCTTCAGGACCACCGGATTTTTATCGAGGAGTTTTTTGGCGACTTCGATCACTCGCTCCTTGAGCTGCGCGAGCGGTACGGATTCGTTGACCAGACGCGCGCGCGCCGCTTCCTGACCGTTCATCGGTTCGCCGAGCAGCGCATGATACATGGCGTCGCGCATCGGCAGCAATTCGGTGACGACCTTCGTAGCTCCTCCGCCGGGCAGGATGCCCCAGTTAATTTCGGAAAGGCCGAAGTTCGCTTCGTCGGCGGCGAACGCGAGATCACACGCAAAGAGCGGACCGTACGCGCCACCGAAACACCATCCGTTCACCATCGCGATCGTGGGCTTCTGAAACCACCGCAGTCGCCGCCACCAACCGTACGCTTCGCGCTGCGCCTGGCGTACCGCGCCCAGACCCTTGGGCTCGTTGTCGCGGAAATATTCTTTCAGATCCATGCCCGCCGAGAACGCGGAGCCTTCGCCAGAGAGGACGAGCACGCCCACGTCAGCGCTAAACTCGAGCTCATCGAGCACCTCCATCATGCGGCGATTGAGCGCCGGGCTCATGCAGTTGCGCTTGTCGGGGCGATTGTATTTCACCCAGGCGACGCCGTTCTCGACGGAAACGGTAACGAGGTCGTGACCTGATGTTGTATTCGTTTTCAAATTATGAAATGGGCGCACGCCCGAGGTTAAATGGGAAAGTGTCCTGGTTTGGTTTCGACGGTGATCCAACGCAGCTCAGTGAAACTATCGATGCCCGCCTTGCCGCCGAACTTGCCGTAACCCGAAGCGCCGACTCCACCAAATGGCATCTGCGCTTCGTCGTGCACCGTCGGACCGTTGACGTGAAAGATTCCCGACTTCACCTGCCGCGCGACCGAGAGCCCGCGCGCTGCGTCCCGCGTGAATACTGCCGCCGAGAGCCCGTACTCCGTATCGTTCGCGAGGCGCACGGCATCCGCTTCGTCCTTTGCGCGAATCAGCGCGACCACCGGGCCGAAACTTTCCTCCGCGTAAATTCGCATGTCCCGCGTCACGCCATCGAGCACCGTCGCTGACATCAGCACGGTGTTCGACGGTCCGCCGGCCAGAAGGCGAGCGCCTTGGCCAACCGCATCCGTGATCAACGCGTTGACGTGCTGCACGTTTTTCAAATCCACCATCGCGCCGAGCGGGGTTTTAGCTTCGCGTGGATCGCCGGCCAAAAGCGCTTGAGCCTTTGCGGCAAGTTTTTCGGCGAAACGATCCGCGACCGCGTCGACCACGATGAGGCGCTCGGTGGACATGCAAATCTGGCCCGAATTAAAAAACGCGCCAAACGCCGCGGCCTTCACCGCTTCATCGAGATCGGCGTCGTCGAGCACGATGAGCGGCGCTTTGCCGCCGAGTTCCAATAAGCATGGCTTGAGCTGCTGCGCGGCGCGCACGGCGATCACACGACCAACGCGAGTCGAGCCAGTGAAATTGATCCGTCGAACGTCCGGGTGATCGATCAATGCGCCCACGATCTCGGCCGCATCTTCTGGCGCGTTCGTCACAAACCCGACGGTGCCGACTGGCAAACCGCCCGCGGCGAACGCCTGCACGATCAGCTGATGCGTGCGCGGACAAAGTTCTGAGGCCTTGAGCACAACCGAATTGCCACAGGCGAGCGCCGTGGCAATCGCGCGAACGCCAAGGATCACCGGCGCATTCCACGGCGCGAGGCCGAGGATCACGCCCACGGGTTCGCGCACCGTCATCGCAAAACATCCGGGTTTGTCCGAAGGAATCACTTCGCCCGCGATATGCGTCGTGAGCGACGCGGCCTCGCGTACCATGCTCGCGGCGAGATTGACGTTGAAGCCCGCCCAACCACGCGTGGCGCCCGTCTCGCTCGCCATCGCCGCGACGAACTCGTCGGTCAGCGCCGTCAGCGCATCGGCGACCTTGAGCAGCGCGGCGCGACGTGCGTTCGGTCCTAAAGCGGACCAAGCCGGGAAGGCCGCCGCCGCTTGATCGACCACCGCGCAAGCCTCGGCCGATGTCATCGCGCGAGCGGTGCTGGCGACCTCACGCGTAATCGGGTTAGCCCGAGAGAAGCTGGTGGAGGAAATCCTGGCGGACTTGGTCGTCACCTCGGCGCCGAGGTTGGCGTCAGGCGCGTCAAAACAAGGGGGAAATTTCATGGCGGGTAATCTGTGGGGGTATGAGCCCTATCCTGCGGAAACCGGCGCGCTTGGGCCCGAGTTGAACGCGCGCACGAACTTGATGAGAAAAATCGAATTCGAAAATCAGTTATAGTCAATAACTATTTTGCGCGGCCGCCATCACGCGCTCACTTAGCGGCAGTCCAAGGCGGTTGTCCACTCAAGGTATCCTTATTAAGGATACCTTGAGCGGAATCAAGCGTTTTTCAGCAGCCTGATAGTGCGCACACTGGGCTCAACTGGCAAAACCTCCGCATCCGTGCTTCGCGAGATACATTCCGGATCGGAATAGGAATTTAACCACTGATGATCACTGATCCGGATGAGTGAAAATCAGCGAAGATTAGCGGTTAAAAAATTTGAATCAGGTCCCGCCGCTACAGAGTTCAAAATTCAGGATTCCACACCTTCGCGTATCTGCTGGGCCGAAGCTGATCGCCTTCCTGCGCACTCATGTGCCGCTTAAGCTCAGTCTTTGTGACGATCATCGCATCCACTTTGTTCTTTTCGCTTAACGAAGATGCGCATGCGGTGAGTGCGAGTGCTAACGATAGCGCGGCGTAACGAATGGTTTTCATGTTTCGGGCTATCCATGCTGCTGTTTAAAGAGGTCTTACAGCCCTCCGTCCACTCTGTCGCGACGGCGTGCTCGAGCGAGTCATTGAAAATGGAGCGCACCTGTTTGAGGTTTTCACCGAGGGCGGATGGCCACGTTCTCCCAATAGTCGATGCAAGGCCTGCTATTGACCAAGCGTCGCTCGCAGGCACTCGGCCGGTTTGTGCCTCGCAGGAACAGCTTGACGGCGTTATCGCAAAAATGCGATAGATGGGTTGACCTTCCATGCCGGCATGCCACGTTGTCTTCTATCAGGAAAAGGACGGAGATGCTCCCGTGGTCGACTGGTTGAAAGAACTACGAAAAAACGATGCAAAAGCTTTCACCAAATGCCGCGCTGCGTTGGCCCGACTGGCCCAACTTGGGCATGAATTACGCCGGCCAGAAGCCGACCTGCTTCGTGGTGGCATTTACGAACTGCGGGTTCGCATGGGTTCGGTGAATTACCGCCTCCTTTACTTTTTCCATCAGCGCACCGTTTCTGTCGTAGCTCACGGACTGACTAAGGAAGACGTGGTGCCTTCGACCGACATCAATCGCGCTATCGCCCGAAAAGCCGCGTATGCTGCGAATCCCACTGCCCACACATTCAAAGGAGAAATCGATCATGGCTAAGAAAACCACAGACGCCCTCAAAATCCTTGCCGACATTGCCGGCAAGGCACCGGAGATGCAGCGCATGTTTGAAGAGGAAGTCGCCAACCGCGCAGTGGCTCAGAAAATCTACCAGTTGCGCACCAAAGCCGGGATTTCCCAAGCCGAGCTCGCTCGCCGGGTCGGCACCACCCAGTCCGTGATTTCGCGGTTGGAGGACGCCGACTACGACGGCCATTCACTTGCCATGCTCAACCGGATTGCTGCCGCCATGAAACAGCGGATCGAAATCCGTTTCGTGCCCCGGAAGCCGCGGCTCCAACCGGCCTGAACCGGCGGCACCTGTGTCGCCCGGGCCTGAGGCCAAAATTTGGCGCGAGCAGATAACTGTCAGTAAAAGCGCTGACCGAGTTAGCGGAAATACGGTCCGAGTAACGCAGAATTCTGATTGAATCACGAGTGAGCGTAGCCAATTTCAGAGGGACCTGAGTTCTTTTGGATGTTCAATCCGGCCCGCGCCTCCAATTTCAAGTGCCGTCGGCACTGTGGTTTTAGCGATCCA
>CBRAFL010000079.1:0-17333 GCA_967755055.1 uncultured bacterium
CCAGCGCATGGTCAGCGGAGGCGAACTATCGGCTGCGTCAAAGCCAGTCCAATTTCTCGGCCGCGGACTACGCGCGTCACGTCGTGTCCCTCGAAGCGAACTACACGTTCTGAACGCATTCATCCTTTTATCGCCATGATACGATTATCTCTCGTCGGTTGTTTCTTTCTCGCAGTAGTTGCATTCGGTCAGAGCCCGGCACCAAGCACTCCTCCCGGGCCACCCGCACCGTTGCCGTCGGCCGGCGAAACAGATCCTTCGTATCGGCTGACGATCGGCGATTCGATTGGCGTGAATGTGTATGGGGAATCCGAGATGTCCGCGTCTCAGCGCCTCGATTCCAACGGGAAGCTTCGATTGCCATTGGTGGGGGAAATCAAGCTTGGCGGACTTTCCGTTCGCGAGGCGGAAGACACACTCGAAAAACTTTATCGCGAACGCGAGCTGTTGAAAAATCCGCTCGTGACACTCGTCGTCAGCAACTACGCGCTGCGTGAGGTGTCAGTACTTGGAGCGGTGCGCTCTCCTGGTAATTTTCAATTTCCGAAAGAGACAACCAGTCTCGATATTGCCGATTTGATTACCCGTCTCGGCGGATTTACCCCGACTGCCAAATCAGATGCGGTCAGTGTAATTCGCCGCAAACCGGACGGAAAAGAAGAGGTCACTACAGTTGACGTCGAACAAATGATTTCAGGCCGCCGCCGCGGCGACAGCAGCCGTCGCGACTTTGCCGTTTTTCCCGGCGACCGTATCTGGGTGCCCGAGCGGCTCTTCTAATCCGACCGCATTCACCAATTTACTTCGTTATGCCTAACCAGAAAAATTCCGCCGCAACCACTCGTCCCTCCGCGGCCCCGGCGGCGTTCCGCCTCTCGCCTCGCGATATCCTCCAGATGTTCCAGGAGCGCTGGCTCCTCGGCCTTTTCTTCGGGGCGGCTGCCGCGATCGCTTTTGTAGTCCTCCAGCCGGCGAAGGAACCGGTCTACTACAGCGAAGTGAGTCTGCTCTTCGAGCCGCGCAAGGATCGCGTGCTGAATATCCAGGAGGTGGTCGAAACGGGCGTACACGATCAAGCCGGGTTGAATATCCACCAGGAGCAGCTGCGCAGTCAGACGTTTTTTGACTACATGCTGACGTCGTTCAACCGCGAAGAAACGGCACGCATCCAAAAAGCCTATACGGATCCGGAACATCCGGAAAGACCGGTGCCCAGCCTTGCCGAGATCATTCGGCCCAACGTCTCCATCTCTCCCCGTCGCAACACGACCATCATGATGATCGGCGTGACCAATCGTAATCCCGAGATGGCCGCACTGATCGCCAATCGATACGCGCGGAGATACATCGACTACAATCTCGACCGTGCGAACACCGGCACGAATTCCGCAATTATTTTCCTTCGCAACCAGGCCGAGGAGACGCGCTCGCAGGTCGAGGCGGTTGAAGCGTCACTCCAGGATTATCGCGCCAAACACAATATCGCCGCGCTTGGAGAAAACCAAAACGTCGTCCTGCAAAAGGTCGGAACCGTCGGTACCGCGCTGGTCCAGGCACAGATGGAGCAGGTGGAGATGCGGTCGGTGCTCGATAAAATCGAGGAGTACCGCCGCAGTAAACGCGACCTGTTGGAGATCCCTCAGGTCGGCGGCTTTGGTCAGGTCAGTTCCCTTCGCAGTCGAGTCGCTGAGCTAAAGGCGCAACGGCTAATTTTGAGTGAGCGATATTTGCAGAAGCATCCCAAAATGTCGCAAAACGAACTCGAGATAACTGAAACGGCGCGGCTGTTGGACGAGGCGGTGACGATGGCGATCGCCAGTTTGGAAACCCGATACCGCATCGCGGCGCAACATGAAGTGCGACTCCGCACCGAGCTCGAACAAGCCGAGCAAATAGCGCATCAGCTCGATAAGACGTCGGTTGACTACAAATTTTTGGAGCAGGATGCCGCGACGAAACGCACCACGTACTCCCGAATCGTCGATCGTCTGAACGAAGCGAGCGTCGCGAGTCAGATGGAAAACACGAATATCAAGATCTTCGATCCAGCCTATGTGCCGAGTCTGCCGATCGGCGATGGGCTGCTCGGTCTTTCGTTGAAAGCCAGTATGATCGGCGTCGGATTGTTCGTATTCGTGCCACTCGGATTTGGCTTCCTCGACACCCGAATCAAGACCGTGGCACACGTGGAGGAATCGCTCGGAGAAGTCCTCCTCGGTGCGGTGAAGGCAATCGAGGGACTGGGTGAAATCGAACGAGCTCACGTTTATCGCCTGCACAAGGACGACGGGTTGACCGAGAGCTATCGCGGAATCTACAGCTCGATCGACATCCACTCCACCGAGGGTTTTCCGAAAGCTATGATTTGCACGAGCAGTATGCCGGGCGACGGCAAGAGTCTCACCGCGAGCAATCTCGGAGCCGTTTTTTCGGCGCACGGCCGCAAGACATTGCTCGTCGATTGCGATCTGCGGCGGCCTATCCTCCATCGATACTTCGGCGTCGATGTCACTAACGGCTGGATCCAATGCTTGAATACGGCGGCGGCTTCCGGGACCGCGCCCGTTCCGCCCACGATCGCGTTTTCGGAAAATCTCGACTTGCTGCCTTCAGGTGGCGTCGCGAAAAATCCGACGGAAACGCTCGAGCGATTCATCTCTTCCGGAGTGCTCAAGCGACTCCTCGAACGCTACGATCTCGTAATTCTGGATACACCACCCGTCGCGGTTTTCCCGGACGCGCTCCTGCTCTGCCGTTACTGCAAGGAGCTGATTTATGTCTGCAAGTTCGGCACTGTCCGCCTGAACAATGCGCGTAAGACACTCGAGCGCCTGCACGAAACGGGCGTCAAGGTCGTGGGCTTGGTGATCAATCAAATGCCCGAGGGCCGGTTCCGCGCCTGCGGTTATCAGGGCTACGGTGCTTACGGCGAGGAGTACTATCGAGCGTACGCCAAAACCAGCGCCGGAACCTGATCGGCTCACCTGCTGTGTGATTAAACCTGAACAAGATCGCAGTGTCTTGATGACTGATTCGCTGAAGACCGTCGCGGGTGTCGTGTTGCTCACGGCGTTGGCGGTGGCTCCGCTGAATTACGGATCCACGCGTCTGATTCCGTTTCAAACCTTGATCGCGCTCACGGCCACCGGTGCGATTGCGTGGGTGACTTCTTGTTGCGTGTCGCTCACGTGGTCCGTTCCACCGCTGGTCGCATGTGTCGGCGTGGTTTTAATCGCCGTGGTCGCGAGCGTCTGGCTGATCGTTCTCCCCCTTCCCGACTGGCCGGCGTTCACAGCGAAACACATTGAGCGACTTTCAAATCGATGGCCTCACAGCATCGTGCCACGGGATTTCGCTCTGCTTATCGTCTGGAGTGCCGCCGGGATTGGAGCGTGGTTCGCGCTGGCCGATCTCGCGCGCAATCCGGCGTGGCGGTGGTCGATCGCTGGAGTGATGCTGCTTTCGGGCGCCGCGGTTGCGTTGCTCGGATTGCTGCAAAACGCGACGCGAGCACGGGGAATTTATTGGGACGACAAAGTTCGGATGCCGGGCGCGTTTTTCGGAACCTTTTTCCATCACACCTCCGCGGGTGCTTATTTGAATACAGTATGGCCGCTTGGTTTCGCTCTCGCGCTCGGAGGCCTTCATTCCAAAGCGGAAAACGTACGCGCTCGCACCGTGATCTACGGGTCTCTGGTGTGTTCGGCGCTGGTTCTTGCCGCACACAGCGGACATATCTCCCGTCTCCCGCAAGTCATCGCGTTGATTGCCCTCGGGGCGTTCGCCTTGTGGGCCGGTCTGTGGCGGGCGCTCGGAAAAATTCGAGGCCTGCGTATCGCCGGTGCCGTCGTGAGCGCCGCGCTTCTCATCGCAGTCCTCGGCGTTGGAGCGACCCGTCTTCAGGACATCACGTCGCGGTGGAAACAGATTGATTTGGACAGTCTACGCGGCGGACGTGCAGTGACGGCGACGCCGCCCGTGGAAGAGTGGCCGCGGCTAATGCGTGACGATCTCTTCGTCCCCTCCGAGCATGGTGATTATCCGCTCGGTGACCGCGGCGCTGCTTACGCGACGGGCTGGGCTGCGATCAAGGCGCGCCCATGGTTCGGCTGGGGGCCTGGCGGCTGGACCGCAGCGGCCGCGGCAATCTCGACCGATCCTTTCATCCGCACGTTTTATCTGATGGTTCAATTTACGCACAACGACTACCTTCAGATCTGCGTTGAGTGGGGCCTGATTGGCGCCGCTGGTTGGGCGTTGCTGATTCCAGGTGCCGCGGTGAACGCCTTTTGGCTCCTTCGTCGACGTCCGTCGCAAGATTTTATCGGAGCCGCGGCGGCCACAGCGCTCGTCGCGGTCTTGGTGCAATCGTCCATCGACTTTCCGCTCCAAATCCCCGTGGTGCAATTTAACGCCCTCGCCTTGTCCGCGCTCGCCTGGTCGATCCCCAAAGCACTTCCGCCCGGGCAGTCCGCCTCTCCTTTTCTCCTCTCATGAGTGTGTTCAATCCAAGCCAGGAAATTATCATTCGTCCCAACCAATCGTGGCTGCACGTCGATTGGCGCGGCATCATTCAATACCGGGATCTCGTCGTCTTGATGGTTCGCCGCGATTTCATCGCGCGCTACAAGCAGACGATTCTCGGTCCGGCGTGGTTCGTCATAAATCCAATCCTGACCTCCCTGACATTCACGCTCGTTTTCAGCCGGGTGCTGGGCGTTGCGACAGCGGGGATTCCTCCCGTGTTGTTCTACTTATCCGGCATGTTGGGCTGGTCGTATTTTTCCACTTTGATGAGCACGACGAGCAGTGCGCTGCTGCATAACGCCAGTCTGTTCGGCAAAGTGTATTTCCCCCGGCTCATTGTGCCGCTGGCGATGTCCATTTCGAGCTGCATCGCTTTCGCGATCCAACTATGCACGTTTCTCGCCGTCCTCGCCTTTTACGCCTTCTCGGATCGCATTGCTATCTCGCTTCCGCAGGTACTGCTCGCTCTGGCCTGCCTGCCACTGATTGTTTTCCACACCGCTCTGCTGGCTCTGGGTTTCGGCCTTTGCATGGCGTCGGTCACAGCGAAGTATCGGGATTTCCAGCACCTCACCGGCTTTGTGCTTCAGCTCTGGATGTACGCCACGCCGGTGATTTTTCCTTTCAGCCACATTCAGGAGAAGTTTCCCGGGTACTCGTGGATCGCAGCGGTTAATCCCATGGCTGCCGTCATCGAAAACATCCGGGCACTGTTCTTCGGTTCCCCCGCCATGCCGGTGCCTTATCTCCTGCTTTCGATCGCCATTTCAATGGCTGTATTCGTGTTGGGAGTACTGCTCTACCAGCGCACGGCCCGCACGTTCATCGATACGGTCTAAAAGCATTTTTCGCATCGCATCACTAGTTTTGAGCCATGTCACAACCGACCATCTCAGTTCGCAACGTTTCGAAAAAATATATTCTCGGCAATGTCGGGATGACAACGCTCCGCGACGAGCTGCAGCGTTGCTGGGCCCGCTTCCGCGGCAACGACGCGGCGTTGGGCCACACTGCCGCCCGCCGCGCCGCCGACGCGCCGTCCGAATTCTGGGCGTTGCGTGACGTCAGCTTCGATGTACAGCAGGGCGACGTGGTCGGCCTCATCGGTCGCAACGGCGCCGGCAAAAGCACCCTGCTCAAGATTCTCAGCCGTATCACAGAACCAAGTATGGGCGAGATCCGCATTCGCGGTCGTGTCGCCAGTTTGCTCGAAGTCGGCACCGGGTTTCATCCCGAGCTCAGCGGCCGGGAAAATATTTTTCTCAACGGCGCCGTGCTCGGCATGTCGCGTGACGAAACCCGGCGCAAGTTCGACGAGATCGTGGAGTTCTCCGAAATTGGAAAGTTCATCGACACTCCGGTGAAACGTTACTCCAGCGGCATGTACGTCCGGCTGGCATTCGCGGTCGCGGCTCACCTCGAACCGGAAATCCTCATCGTCGACGAAGTGCTCGCGGTGGGAGACGTCGCCTTTCAACGCAAGTGCCTCGGCAAAGTGAAGGAAATTTCCCAAGGTCAGGGCCGCACCGTCCTGTTCGTCAGCCACAACATGAATGCCGTGGAAAACATCTGCACTCGCGGCGTGATGCTGCGTCAGGGGCAGATGATCCGACAGGGTTCCGACATTCGCGACATCGTGCGGCAATATCTGGCCGATCACCAGCGCACGGACGGAAGTTCCTCGTGGCAGAACGAGGATAATTCCTTCGCCAACGAATTCTTCCGCGTGGACCGGTTCTATCTTGCCGACCGCGACGGCGAAGTCCTCACCCCCCAGGTGCCGAACGACAGCCCCATCAGCGTCGTGATCGAAGGCGAGGTGTTGAAGCCGGACTCGAATCTACAAATAGGATACGGCATCTTCACCGACGAAATGGACCTGCTCTACTGGAGCACGAATCTCGATCAGCCCGAGGCCTCGTGGATCGAATGGCAGCGTGGCTCCTGCAAACTCACCTCGCGCATTCCCGCGCGGATGCTCAACGAGGGAAAATATCGGATCGGCCTGTATCTGAGTCTCTATCGTCGGCGCTGGATCTGCGAACCCGGCGTGAAAGGCCCGATGCTGACGTTTGAAATTCTCGGTGGGCTCAGCGATTCGCCGTGTCTGGTCGTCCGCCGTCCGGGCTTCCTCAGTCCGGTGTTCGAATGGAAAGTGAGTTCGGGCGTCGAATTGCTCGCCTGAGCGCGCCTTCCAGCTTCTCCCACATTCCACCGCTTCTTCGTTCTGTGCCGGCCTGTGCTCCTGTCGCTCTCTTCGTCTACAATCGTCCTGACCACACCCGGCAGACGCTGGAGGCACTCGCGCGGAATCGACTCGCTGACGCCACCACGCTGTATGTTTTTTCCGACGGTCCCAAACCCGACGCCACATCCGCGGAGCGCGAACGCATCATCGCCACCCGTCAGCTGGTGTGTCGTCAGCCATGGGCGCGCAATATCATCCTCGTTGAGGCCGCGGTCAATCGGGGGCTAGCCGATTCCATCGTGGCAGGGGTGCAACGCGTCCTCCAGGAACACGGTCGGGTCATCGTGTTGGAAGACGACATCGTTACTTCGCCAGGTTTTCTGGAGTTCATGAATCAAGCGTTGGATCTGTACGCCAAAGACGAAAAAGTGATGCATGTTTCTGGATACATGTACCCTCTCGATCTGCGGGCACGCGGCACCGCGTTTCTGCGCATCCTGTCCTGTTGGGGTTGGGCAACGTGGGCGCGCGCGTGGCAGCACTATAATCCCAACATCGACGAACACCTCGCGCGACTCGACTCACCGGAACGCGTTCGCAAATTCAACATCGAGGGACACGCCGATTTCCACCGCCAGCTGCTCGATAATCAGGCCGGACGAATTCGCTCGTGGGCGGTTCGCTGGTATGCGTCCTGGCTCGCGCAAGACGGACTCTCGCTCTTTCCCACCCAATCGCTCGTTCGCAATATCGGACACGACGGCAGCGGCATTCATTGCGATGTCGACGATCGTTTCGATACGTCCATCGCCGATGAAATTCCCGTTCGCCGCATACCGCAGCGTGAAAACATTTCACTCCGCTGGCGCATCAATGAATTTTATCGCTGTGGCCGCACCGACCGAAGTTTCCCGCGCATCTGGTTAACCAGCCGACTCGTGTTGCCATTGCGGCGGAGATTGAGCCGCCGTCGTCGAGTCTGACCTCGCCTCTCTCGTTCGATGTCCATCATCTCTCACCTGTCCCCGGAAATCAAAGCGGCGATTCGCGCGCGCGTAAATCGCTGGCGGCATCCGGGCGCCACATTTGGTCGCGGCACCTACATCCAGCCGGGCGCGCGCATCGCTCGTGGAACAGTAACCGGTCGCAAATGCGCGATTCTCAGAAACTCTGAGATCCTAAACAACACGCGCCTCGCCGATCATGTCGTGATCGGAAGTCTTAGCCGCGTGGCGAACTCCACGCTCGGACACGATTGCACGCTCGAGCCCGGAGCTGAGTTGTTCAATTCGACTCTGGCCGATCATGTTCAGCTGCAGCGCCAGACAACTGTCACCGATACCAACATCGGCCGCTATACCTACGTGGCGCGTCATGCTTACCTGAATCTCGTGACGGTCGGCTCGTTTTGCTCCGTCGGCCCATCGGTGTTGGCCGGGCTTGGGGAACACCCGATCGACCTCGGCACCACGTCACCCGCATTCTACTCCACACGGCGTCAGTGCGGCGCGAGTTTTGCGCGAATCGATCATTTCCCAGAGCGGCGGCCGATCATCGTGGGCAATGACGTGTGGCTCGGTGCCCGCGCGTTTATTCGCGATGGGGTGAGCATCTCCGACGGGGCGATTATCGCCGCGGGAGCAGTCGTGACGCACGACGTTCCTCCCTACGCAATCGTCGGAGGGACTCCCGCGAAACAAATCCGTCTGCGATTTCCCGAGGCGACGATTCTCCGTCTTCAAGCGCTCGCGTGGTGGACCTGGCCCGACGAACGGCTCCGCGAAGCTCAGCCGTATCTAGCGAGCAAGGACATCAACGCTTTTCTCAACTGGGCGGAGGCCTCAATCCCGTCCAACACCGAAACTGCGCCGCCCTGAGTTGCTCCGCGGGTTGTTCGCGCTGCGTCGTTCGGCGCGCAGCACCTGGATTCGCAGCGAGAAATTGCCGATGCCAACGAACGTCCTTCAGCGCAACGAGTCTGTGGATACAGAAATTTTCCGTTCGATGCCACCGCCAGCCATCACCCGGTCACATGCCTAATCTTCTCTACATCGGTCAAAACCCCGCCGCCGGCACGGGTAGCCCGGTGATTGTTCTCCGCCACCTGCGACGCTTTGCCGCGGAAGGATGGTCCGTAAGCGTTCTCGGCGACTATGGTGGCGATTACCGTGAATGCGTGGCCGCCGGTTGGGAGGTGCACGCGCTTTGCCATCGCCGCTGGTGGTGGCCGCCGTTTCGCCACGACTCGTCGGCTCTGCGCTGGATGCGACTGCGGCTGCTCGCACACGAGGTCGCTGCGGTGAATCCTGCTCCGTCGGTGATCCTAAGCTATCTTGCAGCGCACTCGGATTTTTCCGCCGATCTCGCCGGACACGTGGCGCAGATCACGGGCGCGGCGTTGCACATTCTCGTGCACGACGATGTGAGTGCGTTTCCTGCCGCGCGCGGTCAGGAGGCGGCGTTGCGGCGTGCGCATGAAAATATTCTGCGTTCCGCAGACGTATGCTGGTTTGTCTCACCGGAGCTGGCGGATTGCTTTCCCGCAACCGCACCTCGGCGTCGTGTGCTCTACCCGATTCCCGAGGGCTGGGATCGGCCGGCGATTTGGAACGATGCATTCAAGGTGCGTCCGCGCATCTATTACGCAGGGCACGTCTGGCCGGAGCAGCTGCCGTTGCTGGCGAAAATTTCCCACTGTGCCCGCCACGCCGGAAACGAACTCGTGATCATGGCGCGGGATTCTGAAACACAACGCGCGTTCTGCGTCGCTGAAGGAGTCCGCTGGCAAAAACCTTTCACCACCAACCAGGAAGCACTCGCCCATCTCGTCGCCGATGCCGCCGGAGCGCTCGTTTCTTATGCCGATACCGTCGCGGATATGCCTTGGTGCGCCACCAGTTTTCCCAGCAAGCTCGTCGAGTATTGCCATCTCGGCTTGCCCATCGCGATCGTCGCGCCGCCCGATAGCGCCGTGGTTCGCTGGGCGCACCGGGTGCGTTTCCCCTATGTGTTCGAGCCGAATAATTTGGTGCCGCTCCAGGAGTGGTTAGCGGGTCTGCGTCAGCGCGAGGTTTGGCAGGTGCGTTCAGCGCTGTCGCTCCATCTCGCGCGAACCGAGTTCGATCCACGCAATATTCAGAGCGAACTCACTCATGAAATGATCAGGGGCACCGAACGACGCGCTGCGTGACAAAGACTCGCTTCGAATTTTCATGTCCACCACTTCACCTCTTCGCGTAATTCTCGTCGGCTGCGGAGCTGTCGCCCGTCAGTTTTACGTTCCAGCCCTCCGTGCGTTGCAAAACGCCGGACTCGTGCGGGTTTCTGCAATCGTGGATCCATCTGTCACCGCTCGTGAGTCCATTGCGCGCTCGTTTCCCAAAACCGGGCAGGCAGCATCGATCGAGCAAACCACCGCCCCCGCCGGAACATTGGCAATCATCGCCTCGCCGCCAGGTTTTCACTCCAGCCACACGATCTCAGCTTTCGAACGCGGCTGGCACGTCCTCTGTGAAAAGCCGATGGCCTCGACCGTGAGCGAAGCGGAAGCGATGGTCACTGCCGCGCAACGCCACCAGCGCCTCCTCGCAGTCGGCCTCTACAAACGTTTTTTCCCGTCGAGCCAATACATCCGAAGCCTGTGTCGTGATTGGGGGCTCGGGCCCCTCACCCACTTCACCATCGAGGAAGGCGGACCTTTTCGCTGGCCGGCGGGCCCGTCTTTTTTCGACCGGTCACAAACGCGAGGCGGCGTACTTTTCGATATCGGCGTGCACGTGTTCGACTTGCTCAGTTGGTGGCTGGGCGAGCCCGCGCAGGTCCAGTACGCCGACGACGCGATGGGCGGATTGGAAACAAATGCGTTCGTCCAACTCAAATATCCTGGTGGCGCCCAGGGTCGCGTGCATCTGAGCCGCGATTGGGCAACGGCGCAGCAATACCGCTTCGTTTTCGAGCGCGGTATCGTCACCTGGAAAGTGAATGATGCCAACGGACTCACCGTGCAGCTCGCCAGTGCGCCAGCCGCCGTGCAGGGCATGCTCATCACGCCGCAGGGTGAAACTCCTTTTCCGGTTGATACGCGTCCGATGGATACCAATGCGCAATGTTTCATCCTCCAATTGGCCAACGTCGTCGCAGCCATCGCTGGCACGCAGACCTTGCTCGTGCCGGGCGAAGAGGGTCTTCACTCCGTCAAGCTCATCGAGCACTGCTACGCTCATCGCACGCTGGTGGAACAGCCCTGGCTCACTCCAACTGAGAACGCTCAAGCTCAGGAATTCAGTAACGCGTTCGCGCACACCGCATGAAAGTCGCCGTCATCGGAGCCAGTGGTTTCATCGGCACACGCCTGCTTGAGCAATATCATCTGGGCGGTGGTCCCACCGTCGCAGCCATCGTGCGGCAGCCTTCGAGTCTCGCGTTGCCGTCGCGCTTTGCGATCGAGACGCATCTCGCTGACGCGCTCGACGTGGATGCCATGGCGCGCGCGATGAGTGGCTGTTCGGCTGTGATCCATGTGGCGCTCGGCGACCCGGTGCAAATTGAACGCATGCCCGTGGCCTTGTGTCTCGCCGCGGCCGCGGCGGATGTCCGTCGCGTCGTTTACCTCAGCAGTGCTTCGGTGCATGGCCAGAATCCCGCGCCCGGCACGGACGAAGCATCGGAGCTGAACGTGCACCACGAACTTGAATACAACAGTGCGAAGGTGCGCGCGGAGCAGAGATTCTTTTCCGAGTGCACGCGCCACTCGCTCGTGGGCTTCGCGTTGCGTCCCGGTGTGGTTTACGGTCCGCGCTCCCGTTGGATCGCTGATCTCGCGACCGATCTTTTGGAAAATCGTGCGTGGCTCTACGAGGGCGGACGCGGAATTTGCAATGGCATCTACGTGGATAATCTCATCAACGCGATCACATGCTGCCTGCACGCGACCGACAACGCCTCAGGAACATACCTGGTGGGCGATGCGGAGACCGTCACATGGGAACAGTTCTATCGCGCCGCCGCGCTGCAGCTCGATGTGCCGTGGTCAACCATTCATCAGCTTTCACGACTGCCGTCGTTCGAGCGTTCCTGGCAGGAACGAGCTACGAACGCTTCCTCACATCCCTTCGTTCAGAAACTTTTGCCACTCGTGCCGCACGGACTAAAACGCGGCGCGAAGGCTGTCATCGCCGCATCGCGACCTGCGCCGCGCATCGAATCCTGGACGCTGCCCGCCGGCCCGGGTCCGCGAATCACGCAAGAAATGGCATTGCTCCAGCAATGCGCCTGGAAGTTTCCGCATGTGCGCGCTGAGGAAAATTTGGATTATCACGCGAAGGTCAGCTTTGCCGAAGGCATGGACCGCAGTTTCGCCTGGTGGAAATACGCGCAGGGTCAGGTGTCGTTTGCCGCATGAAAATCAGCGTCCTCATTCCCGCGTTTAATGCTGGTCGGTTCATCGGTAACGCCCTGCAAAGTGTGCGCGCACAAACGTACACCGATTGGGAGATCATCATCGTGGAAGACGGATCGCATGACGGCACGGAGAAGATCGTGAGCGCGTTTGCGGCTTCATCCTCTGAAGCTCGCGTGATCTATCGCAACCTCGGCCGAAATTGCGGCGTGGGTGCTGCACGCAATCGCCTGCTCGAACTCGCCACGGGTGACGCCCTCGCGTTCCTGGACGCTGACGATAGGTGGGAGTTTACTCACCTCGAGCATGCGGTTGAAAAAATTCGCGATGGTGCTGAGCTGGCCGTGAGCGGCGTGCGCACTTTCGATCTCACTACGGGCGCAATGCTGGAAAAAGTGGAGCCACCTCCTGAATTGGTGCGTGATCCGATCCTCACGCTTTTCCGTGGCAGCGCGATCATCACGAGTTCTGCCGTCGTCATGACGAAGTCTCTGGCGGACCGCACCGGACAATTCGATTCCACGCTCAAGATCGGCGAGGATCGTGACTATTGGTTGCGCTGTGCACTTGAAAGCGGGCGCTTCGCCGCCACTGGTTTTTTCACGTGCAACTACGCCAAACACGACGGGAGTTCCATGGCGCGCACGCTTACGGTCGCTGGAGACACCGTCCGTTTCTACGAAAAATATCGGTCTCTGGCTGATGTGCCGATTCGCCTCCGACGCCACTTGCTGGCGGCAAGTTTGGTGTGTCTCGGCCGACTTTTGCGGCAAAACGATCAGCAACGCAGCGCCGCCTGCTTTTGGCGGGCCTGGCAATGCGAACCGTTCAACCCACGCATTCCGTTCCATCTCGCTTTCACCGGCTGGCGATCGGTCGCCGCCGAAAAAGCCGCCTGATTCAACTCGTCAGTTAACCCCCAGCGCCATCCCCCTATGGCTCTCGCGTTCATCATACTCGCTCATAAAAATGCGCGGCAGGTTAGCCGTTTGTTTCACGCCGTCCACCGTCCCGAGGATGTGATTGTTCTTCACTTCGACCGCCGGGCAGAACCTGCGCTGCATCGTCTCGGGCGTGAACTGGCCGCGACGTACCCGAACGTCGTCTTACTTCGTTCCCGCTATATCCTCTGGGGCGGATACCAAATGGCGGCGGTGCAAATCGAGGCGATGGCGGCGGCGTTGCGCGTCAGCGATCGCTGGCACCATTTCATCAACCTCACCGGACAGGATTTTCCGCTGAAACCAATCGGAGAGCTGGACTCCTATCTCGCCGCCCACCCCGACGCCAACTACGTCTCGTGGTTTGATCCGCTCACCACGAAGTTTTGGGGCAACGCCGAACACCGCGTCACGCGTTACTATCTCGAGTGGCCATGGCTGGAACGCATTCTCCGCGTGCGGGGAGTGGGCCGCCCCCTGCGCCAGGTGCTACACTGGCAGAATGAGCTGCCTCATCTTCCAGGGGTAAACCGGAAACAGCCTCGGTTTCATTATTACGGCGGCGCGAATCATGTGATTTTAAGTCGCGCCGGCGCGAAGTATGTCGCCATCGATCCCGAGGCTCAACGGATCGCGCATTGGCTGCGACACGCGGCCCATGCCAACGAAATGATTTTCCAAACCGTGATGCTCAACGGTCCGCTGGCATCCAGCGTCGTCAATTGCCACCTCCGCGAAATCGATTTTCCGTCAGGCTCACCCCATCCGCGAACGTTTATATCGAGCGACTTCGACCGCTTGGTTCAGAGTTCCCGCTTTTTTGCCCGCAAATTCGATGAGGCGGTCGACGCAGCGATTCTCGATCGTCTGACGGAACACCTTGAGCGTGCGATTCCAACAGAGGGAAGCGCGCCCGCGCACTCTTAGGCGAAACTGGTGTCCATGCGCTGCCTCTCGAGGGGCGGCGATTCCGTCTCTTTCTCTCTGAATTTTTCAATGAAGCCACCGTTGATCAGCATCTGCATCCCGGCCTATAAAGCCGAACGTTTTCTCCCCGCCGCACTGGCCTCGGTGCGCGCCCAACGGTTCGCCGATTGGGAACTCATTGTCACGGAGGACGGCTCACGCGACTCGACTGAGGACATCGTCCGCGAATTCGCCCGCAGTGTCCCGCAGCCAGTCCGTTATGATCGACATGAACAAAATCTTGGCCTGCCGGCCACGCGCAACACCGGCATCGCCGCCGCTCGTGGCGAGTGGATTGCGTTGCTCGACGCCGATGATGTCTGGACCACCGGACATCTCGAGGCCGCGGCCGCATTGATTCCAAGCACCTCGGCCGAATTGATTCACGCGGGTTCCGTCCTGTTTGACAGCGACACCGGCCGCGAACTCGAAGTGCGCGCTCCCACGCCCCAGATGGTCGCGGAATTTCCGCGCAGCCTCTTCTACGGCGCGTACACCATTCAACCGTCATCCGTGATTTTGAAACGCTGCCTTTGGGAGGATGTCGGTGGCTTTGATCCGACCTTCCGTTATGTGGAGGACCGCGAAATGTGGATACGGTGTGCGCGCACGGGCGCGCAGTTTACCTATACTGGCCTCAACACGTGCCTCTATCGCCGCCACCCCAGTGCGATGTCGCGGCATGGCATCGCGATGGCGCTGGCCAGTGCGCGCGTCTTCGAAAAAAATATCGATTGGGAAGCGGTGCCCAGTCGCAACCGGCACAGTCACGCGGCGGATGCCTGGTTTGCCGCGGGCCGGATCGCGTTGCGCGAAGATCCCGGTTCCGCGCGCGGCTTTTTTGGCCGCGCGCTGCGTCACCGCGCGCTCGCTCCCGCCGCTTTTGGCTACTGGGTCGCCGCTGTTATTTTGAACTGCACCCGCGGAAAAGCCGCATGAGTCACGCTGTCTGCACACTCTTCGAAGGACACTATCATCTCGGTGTCGGTGCCCTGATCAATTCCCTCCACGCCTCCGGTTTTTCTGGTCGCGTCATCTGCGGTTATCGCGGCGCAGAGCCGGCGTGGGCTGCCGCCGCACGCGGTATGAAAGGGGGAATCGATGTCCGTTTCGTGCAGGTTTCCACCGACGTTCACTTCACTCACTACAAACCGAAATTCATGCGCGAGTGTTGGACTGAACAATGTCCGGACGCTCAACAGCTCTATTATTTCGATCCTGACATCGTCGTGAAAGCGCCGTGGTTCGTCCTGGCGCGTTGGGCGGCGGACGGGGTGGCGCTGTGTGAGGACGTCAACCCTTACCTACCCTCGCGGCATCCCTATCGTCTCGCGTGGGCGGATTTCCTGCGCGCCAAAAATCAAACATCGGTGCGTCCGCTCGATCGGTATTACAATGCTGGATTCATCGGTTTGCCACGTGAACACATGCATCTGCTCGAGGTGTGGTCGCAAATTGTCGACTACGCGCAAGCCGAGATTGGTTCATTGACGCAGATCAAGGTGAACAATCCCAACGCACTGCTGCACACGCCCGATCAAGACGCTTTGAACATGGCGCTCATGGTGGTGGACGTGCCGATCAACGGCGCCGGGCCGGAAGGCATGGATTTCACAACGGGCGGACATCTGCTCTCGCACGCGATCGGCGGACGCAAGCCGTGGCGCGGTGGTTTTTTTAGCGACGCACTGCGCGGTCGACCGCCTGGCACCGCCCAAAAATTGTTCTTTCGCTTCGCGGAAAAGCCGCTGCGACTTTTCCCGGCCGCCCAGCTCGCGCGCCTCCGCCTTTCGCTGCGCTCCGGCGCCCTTCTCGGCCGCATGTATCGTCGCGCCTGATCTATTTCGTCTCTGTGAAAATTGTTTTTCTCTGCACCTCTTTGGCTCCCGGGCGCGACGGCGTTGGCGATTACGTCCGCGAACTCGCAGCGACGTGCGTCGCTGCCGGTCACGTCTGCCTGCTCATCGCCTTACATGATCGGCACCTGACGCCTTCCAGTGCACTTTTTCATCGGAAGAACGAAATTCGTTTTGCGGCTGCGCTAAGCTGGAAACGACGGGCCGCGATGCTCGCGAATGTTCTCGGCGAGTTCGATCCTCACTGGATCAGCTGGCAAATAGTGCCGTACGGATTTCACCCGAAAGGAATTCTTCCCGCCGGCAGTTTCGATCTCGTTGATGCGGCCCGCGCCTGGCCCAACCACGTCATGCTGCACGAACTCTGGCTCGGACTCGCCCGCTCCGATCACCTTCGGGCGCGATTCGTCGGCGCTTTGCAACGACGCAAGCTGCTCGCCTTCCTTCGCCGGCTTCGCCCGACATCTTTACACACCACCAATTCAGCTTATCAGCTCGCGCTTGCGCGCCGCGGCTGGCCAGCGGACTTGCTCCCGCTGTTTGGAAATATTCCTGTGGTGACGGTTAAGCCGCAACTCGCGAAGTCGAAGCTGGCAGATCTGGTCGGCGACTCTCCTCCGCAGGCACCCTGGTGTGTCGGTGTCATATTCGGAACGATACATCCGCAGTGGAAACCCGCGGACACCCTGACTTGGCTGAAAACCGCGGCATCGAATGCAGAGCGTAGAATTTGTCTTCTCTCCGTGGGTCGGCCGGGTGCGCATGGGACGAAACTCCTCGCACAACTTGCGCGCAATTCTTCCGGCGTTCGCGTGATCAGCGTTGGCCCGCAGAGTTCCGAGACCATCTCGCAGCTTTTGCAAGCGGCCGATTTCGGTCTCGCTACTCATCCGTGGGCCCTGATCGAAAAAAGCGGGACGACGGTTTCGTTGCTCGAACACGGTTTGCCCGTGCTGGTGCCGCGCGACGACTGGGAATCGCGCGACGGTAACGTCGCCGCTGAGCGGGATCCGCTCTTGCGGAAAATGAATGATCTGCCGCCCACATCATTCGCAAAATGGCTGGAAACGAGGCGCACTCCCGCCGCCCAACTGCCGCAGGTCGCCGTCAGTTTTCTTGCACAGCTCAGCGGTCCCGCTGTCCGAGGCGCCCTCGTCGCATGAACATTCTCATCTACGTTCCGCAAATGGCAGCCTTCGGAGGCATGGAGCGACATGTCTGCGATCTCGCGCGCGTCCTTGCGTCACGCGAACACGTTGTGAAGTTGATCACGACGAGCAATTCCCTCTCCAACGAGCTGCGCGAGTCGCTGACCGACCGCGGTATCAGTCTCCGTGAACTCGCCCGAAGCCGCGGATCTGCCGGCCGGCTGCTCAAGGGTGTGTGGCTTCTCCGTGAAGCGCTGCGCAGCGATGTCACGCGCTGGGATCTCATTTACACCAACGGACAGAGTGCCC
>CBRAFL010000080.1:0-17234 GCA_967755055.1 uncultured bacterium
CCTTTCGAACGGGGCGTTCTTTCTACCGCTTCGCCCAGAGCCGCAGCGAGCACAGCAGAAAATGTTCGAGCGCGGCGGCTTCGTTCAGGTTCAAGCGCAACAAGCCGACGTCGTGTTCGAGTTGACCGATCGCCGCGACCAAATTTCGCCGCGTGGATTCCGCTGTCGCAGACATCAGTCGCGGTAACGCAAAAGCGCGTGTCGCTTGCTCGATCTCAGAAAACAGGCGCGAGCGAAGACCGTTCGCGATGCCGGTTTCGATCGCGACTTGCTCATCATCCTCAATATCCGGCGGAAGTTTTTCCTTCTGCTGCTTCCAAATAACGTCCGTCGCAAACTCGAGCACCGCGCCGAATCGAGCCACCAATCCGTAAAGCGTGAAAATGTGATCTGCGAGCGTCGCCTTGTCCGTCACGCCATCGACTAAACGTGCGAGCCACGCATCGTAGTCGCCGAGCCACGCGGCCCAGCCATCTGCCGCTAATGCGGTCGCGACAGAAGGGAATCGGAAGTGCAGCACGCGGCTGCGGATCGTCGGCAGCAGCGCGTAAGGCCGGGTCGTGAGTAGCAACAGCGTGGTATTCGCGGGAGGCTCTTCCAACGTTTTTAAAAACACATTGGCCGCGGTGACGTGCATCCGATCCGCCTCGTAGATGATCGCGACTTTGCGCGGCGAGACGGCGGCGGAAACTTGCACGCGGTTGATTAACGCGCGCGTCGCCTCAGCGGAGATCTGCCGCATTTTCCCGGCCGGACGCAGCGCGTAGCAATCTGGATGTTGATCAATCGGAAAGCGTGCCGAGGCCGCGGGAACGTTGACGAGGCGATCGGCAATCGCGTGTGCGACGAGCACGAGTGTCTCTAAGTCGTCGCCGTGTAGCAGCAGACTGTGCGAAAGCCGTTGACGCTGAATGGCGCGCTCGATCACCGACACGGTGGGCGTGCCGACCAGCGCGGGAGGCCAGGGAGTGACGGGAGCGGACATCGGTAAGAGCGGACTTCAGCGCGGGTCGCGGAAGGTTGTCAACAGGGGTGTGATTTCCGCAGTTTTGTAGGTGGTGCGCTCGCCGCGCCACGAGGTCATCACGAACGGCCGTTGCGCGGCGAGCGCGCCACCTACGAGCAAATCCCGACGCGCGACCTTAGCCGAGACGATCTTTCACCGCTGCCCAGATTTTTTTCGCGATCGCATCCTGCGTTTGTGTGCCATCGATCACGACGAAGCGATCGGACATTCCCTTGGCGAGGACGAGATAGCCTTCGCGGACTTTTTTATAAAAATCGATGTTCTCGCGTTCCATGCGATCGGGTAGATCGGACGCGCGGTGGCGAATTCGGGCGAGACTCACTTCGGTGGGGACGTCGATCACGATCGTGATATCGGGCATGACGTTGCCGACGGCGAAACGGTTAATCTGCGCCACAGGATCAGCGGCGAGATTTCGGCCGATGCCTTGATAGACCGTGGAGGAATCGAGATAACGATCACTCAAAACAATCGTGCCGCGGACCAAGGCGGGAGCGATGACTTCGCGCACGAGTTGAGCACGCGCCGCGGAAAAGAGCAGTAACTCGGTCTCGGCACACATCTCGTCACCTTTGGAATTGTGAACGATGATATTGCGAATCTGCTCGCCGATTTCGGTGCCGCCCGGCTCGCGGGTGGAGATCACATCGCGACCGGCTTTTTGAAAATGCGCGGCGAGCAATTCGATCTGGGTGGACTTGCCACTGCCTTCAGATCCTTCGAACGAAATGAGCTTTCCGGGAGCGGGAGATTTCAAGGGCATGGCCATGAGTGTGGTAAGTTATTTCCAGTTCGCGAGGAATGTTTCTAGGTCGGCCAGCGTGGGGCTAATCGCCGTACGGACGTAGTGGCCGCTCGTACTGACACCCAGCGCGAGACACGCTTCGGGCGAAAGACCCATCAGCTGGCCCGAGACGAAGCCCGCGTTGAAATGATCGCCGGCGCCGGTCGTGATCAGCGGCTTGGCCGCGTACGGTCCAGGCACCCAGAACGTGCCGTCTCGAGTCGCGCACGCGGCGGATTCCTTGGGGTGAACCACGACCGCCGTGAGATCGAGGTGTGCGCGAATTTTTTCCGCCATTGAGCGAAGACCGCTCTCTGTTTCCGTCTCGGTGCCGAAGCCCAATGCGCTAAAGACTTGCTGTGCTTCCTTGAGGTTCAGACCGAGCGTAACGCGACCGAATTGCTCAAACTTGCCGATCGTCGTGAGCGCGTACACCAAATCAGCGCTCGAACGTTTCTCCGGATCCGCCAGATCGAAAAAGAAAATGCGGTTCGGTTTCGTCGGTACTTGCGGAAGCAAGCGCTCCACCAGATCCGTGAAAATCGCCGTCATGTTCGGTATCATCGTCCAGTTGACGAGGGCAACGAGGTCGGCGGATCCGAGAGCGGCGCGCCACGCATCGGCACCCATTACGGACTCAATTTTCTTCGGCGTGATTTCATCGAGACTCTTCATCATGCCAAGCATCACCTTGCCGTCGGTGAATTCCGCCGCAGTCGTGGCCGCGGCATCGCAGAGCGAAATGACGTGCGCGCGTTTGGCCAGATCGGCAAACACGTGGTGAATCACCGGCGAACCAAGTGCGCCGATATAGGTGACGCGGGAGCCTTGCGCGAGAACTGCGTTGGCCATGATCGGGCCGTTGCCGCCGAGTTTGTCCATCCGCGGATAGAACTCGATGTTGGTGCTCTTACCCGCGGCGCCGAGGATGCGCTGGCCGAATTCCGTGATCGTGGAGATCGGCGTAAAATTATCGCCCTGGCCCGCACGCAGTCCGACCGGAGTGACGATCGTGTCGACGAAACCGTCGAGACCGAGAATGGCGTGTTTGGACGAAAGGGAGCCGCGGCGTTCGCGGAGCTCCTGCAGGGTGCGAGTTTTGAATTCCATGGGGAAGAGTGGGATGTCAGCGAAAATCCGCGAAGGACAAGCGGCAAACAGATTCGCGTGCTCCGAGCCGGAATTTCCGTTGAACGTGCCGCGCAAAACCTCCAACTCTTCTGCACATGTTCGCATCGCTCCTGTTCGCTCCAATTTTTGCCACCAATATCATCGACGTCTTCGAACGATGCGATGCGGTCGACAAAGCGATCGTGCTGGGCCTCGGCCTTTTCAGCCTCGTGGCGTGGACGATCATGTTTGGAAAACACTTTGAGCTCAAACGACTGCGCTTGTTGAATCACAGCTTCGAGTCGCACCTGCGCGATCAACGCATGCTGCTCGATCTGCCCGAGTCGTTTCGCAACAAGCGCACGATTCCGTACGCGGATCTGTTTGCTGACGCGGTGGAGAGTTACTGGCGCGCCGCGGCGATTGGCAAAGAACAGGGGAAAGAAAATTCCCGTGCGCGGCTCGAGCACGCGGAGAACGCGATCCAACGTGCGATCGCGCGGCAGACGCTGCGTTATGAATCGAGCATGATCTTCCTTGCCTCGATCGTATCCGGCGCGCCCTTCATTGGTCTGCTCGGCACGGTGTGGGGCGTGATGGAAGCGTTCAGTGCGATCGCGGTGCAACAATCCGCCGGTATTCAACAATTGGCGCCAGGCGTTTCGGGGGCGATGTTGGCGACGATCGCCGGACTGGTCGTCGCGATTCCATCGGTCTTCGGCTATAATCTCCTCCTCGGCAACACGCGAACGATGATCACCGAACTCGAAAACTACGCCAGCTCGCTGGCCGACCGGCTCGAGCTGGAATCGAAATAGACCAATTGCTTATTGGTTACTGCTGATTGCTTATCGAGCTATTGTGATGACACCGGACGAACTTGAGACGAGGCTGATAAAGTTTGCGGTTCGAGTGTTGAATGTTGCGAACCACTTGGGAGCATCCGTCGCCAGTCGTCACATCGCCGGTCAGATTGTGCGTTCAGGCACGTCTCCGGCGCCTAACTACGCGGAAGGGCGATCAGCGGAAAGCCGTGCTGATTTTATTCACAAATTGAGGATCGTTATCAAGGAACTGAACGAGACGTCCGTTTGGTTACGCATTATCGCGACGGGCGGTTTGATTAAAGAATCTTTGATGGGCGATCTTCACGGCGAGTGCGTTGAACTGCAGCGAATTCTCGGCGCGTCGCTACGAACCGCCAAGCTCCGCTCCGCCAAATAGCCCAATAAGCGATAACCAATAGCCAATAACCCATTTTCCGCCCCCTCCCATGGCTCGCACTTTTCGTCGACACCGCAGCGCCAATCCGATCGCGGATTTGAACGTCACCAATCTCATCGATCTGGGTTTCATGTTGCTCGTGATCTTCATGGTGGCGACGCCGCTGATTCAGCAGGAGCAGTCGATCCAGGTGAACCTCCCGACCGAAAGCAAACGGCCGCAGACTCCGGTCGATAAGGATCTGACGTTTCAGTCGATCTCGATCGATAAGTCGGGCGCGTATCATTTCGGCGCGATGCGCGTTGATTTTGCTGAACTGCGTCCGCGCTTGGAAGAACTCGCCCGCCGGCCGAAACCGCCGGTGATTCGCAT
The DNA here is from genome assembly GCA_967755055.1 of uncultured bacterium. Taxonomy (GTDB): domain Bacteria; phylum Verrucomicrobiota; class Verrucomicrobiia; order Opitutales; family Opitutaceae; genus Opitutus. Next base: position 4,518 of record CBRAFL010000080.1, read on the forward strand.
CCGCGCGGATTTGTCGCTTCAGTGGCAGCAGGTGGTGAAGCTGATGGACGAAATCAAAAAGCATAATCTCACGAAAATCACTTTTGATACGCAGACAGTGGAGTAAGTTGTGGACCCGCGATGCAGGCGAATTCACCCAGCGCTCTTTTTCTCTCTGCCACGCTGCACGGCGTGCTCATCGCGTTGATTTTGTTGTTCAGCTACGTCTGGAACGACCGGACGGAGGAACCGCCGAAAATTTTCGAGCTGGTTGCTGGTGAGGGCGACAACTACATGGCGACGGCCGCGCCCGCGCTCGGAGTGGAGGGCGGTATCAAAGTTCCCCTTACAGAAGCGCCCGCGCCCAAACCAGCGATCGCGGAACCGGTGCCCGTGCAACCCGCTCCCGAACCGGTGGTGGAAGCCGCGCCGGTCACGCCCGCACCCAAAGCCGTGGCGGCAAAACCGCCCGTGGACGAGATTCGTGATTTCTCGAAAGACGTGAAACGCATCGAGAAGAAGCGCGCCGATCGGCTGATCGCAAAAGATCGGGCCGCGCGCGAGGCCGCGGAGAAAAAAGCGAAGCTGGAAGAAGCGAAGCAGAAGAAGATGTCGAAGGAGGAGTTCGATCGGCAGAACAAATCCGGCGTATCGTCGAAAACCGGAACCTCGCAGAAAATTGCAAAAATTGATGCCGAGGGAATCGCCAAAGGCGTGGTTGGCGGCTCGACGGGTAACAAGACTGGCGGCGCCGGCGGCAAGGCACTGTCTCGCGATGAAGGTGACGCGCTCGATCTTTATTTTTCGTTGCTGAAGCGGCGGTTGAAGGAAGCGCTGGATAAGCCGCCCGGGTTAAGCGACACGTTGGTTGCGATTGTGGAAGTGAGGATTGCGGGCAACGGACTCCTTTCGGACGCGCGAATTTCACGCTCGTCGGGTAGTGAAGAGTTTGATCAGTCCGCGCTGGCGGCGATCGCGCGTGTGCGCTCAATCGGCCCGCGGCCGGACGGTAAGAGCGAAGTGTTACATATCCCGTTCCGGATGCGTGAGGAAGACGAAGGCTAAAAAGTCCTTGCGTTCGAGCGTGGAACTTTGATTTTTCTGACCTCTCGCAAGTGCGAATGGGCTCTTAGCTCAGTTGGTAGAGCGCCTCAATGGCATTGAGGAGGTCAGGAGTTCGAGCCTCCTAGGGTCCACCATTTTAACCGCCGCCGTCACCCGTATGGGCCGGCGGCGGTTTTTTTGTGGCTGATGGTTTTTCAGACGTGGTAGGGAACCGTCCTCGGTGAGCCGCTCTCGGCTTGTCGGCGTAGCCCTGCGCGTGAGCGCAGGGATCCCGCCGCTCACGCGGCGGGCTACGACGGAGCGCAATTGGGAGCGCGACCGTGCCGTGCTTGCAGATTCCTCCCATGGCGAGCCGAAGCTTCGTGCGCTACGATTTTGAAAAAGTTCCTCACGTTGGACCGCGCGGAACTGCTTAACTGAATCGAAATTACATTTACCGCAGCAGCGATTTCAGATCGGTGAGGCTGAGTTTCGCGGCGGCGGCGTCGCTGGCTTCGAAGACTCCGGCGAGCAACGCGCGTTTTTCATCCTGCAAGGCCAGGACTTTTTCTTCGACGGTGCCGCTCACGATTAATTTGTAGCTCGTGACCACGCGGGTCTGGCCAATGCGGTGGGCGCGGTCGGTCGCTTGCGCTTCGGCGGCCGGATTCCACCACGGGTCGAAGTGAACGACTGTATCCGCGCCGGTAAGATTGAGGCCGGTGCCGCCCGCTTTCAGCGAGATGAGAAACACCGGGATGTCGGGCGACGCTTGAAAGCGATCCACTTCGATCTGGCGTGCGCGGGGCGTCATGGATCCGTCGAGATAACAATGGGCGACGTCCTGCGCGACGAGTTCTTCGCGCAGGAGCGCGAGCAGAGAAGTGAATTGGGAGAAGACGAGAATGCGGTGGTTGTCGTCGACGGATTCGGCGAGGAGTTCTCGGAAGGCTTCGAGCTTGGCGGAGTCGGCGTAGGAAGGCTGGGGGAGGGGCGCAGAATCAGCGGGGTAGGGCGAACCGTCCTCGGTGAGCCGGTCGGGTGGATTGTCCGAAGAGCCCGGCACGGCGGGGACGCCTCGCCCTACCTGGATCAGGCGCGGGTCGCACGCGATCTGGCGGAGGCGGAGGAGTTGTGTGAGTGTGGCGAAGCGCACGCTCGCTTCGTTCGCGCCGCTGGCTTCCAAGTTGAAGAGTTCGCGTTCGAGTTTTTCCTGCGTGTCGCGATAAATTTTTGCCTGCGCCGGGGTCGGTTCACACCAGATGATCTGCTCGATTTTGTCGGGGAGTTCGGGTGCGACGGCTTTTTTCGTGCGTCGCAGAATGTAAGGTGCGGTTTGAACGCGCAGGCGTTCGTCGATCCAGACGCGGTCTTCGCCGCGGACGCCGGGTGGAACTTTATCGAGATAACCGGGCATTAAGAATTCGAACAGCGAGCGAAGATCATCGAGCGAGTTTTCGAGCGGCGTGCCGGTGAGCAGGAAACGGCCACAGGCGCGGAGCGCACGGAGCGCGGCGGCGTTTTGCGAGCGGCGATTTTTGATGTGCTGCGCTTCGTCGGCGATCACGCACGTGAGGTCGGCGGATTCGAAGAGTGCGCGGTCACGCGTCATTGTGCCGTAGCTGGTGATCACAAGGTCGTAGGCGGCGAATGCTTCGGGGTTGGGCAAGCGGCGGTCGCCGTGATGTACGAAGACGCGAAGTTCGGGAGCGAAACGCGCGGCTTCGCGCCGCCAGTTTTCGACGAGTGACGCGGGGCAGACGACGAGGTTGGCGCCGCTTCGCGGCGCAGTTGAAGTAGAAAGTTGAGGGTTGAAGGAATCGGAGGTGCGGAGCTCGGAGCTTTGAGCTTTGAGCTTATCGCTTGGAGCTGCTGAGCGCCCTACCTTCAAGGCGCTCAGCAGGCCGAGGGCCTGGAGGGTTTTGCCCAGGCCCATTTCGTCGGCGAGGATGCCGCCGAGTTCGTTGCGGAATAAATGCCAGAGCCAGGCGACTCCGAGTTTCTGATACGGGCGCAACAACGACACGAAAGCGGGCGCGAGCGGTGCGGGCGTGAGCGCGGAGAGATTGCGCAGCGCATCGGTGCGGGCGCGCCATGCAGCGGGCGGCTGGAAGTGTGGCGCGATCTCTTCGAGTAACGCTTGCGCTGCGACGGCGCGGGCTGAACTGACGACGTGCGTGCGGCGGGTGGCGAGGCCCGTGTTGCCGGGTGCATCGCCCGCAAGGGCACGTTGCGTGGCGTCGAGTTTTTGGAGCTTGTCGGCGGCGAGGAGATAAACTTTCCCGCCGTTTTCGATGTAGCCGCGGTTGCTTGAAACGGCGGAGCGAATCTGGCCTTCGTCGGCGTTGCCGGCTTTGAGCGCGACTGTAAGGTTAAAACCATTACGCGCTTCGATCGCGTCGCAGACGATCTCGGCTTCACGGAGATGTGCGGTGTTTTTTTCGAAATTGGGGGTGAACTCAGCGTCGAGATTTTTGCGGAGACGCGTGCCGTGCGTCGCGAGGAAGTTGAGCGTTTTGTGGCGATCGCGGAGCCACCAGCGGCGAGTCGAAGGATCGAGGGTGAAACCGGCGGTCTTCAGCAACTCGAGCGTGGACGAATACGAAAGCGAGTCGCGGGAAGGGAGCGTGATCGCGAGGTAATGCTCGGAGCCATCGACCGTCAGACGTGCGTCACTGTTGTTGTTGCCAACTGATTTCGGCTGGCCCGCGGCGGGTGTCCGATCCGACGCGGCGGTCGCGGGGCTGCGCGGCATGGGTCTGATCGTCGAGGGAGGTGGTTTTATGAAAATGGAAACGCCGGCGAGACCGTCGTCGTGCCAGGCGATGGAAGCGGCGGGGCCGTTGACCCAAAAAAACACGGGCTGATCTTTGAGCGCGGTGATGAGGTCGCGGAGCTGGGCGCGTCGGAGCTGCAAAAACTTTGGTGGAGCCGAGGTGCCGGACCAGCGTTGCAAGAGTGCAAGGGCGGGCAAGAGTTCGGGTCCTGGAGGGACGGTAAGATCAAGGTCCACCTTGAGGGCGATGGCGTCGCGGGGAGCGGCGGCGGCGAGATTGGGTGGGAGAAAAAGGCGAAGCATGTTGCGCGAACGGATGTTTCCGGGAATAAAGCCAACGCAAAGCAACTCTGAAAATTAGCATGAGTTCCGAAGTTTTCACGCAGCTGGTCGACGCGCACTATACGCCGCTCTACCGTTTTGCGCTCAGCCTCGCCAAAAATTCCGCGGACGCGGGGGATCTGGTGCAGCAGACGTTTTTCATTTGGGCGACGAAAGGCCACGGGCTGCGGGAGGCGACGAAGGCGAAGTCCTGGTTGTTCACGACGCTGTATCGTGAATTTTTGCGAGGGCGGCGGCGCGATTCGCGGGCGACGTCGATCGAGGATTTGTCGCCGGGAGAAACGGATATCGCGGCGGAGGAAGTGGATCGCGTAGCACGAATGGATGCAGCGTCCGTGGTCGCGGCACTTCAGTCAGTGGACGAAGTGTTTCGGGCACCGCTCACCTTATTTTACCTCGAGGATCTGTCGTATCACGAGATTGCTGAAACGCTCGATGTGCCGATTGGCACGGTGATGTCGCGGCTGTCTCGCGGGAAAGCGCAGCTGCGCATGGCACTTGAGCGGGAGGAGATGGCGGCGAAGGCCAAAGTCGTCGCGTTTCCGGGCGCGCAGGGGAGGAAACCAGCATGACGAACAATGAGGCGAAATTTATTCTGAACGCGTACCGGCCGAATGGCGCGGACGCGGGAGATGCGGCGTTTAGCGAGGCGCTCGAACAGGCGAAACGCGATCCGGCGCTCGGCGCGTGGTTCGCGCGCGAGCAGGCACACAATGCCGCCGTCGCAGCAAAGTTGCGCGAAGTCGCCGCGCCGGCGGGGTTGCGCGAGGCGATTCTTGCGGGGGCGCGCATGGGCAGTGACGCGGACGGAAAGCGTACGACGATCTGGACGCGGCCCACGTGGATGGCGCTCGCGGCGGGCGTGGCGGTGTTATTGGCGGTGTCGGCGACGCTCTGGTCGAAACGCGCGGTCGCAGAACTGGATCCGCTCGCCACATTTGCACTCGACGATACGGCGCACGCGCAGCACGGCAGTCACGGCCCGGATGCGAAAGCGCTGCAAGTATTACTAAGCCAGCCGACGACGCGACTGGCGCAAGGGCTGTCGGTGGATGTCGCGGAGCTGCGTGCCACGGGATGCCGCACGGTGCGGCTGAATGGCCACGAGGTGGCGGAGGTGTGCTTCGTGCGCAACGGCACGGAGTTTCATTTCTACGTAACGCGCAAAGCAGATTTCCCGGCGATCAAGTCGGATGGTGGCGCGCAGTTCGCGCAGAGCGGAAAGCTTTGCTGCGCGTCGTGGTCGGATGCGTCTCATCACTTCGTCGTCGTGAGTAATGCGGGGATGGATGCGGTGAAGGGGTTGTTGTGAGTGGGGCTGGGAGATCGGAACTGAAGGGGAAAGCTGATAGCTGAGGGTCTAGAGCTGAGAGCTGAGAGATCGGAGTGAGAGGGGGAGAAACCGGTTCTTGTGGCCCGCTGCGTGAGCAGCGGGATCCCTGTGCTCACGCGCAGGGCTACACAAAAATCGGAGTGACTCTGCGGCTCTGAGTCGGAGCGAACTTCGGCTCGGCGGGACGCCTCGCCCTACCTCGGGCCTCACCCTACCTTGGCCGCGCGCTAGGTGGCCGCTGCAGGCACGGCTCGCCGAGGTGACTTGGACGGCTGGAGGGGGCGTGAAGGGGCTGGCGTAGGGGCGATGTGGTTACGCGCGGCGGTGTGACCTGCGGCGCCGCCGACCATCGTGCGAAGTTCTTCGACGGCGTCGTGGAGTACGGCCACTTCGTTGTTCATCTCGTGCGTGGCGGCGGCGGTTTCCTCAGCGCTCGCCGCGTTGCTCTGCGTCACCTGGTCGACTTGCGTGACGGCCGTGACGACTTGAGTCAGGCCCTGGCTTTGCTCGTTGGAGGCGGTCGCAATATCGCCGACGATTTGGTCAACTTCGCGAGCGCGAGTGAGAATTTCGTCGAGGCTGTGCGCGACTTTGATGCTGATCGACGCGCCTTGGACGCTCTTGCCGATGGAATCTTCGATGCGCTCGGCGGTTTCGCGTGCGGCTTGAGCGGAGCGTTGGGCGAGGCTACGCACTTCGTCGGCAACAATGGCGAAACCGAGTCCGGCTTCACCGGCGCGGGCGGCTTCGACGGCGGCGTTGAGCGCGAGGATGTTCGTTTGGAACGCGATCTCGTCGATCGTCTTGATGATTTTCCCGATGTTGCCGCTGGCGGATTTGATGGCGTCCATCGCGGCGGTCATCTCGCGCATGTCGACGGTGCCGGTGTCAGCCGCAGCGCGCGTCTGGCTGGCGCTGGTTTTGGCGCGCTCGGAGTTTTCGGCGTTGCGCCTCGTCATGCCGGAAACTTCCTCCAACGCGGCGCTTGTTTCCTGGAGGGAAGCGGCTTGCGAACTTGCGCCGTCGGCAACGGTCTGGCTGGAGCGGGTGACGGCGCGGGAAAGGCCGGCGAGGGCTTCGGCGGCGGTGCCGAGGCGGGCGGCGATTGCAGCGAGGGGGCGAGAGATCGCGCGTTGGAAGCGCCAGGCGACAATGACAAGGGTGAGGAGCAAGACGCCGATGCCGATGCTCGCGCGTATGATGATGCGCTGGATGGCGGCGTGACGCGCGGCGATTTCGGTGGCCGCAGAGGATGCGACAGAATCGGTGTGGACGCGCAGCGCGCGGAGTGTTTCAGCAAGCTGCGGGTTGTATTTTCCGACGTACACGTCGAGGGCGCCAGCGTTGTTGGCAACGAGCACCTGCTTGAGAACTTCTTCGCCGGCGTCGTTGAGTGCGGCTAACGCGGATACGATTTCGGGCGCAGCGGACGTGATGTCGGCGGTCGCCTTGGTGCGTGCCGCCTGGTAATGTTGCATCCCGGTTTCGATCGCGTCGGGATCGGTGAGCCGGAGAACGGACTGAAGAGCGATTTGGGCGCCGACGAGTTGCTCGAGTGCGGCGTGGGAGCGTCCCAGCGTCGCGGTTACGTTGGTCGTGAGCCGGGTGTCGCCGTCATGCGTCCAGCGCAGGAGCAGCGCCGCTCCGACGGCGAGCAGAGCCGTGCTCGCGATCGAGGCGGCGGCGAAAGCGAGGAGGCGGACGCGGATGGTGGCGAACAGACGCACGGGGCGGTTTACTCCTTAAGTTTGGTAATGCTGAGTCCGACGACGAGTGAGCCGATGGACTTGCCGGCGTCGAGGACGGGGACGGCGACTTGAATTTGTTGCTGGCCGGAAGACTCGTCGACCTCGACGGGACCCTGCCAGATTTTACCGGTCATCGGCACCTCGTGCTTCGGTTTGCCCTTGTGGGACCAGTTGGAGGTTTTCGCGATGAAAGCGACTTTGAGGCCGGCGGCGTCGGAGACGAAAGCTTCGGTGACGACGTCGCTCTTTTTCGATTTTAGAAACTGGCCGGCAGGATTTTTGGTGAAAGCGCGGACGGTGGGATCGAGCACGGTGAGAGAGCGCCACTTGTCTTGATTGAGGGCGGAGTGTTCGGCGGGCGTGTTTGCATTATGGGTACGCACGGCATCGACGATGGCGGGCTCGGCGGCCCACGTGACGATGGCTTTGATTTGTTCGTCGATCTTCGTCTGGGTGGCGGGATCGAGGGACTGGCCGAAAACGGCTGCGCGAGTGAGTACGAGCAAAGCGGTGACGAGGAAGAATGCGGGGCGGATTTTCATGGCGGAGATGTTTTTGTGACTGCAATCAGAACACAATTTGGAGGCGGCCGATGTAACGGCCCTGATTCGAAAGCGTGCCGGCGGGATCGCCGAGCGTGTAGTTGAAGGCGAGTTTTATATCGTCGCCTTTCACGTAGTAGTTAACCCCGAAAACCCAGTTCTCGCTGGTGGAATTCGCGATGAGCGTGTTCGCGTTGTAGCTCTCAAAACGGGTGACGGCTTGAAATGTTTTCGGCACCAGGAAGTACGCTGCCTGGGCGGACCAGCCCTCGCCGATGAGATCGGCGCCCGTCACGCGATTTTGGAGAACGCGTAGATATTCCGCGGTGAAGTCGGCGGCACCGACCGTGAGTTGGGCATCCGCGCCGACGCCGGTGCGGCGGCCGATGAACGTGCCGGTGTCGCGAGACCAGAAACTGTTGGCGCCGAGTGAAAGCTTGCTGACGCCGGCGGTCCACGCGGTGCCGGCGACACGGCCGGCGTACATGAACTGTTGATTGTCGTTGTTGCCATTGTTGACGCCGTTGCCGTTGAACGCACCGACGGAATACGTGATGCGTTTGTTCGCGACGGAACCGAGGAGGCCAACGCCGAGCTGACGACCGACGGTGAGTTGATCGTTGGGCAGTGAGCGCTCGGCGGTGAGCGTTTTCGTATCGCTGAGGAGCTGCTCGTAACCGAAAGGAGTTTTGAACTGACCGATCTGGAGATTAGCGGCGTCGTATTTGGTCCAGGCGAGAAACGCGTCGGCGAGTTGTGCGCGATATCCGGCCACGTTGCCGATGGAGTTGTTGCCGTAGTCGGACTGAAGCGTGAATTCAAAGTGTTCGTCGAACGCGCCTTTTACGGTGAGACGGGCGCGGCGCAGAAGGACGCGATTGAAAATACCGGTGTAGCGCGAGTCGGGCGCTTTGCCGACTTCGGCTTGTGCCTGCACGTAGCCACCGATGGAGAGCTTCGTTTCTTTGCCGCCGGCCTTGGCGACAGTGAGTGGCGCTTTGCCGTCCCAGCCGAGCTGACGCGTGAGTTCGCTGTACTCTTTTAACGTGGGCGCGAGTTCGTCGGCAGCCACCGTGTCACCGAGTCGTGCTTCGAGCCGGGCGAGCTGGGCCTCGATGCGGGCGAGGCGCGCGTCGAGAGCAGGATCGGAACTTTCGGCGCGGGCGATCACACCGAAAATGAAGACAGATGACAGGAGCAGACCGAACGGCAGACGGAATAATTTCATGTTGCAGGGGCGACCGCGAGGACAGGCGCCAGGCGATGTGATTCCAATCGGACGCCGCCCGGGTTTGTTTAGGGCGGATCCCTTGAAAAACTCGGGAGTGCGAGTCACCGCGAAGGGAATGCGTGCGGCGCTTGCACTTGCGTTTATTTCGCAACATCTACCCGCGAGATGCCGTCAATTCGACCTGTGCGAACTTTTATCGATGCCGAGCGCCTGCGCCTTGCCGAAGACGCGAGCCGGGAGAAGAATTGGAAACGTTGGGGCCCGTATTTATCCGAACGACAATGGGGAACGGTGCGTGAAGACTACTCGCCGGACGGCGAATGCTGGGGCTATTTCACCCATGAGCACGCGCGAAGTCGCACGTATCGCTGGGGTGAGGACGGCCTGCTGGGAATCACAGATCGGGAATGCCGCCTTTGTTTTGCGCTGGCATTGTGGAATGGCCGGGACCCGATTTTAAAGGAGCGATTGTTCGGGCTGACCGGACCGGAAGGAAATCATGGGGAGGACGTCAAAGAATGTTATTTTTATCTGGATGCGACGCCAACGAGTTCCTGGCTTCGTGCCCTCTACAAGTATCCGCAAACGGAGTTTCCGTATCAGCGATTGCGTGACGAAAACCACCGGCGAGGTCGAAGTGAACCGGAGTTCGAATTGCTGGATACGGGGATCTTCGACGGGAGCCGGTATTTCGATGTGTTCGCGGACTATGCGAAGTCCGGGCCGGATGATCTGTTGATCCAAATCACGGTCGCGAATCGCGGACCGGAGGCGGCCGAATTGCACGTATTGCCGACCCTGTGGTTTCGCAATACGTGGTCATGGGGAAGTCGATACGAGAGCGACGTCAAACCCAAGATGAGCGCGACGGCGGACGGACGAGTGCAGTGCGATCACAAAACCTTGGGGCGATTTTTTCTCGAAGTAGAACCGAGCGACAATGGCGCGAGTGGCGTAGGAGAGCGAACGCCGTCGACACTGCTGTTCACGGAGAACGAGACCAACGCGGCGAAACTGTTTGGCGCCGAGAACAAGTCGCCCTACGTGAAGGACGCGTTTCACGAGTATGTGGTTCGTGGGCGACAGAAGGCGGTGAATCCGGAGCGAGCGGGGACGAAGTGTGCGGTGCATCATGTCCTGCGGCTTGGGCTCGGAGAGGAGCGGGTGCTAAGACTGAGGCTTTACGGCGAAGAGAAAGGAGCGAGTGCGGAGCGTGGATTCGGAAAGGAGTTTTTAAAAGTCGTGGCGGATCGCCGGCGTGAAGCGGACGAGTTCTATGCGCCTCGGCGACGGAAGGAGCCGGGAGAATCGGCCGGCGCGGCTGAGTCGACGGACATAACGGCGGGGTCGAAAAAATCCCCGCCTTCGGAGGCGAGTAAGGTCGAGCGCCAGGCTTATGCGGGGTTATTGTGGTCGAAGCAGTTTTATCACTACATCGTGAGGGAGTGGCTCGCTGGTGACCCGCTTCAGCCTCCGGCGCCGGTCGAGCGACGCAGTGGCCGCAATCACGACTGGCCGCATCTGCATTCGCGGGATGTGCTGTCGATGCCGGACAAATGGGAGTATCCGTGGTTTGCGGCGTGGGATCTCGCTTTCCACATGATCCCGATGGCGCAGATCGATCCGGAGTTCGCGAAGGCGCAGCTCAATTTACTGCTGCGGGAATGGTACATGCATCCGAATGGTCAGTTGCCGGCGTACGAATGGAATTTTTCGGACGTAAATCCCCCGGTGCATGCGTGGGCGTGCTGGCGCGTTTACAAGATCGCGGCTGAGCGAGGCAGCCGTGATCGGACCTGGCTGGCGCGGGTATTTCAGAAGTTGACGCTGAATTTCACGTGGTGGGTGAATCGCAAAGACCCGGATGGCCGGCATATTTTCAGCGGCGGATTCCTGGGGTTGGATAACATTGGCGTATTTGACCGCTCCAAGCCTCTGCCGAGTGGAGAATCACTCGAACAGGCAGATGGAACGGCGTGGATGGCGTTTTACTGTGGCACAATGTTGTCGATGGCGCTCGAGCTCGCGGATGGCGATCAGGCGTACGAGGACATCGCGTCGAAGTTCTTCGAGCATTTCGTCGCGATCGCGGACGCGATGAATCACGTGGGCGGCGGCGGGTTGTGGCACGAAGAAGACGGATTCTACTATGATCAGCTGATGGTCGACGGGCAGACGCTGCCGGTGAGGCTGCGTTCGATGGTGGGAATCATTCCGCTGTTTGCCGTGGAGCTAATCGAGGAGCGGCAGCTCGCCAAGCTGCCGGGATTTGCGAAGCGGACCCGATGGTTTTTGGAACATCGCCCGGACCTCGCACGCGAAATCTCGTACTTGGAAAAGAAGAATGGCTGTGGGCATTTCCTTCTGGCGATTCCCTCGCGAGAACGGCTCGAACGGGTGCTTCGGTACGTTCTGGATGAGGCTGAATTTCTGGCTCCGCATGGCGTCCGTTCGCTTTCGCGCGTTTATCGTGACCATCCTTTCGTCCTGCAATGCGAAGGAAGTGAATGGCGGGTGGACTATGCGCCGGGAGAGTCGGATACCGGTTTGTTCGGAGGAAATTCGAACTGGCGCGGACCGATTTGGATGCCGGTGAATTATCTGCTGATCGAGGCGCTTGAGCGCTATCACCACTTCTACGGCGATAGCTTTACCGTGGAATTTCCGACCGGAAGCGGAACGCGCCTGAACCTTCGTCAGGTTTCGCTCGAACTCGGCCGACGGTTGGAAGGGCTCTTTTTGCCGAACTCCAGCGGTCGTCGACCCGCGCTGGGGATGGACTCGCGGTTCGTGAACGACCCTCATTGGCAGGAACTTCTGTGGTTTCACGAGTATTTCCATGGCGAGACGGGACAAGGACTTGGAGCTTCACATCAAACTGGCTGGACGGCACTTGTGACACGGCTGACAAAAAGCAACAGTAGTGTTGATGGCTTGCAGCATCGGTAAAATCCCCTAATTTGGAAAATAATTATAACTATGTCTTGAACATCCCGGGGGGTCTTAGGTCATCATGGCCCCGTGCTCGCCAGCCTACGCCATTTTCCGCGCTTCAGCCGTGCCCGAGTATTGGGGGTGGTGCTGGCTTTCTCGATCGCGCCTTCGCTGTTGGAGGCATCAAGCCGGGAGGAGACTTTGGACGCGATCCATCGGGTGGAGAACCCACAAGATTTAACTCGTCCGGGAAAACATGGTGAGCTTGGCGCCTATCAGTTTAGGCGGGGAACTTGGCGGATGTATACCAAGGTGCCGTTCGAAAGGGCCTTGGATCGCAGCCAATCCGAGGAAATCGCCATACAGCATTATGAGTGGTTGCGGCGCGGACTGGCCCGGAACGGTCTGCCGCAGACACCCTATTATATCGCGTTGGCTTGGAACGGCGGACTTGCCTCTGTCGTTAATGGCAGGTCCTCAAGATCTTCTCACGACTACGCGGCGCGGGTAAGTAATCTTGTCGTTGATCTGAGGACGAGTGGTCTCGCCCTCGCGCCTTAGTTTAGTGGCGCTGTGGAAGGCGTCAGCCTTCGTCGAGAAAGGATGACTGACGGGGTGCGCGACTTGCCTGAGCGGCGGCGAGTTCGGCCGGAGTGGCGTTGAGGTGGCGCGGAGGTTTGGACGCTTTTGTCGCCACGGCGGCTTCCCGGTCCGTAACGATGCGATCGCAAATTTGGTGAAGATGCATACGAAGCCATTGAGCGGTGCTGCTCTTCTCCGTGTAGTCC
>CBRAFL010000081.1:0-17231 GCA_967755055.1 uncultured bacterium
GCAGACCCCATTACTTATTCCGGAGCCGATCAGGCGGAGGGGTGACACAAGGATCTGCCCATTGGCTGATCCAAATTAGCGGTCTTTTCTTCCGAGTATTTCGGCGCCACGCCTAGTCTTCGACCAATCGATAACCGATGCCGGATTCGGTTTTCAGGTGGCGCGGACGATGTGGCTCGGCCTCCAATTTTTGCCGAAGGTGCGTCATGTGAACGCGCAGGTAGTGCGTGTTGTCCTCAGATTTCGGGCCCCACACTTCGCGCAAAATATGTTGATGCGTCACGACGCGACCGCGGTGCATAACAAGCACGCGAAGCAGCGAATATTCACGCGGCGTGAGTTTGACCTCCACTCCACTGCGCCAGACCACGCGCGCCGCGAAGTCGATCGTGATGTCGCCGAACGTCACGGCCGCGAGCTCAGCCTCCGTGGGCGCACGCCGCAGAATCGCACGCAAGCGAGCGAGCAATTCACCCCCGCCAAACGGCTTCGTCAGATAGTCATCGGCTCCACCGTCGAGCGCCGCGATTTTGTCTGTTTCCGCAGCGAGCACCGTCAACACGAGCACGGGCACGCGTGACCATTCGCGAAGCTGACGCAATACTTCCAGTCCCGACAAATCCGGCAGCCCGAGATCGAGAATCACCGCGTCCGGCGCACGGCGCGCGATTTCATCGAGGCCAAGCCGGCCATTCTCCGCTTCCCGCACCGCGTGTCCGGCCGACTCCAGCGTAATGCGCAGCAGCCGACGGATCTGCACCTCGTCATCGATAACGAGAATGTCGGTTTTTGCGGTCGGTGGATTCATTCGCTCGGAACGGTCTCATGCGGCGAATACGGAAGGTAAACGGTAAACACCGCGCCCCCACCGGGATTTTCTCCAGCGACGACTTCACCGCCTTGCGCGACGACGAACCCGCGAATGATCGACAACCCCAATCCGAGCCCACCGGCGCGCGCGGCGTCGCCACGTTGAAATTTTTTAAACAGCCGATCGTGCATGGTCTCCGGAAGACCCGGGCCGCGATCTGCGACCGTGAAAAACACCCGTTGTTTTCCGCCCTCCACGCCAACAGCGAGGAAGATAGGCGTACCGGGTGGCGTGTGGAATGCGGCGTTCAACAGCAGGTTTCCAATCACCTGTTCCATGAGCGCAAAGTCCGCCCGGAACAACGGCATCTCATCAGGGATGGATGTATCGAACGGGTGCCCCGCCAAAGAATCGCGCATGCCATCGACGGCGGCGTTAACCAGATCATGAGCGTCGCACCAATCGAGCCTCGGTTTGAGCGCACCCGATTCGAGCCGGGTTTGATCCAGCAAATTATTCACCAACCGATGGAGCCGACGGGTGGCAGTGAGAATTTCTCCCGCCAGCCGATCGCGCGTGGCGTGGTCGGCCGTCTGCATGCTGTCGGCCGCAGCACTCAGGACCGCGAGCGGTGTTTTCAATTCATGCGACACACCGTCGAGTAACGTGCGGTGCAGTTTATCAGATTCGGCGAGAAGTTTTTCGCGTTCGCTGGCGTCGCGGAATCGCTCGCCTTCGACAAGTAACGCGAGCTGTCCGGCGAAACTTTCCGCAAGATCGCGTTGCGCCAGGGTAAGCGTCGACGTCTGTGGTACGCGAATCACGAATACGCCGAGCGACGCATCTTCCCGTACCAGCGGAACGTGAAAGCCCTCAGCGGAGGGCAGCGTGTCGGTGAAGCGGCCCGCTTTTTTTCGGTTCCGCCACGCCCAGTCAGCGACACCGCGTTCCCGATCGCTCAACGTAAATGAGCTGGCAAAATGTCGCGTGAGGCCGTCGCCATCATCGCTCAAAAGCAAAGCACAGTTCGCATTGAACAGCGTATCGGCCTGCCGAAGAGCGGCGAAAACGCCCTCGTCCAATGAGCGTGCTGCACTCAAGGCCTGCGTGAGATGAAAAAGCGCCGTCGCACGTTCTTCGCGCATGCGTTCGTTTCTTTCCTGCGCGCGGATCCGCGCGGTGAGCTGACCGGCGACGAGCGCGACCACGATGTACGCGGCGAACATCAAACCGTCCTCGAGTTTACTGATGACGAATGTGAGAATCGGCGGGATAAAAAGATAGTTCCACGTCAGGGCACTGAGGACGCCCGCGGCGAGTACGGGCCAGCGACCGACGCGCAGGCTCAGGATAATCACTGCGAGAAGATAAAAAACGCCGACCGCGAGATAGCCCGAGTGCGGCACCAGGATCCAACCCGCCAGCGTGAGCGCTGCCAGCACGCCGGCGACTTCGCCGTATTCATGGGCGGACGACGCTTCCGGTGGCAGCCATTCAAGGTGAACCGAGGATTTGCCTGCGGCGCGTTCCGCGGGGACGATGTAAACGTCAATGGAGCCGCTGAGACGCAGCACACGATCGACGAGGCTGCCACCGGCAAACATCGTGAGCCAGCGCGGACGACCCGATTTGCCCACGACAATTTGCGTGGCGTTGCGTTGAATCGCGACCCGTACGAGTGCTTCGGCCACGTCTTCGTCGTGCGTCATCACAACCTCGGCACCGAGTTCGCGCGCGAGCGCGAGATTCTGCTCCAAGCGCCGTTGCGCATCGGGCGCAAGCAGGCGGGAGGACTCGATGCTGACCGCGACCCACGCCGCACCTTGCGCCGCGGCCATGCGGCGGGTCCAGCGGACAAGTTGCAACGACGACGGACTCGGCCCGACCGCGACCAGCAACCGTTCGCCCGAGCGCCACACTGCTTTGAGCGGACCGGTTGAACGCAATTCGCGCAACCGTTTATCCACGCTCTCGGCTACGAACCGAAGTGCGAGTTCACGCAGCGCGGTGAGGTGCGTGTCTTTGAAGAAATTTTCGGCGGCGTTGGCCGCTCGCTCACCTAAATACACTTTCCCCTCGGCCAGTCGTTCGCGCAGCGCCTTGGGCGTGAGATCGACGAGTTCGATTTCGTCCGCGAGTTCGAGAACCGAATCAGGAACCGTCTCGTGCACCGTTGCGCCGGTGATCTGGCGCACTGCGTCGGCGCGACTTTCCACATGCTGCACGTTGAGCGTGGTGAATATGTCGATACCGGCGTCGAGCAGCTCGATCACATCCTGGTAACGCTTCGGATGGCGCGAACCGGGGGCGTTGGTGTGTGCGAACTCGTCCACGAGCACGAGTCGCGGCTTGCGTGCGAGGAGCGTTTCAAGGTCCAGCTCGGTGAGTTGAATATCGCGGTAGGCAATCTGCTTGCGCGGTAAAATCGTGAGTCCCGCGAGCAATGCCTCGGTTTCCGCCCGGCCATGGGTTTCGACGATCCCCACGACGGCTTCCTGGCCATCGCGGAGTTCCTCATGCGCGGCGCGGAGCATCGCATACGTCTTACCCACACCGGGACACATCCCAAAAAAAACTTTGAGTCGGCCACGCTTCGCGCGCGCTTCCTCGCGGTGGAGCGAAGCGAGCAGCGCATCAGGATCGGGACGGTGACTAAGGCTGTGAGCCGATTCGGACACGGATTTATTTATACGCGAGAGTTGGGCAAAGTTTCCCCGGGAAACAAAGTCGCATGATTCTCATCGGCCCGAGAACAAAAATAGCGCCGCCATCATCAGCATCCACAGCCCTGCCCCAAAAATAAGCAGACGGATCACAAAGCGCCTCGTTCGCGCCAGCATCTCTTTGTTCAATTCAAGCCAGGAGTAATCCACGATCCAGTGCACCTTCGGGTCATGTTGCTTATCGAGTCGCGTACACCAGCGACAACCGTCAGGAATGAATCCCTCCGCGGCCAGCTCGTGGACGAACGCTATTTTTCGCTCCTCGGTAAAGGTGTCGCGCGTAGCCCGAATCACCACGTCCTCCCCTGCCTCCTCCACCAGGACCAGCGTGTCGAATTGTGGAAACCAGAATTCGAAACAATGCGGCGCGGTCGTCGGCGTTTTCATGGGCGTCACAGCTTGGAGAAATCGAGCAAGTGATGGGGTTGTGCCGAAGGCGTGGGCGCAATGCGGGCGACGTGTGGCCCGTTGAGCAACGATATGCCCGATGAGAAAATCGGCAAGCGACCGATGCGTGAACAATCGCGTCATTTAAGCGAATCAGAACGACAACGCCATCGAGGCCGTCGCGTAGTTGTTGCTCGCGCTGAAACCGTCGCGCTCGACGAAGATCGCATGTTGCGCGCCGAGCGTACGCGCCTCGAGACGCAGCAGTACGTGCGGATCGTACTGGTAGTCGAGGTTCAGGGAGGCGCCGCTCGCGACGAAATTATCAGGCGTACCCGTCGAAATCGTGAGGCCGTGCGGGTCGCGGTAATATTCGACCCGGCCGGCGACCGCCCATTGCGAAGCGAACTGCCATTTGGTCAGGGCGGTGGCGGCGGCCCAGCCGACCAGCGAGCGGTCGTTCGTCGAGCGCTCGTCGGCGCCGACATCGGTGGTGAACGCGAGCGACCATTCCTTGGTCGTCTGCCACGTCACATAGAAGTCATGGAAGTAGCGGCGGAGGCGCGCACCAGGGGAGTTCGGGCTCTGACCGAAATAGGTGCTCGAATTAAAAACCAACGTTTCGTTCGGTTTGAACTGCACCTGTGAGCCGATCGCCTTGTTCGAATTCTTGCTATCGATTTGCTGCCAGCCTTGCAGTAGAGCGAGGCTGTAAGACCACTGCTTGCTCGCGTCCCAAGTGATCTTTACGCCCGCTTCGTAGTAGGGCGTGTTCTCCGCCATCAGCGAACGCGTGGGAGTGAAGTTGTCTTTGGAGATGGCTGATTCGAGGCCGATGTGGGACGTAAAGATACCAGCATCGATCCAGATATTCGAGTCGGCCACCGGCTTGAAGCCGAGTTGTGCCTCATAGATGTGCTGCACGGTATCATTCTCGATGGCATAGTTTTTCTGGACGTAAGTGCCGGCCTGAATACCCAGCGCGCCGCGAACCTGTTCAGTGGCAAACTTCGCATCGAGTAATGCGTGATTAATCCCGAGCTTGTCCTTGAGACTATGACTATAGACGGGAGAAACGCCGCTGGGCGTGATCTGTCGATTCACGAACGGAGTGCTGGCGAAATCATCGACGTAGAAAGCGTCGACGTAGCCGCTCAGCGTAATCGGCACAGAATCGACTGTGCGCGTGATATCGGCACGCGAGGCCAGCGGCGCAGCCGCAGTAATCGCAAAAAGGAGGAACTCTTTATTCATCAGTCCGAAGGCCACGGAAAATCCTACTCTGACGTTCATCGCGCGGTTTGATCCAAGGCGCGGTTCAGGAGTAAAACATTCACGCCTGGTTCTCCAAAGATGTCCCAATCGCGACCAGCCGAGTATCGAACGATTAGCTCCCGCACCTTGTCGATCGGAAGTCCGCGAGCTTTCGCCACTCGCTGCGCCTGCGTGTCCGCGTTCTCGATACCGATATGCGGATCAAGTCCGCTGCCCGAGCTGGTCACGGCATCAGCGGGAACAGAGGCGTCGGCGGCGAGAGAGTTGGCCGAGCGATAGGCGGCGACGGCCACCTTGATGCTGTCAGCAAGTTTCTGACTGGTGGGACCGAGGTTCGTGCCGGACGAACTCGCCGCGTCGTAGCCGGTTCCGGCCGCCGACGGGCGCGGTTGGAAATATTTGTCGCTGCTAAAGTTTTGCGCCAGCAGAGCCGAGCCGCGCACCGTGCCATCGGTCGCGATAATCAGGCTGCCGTTGGCCTTGTCCGGAAAAAAGGCCTGCGCGCCGGCCCATACGACGACGGGGTATGCGCCGCAGAGCAACACGGCTAGGACGAGCGTGAGGAGAACGGAGGTTTTGAGTTCGGCGAGGAAAGTTTTCATGGGAGCATGAGAATACAGAAGCTGAGACGCAGAGGATTTAACCGCAAAGAACGCAAAGAGCGCAGAGATCGGTCCGGGATTTGATGCGGAGAACGAAAGAGCGGGGTGTCCGAGATTCGTCTATGTGTTCTCTGCGATCTTTGTGGTTAAATAGTTTTGGTCCGGATAACTGAGATCACACCAGGTGCGCGGCGTTGATGAGCACGTCGATGAGCTTGATGCCGACGAATGGCACGAGGATGCCGCCGAAACCGTAGATGAAGAGATTGCGCCGCAGCATCGCGGCGGCGCCGATTGGGCGATAAGCGACTCCGCGCAGCGCGAGCGGGATGAGCGCGATGATTACGAGCGCGTTGAAGATGACAGCGCTGAGAATTGCGCTCAGCGGTGAGGCGAGGCCCATCACGTTGAGCGGTGCGATCGCCGGAAACACACCAACGAGCATCGCGGGGATGATCGCAAAATATTTAGCGACGTCGTTGGCGATGGAAAAGGTCGTCAGCGCACCACGCGTGATCAGGAGCTGTTTGCCGATCTCAACGATCTCGAGAAGTTTTGTCGGGTTGGAGTCGAGATCGACCATGTTGCCCGCTTCCTTCGCGGCTTGCGTGCCGGTGTTCATCGCCACCCCAACATCGGCCTGCGCGAGAGCGGGAGCGTCATTGGTGCCGTCGCCCGTCATGGCGACGAGATGGCCGGCCGTCTGTTCTTCACGGATACGGGCGAGTTTCATTTCGGGCGTGGCTTGCGCGAGAAAATCGTCCACGCCGGCTTCGGCCGCGATCGCGGCGGCGGTAAGCGGGTTGTCACCAGTGATCATCACCGTGCGGATACCCATCGCGCGAAGCTGAGCGAAACGCTCCTTGATCCCGCCTTTGACAACGTCCTTCAGAAAAATGACGCCAAGCACAACGCGACCATCGGCGACAACAAGCGGCGTACCGCCCTGGCGTGAGATATTATCCACCGCTTCTGTGACGCCCGCCGGAAACGTGCCGCCTTGCGATTCGACCCACGCGCGAACATTCGCGGCGGCGCCTTTGCGAATCGATCGCGCAGGAGCACTGCTATGTGCGGCAACGTCGATGCCGCTCATGCGGGTCTGCGCGGTGAACGGGACAAACGTGTGCGGCACAGGAATCTCGCGGCCGCGCAAATTAAATTTTTCCTTTGCGAGCACGACGATGCTGCGGCCCTCGGGCGTTTCATCGGCGAGCGAGGCGAGTTGCGCGGCCTCGGCGAGTCGCTCGAGTGTGACGCCGAACGGCGCGATGAATTCGCTGGCCTGGCGGTTCCCGAGCGTGATCGTGCCGGTCTTGTCGAGGAGGAGAACATCGATGTCGCCCGCGGCTTCGACCGCGCGGCCGGACATCGCGAGAACGTTGCGCTGCAGCAGGCGATCCATGCCAGCGATGCCGATCGCGCTGAGCAGTCCGCCGATGGTGGTCGGGATAAGACACACGAGCAGCGCGATGAGTGTCGTGATGGAGAAAACGACGTTTGAATAAGCGCCGAACGGTTTCAGTGCCACGATGACGAGCAGGAAAATGACGGTCAGTGCGGAAAGAAGAATCGTGAGGGCGATTTCGTTGGGCGTTTTCTGACGCGTCGCGCCTTCAACGAGGCTGATCATGTGATCGAGAAAGCCTTCCCCAGGATTGGCCGTGATGCGGATCGTGAGCGTATCGGAGAGCACAGCGGTGCCGCCGGTGACGGCGCTGCGGTCGCCACCGGCCTCGCGTATCACGGGAGCGGATTCGCCAGTGATAGCGGATTCGTCAACGGACGCAGCCCCCTCGATGACCTCGCCATCGCCGGGAATGAGCTCGTTGGCCTTCACGAATACGACGTCGCCTTTTTTCAGGAGCGAGGCGTCGACGGCCTCGAGCGAACCATCTTTGCGGCGACGCTGGGCGACGAGTTGTTTCCGCGAGGCGCGGAGCGCGCGGGCTTGAGCTTTGCCACGACCTTCAGCGACTGACTCGGCGAAGTTGGCGAAGACGACGGTGAAGAGAAGCCAGAGCGCAATCTGGAGAACATAGCTAAACGGTTCCTTCGAGGTGAAAAGCTGTTCGAACGTGAGCAGCGCGCCGATCAGCGTCACGAACATGACCGGGTTTTTCAGCTGGGCACGCGGATCGAGTTTCTTGAACGAATCGGCGACAGCTTGCGACATGATCGCGCGGTCGAAGAGGGAAATGGATTTGGTGCTCATGGAGGGAGAAGGTAGGGCGCGTTATCCTTAACGCGCTGGTTGGATGAGAGAGTCAGCGGCGGGTTAGGGATAACCCGCCCTACCTAGAACAGCGTGCCGGCGTGCATCAGGTAGTGTTCGACGACGGGGCCGATCGCCAGGGCGGGAAGGAAGGTGAGCGCGCCAACGAGCACGACCGTGCCGATGAGCAGCGCGACGAAGGTGAAACCCTCGACCTTGAACGTGCCGGCGCTGGCCGGAACGAGTTTTTTGGACGCGAAATTTCCGGCGAGCGCGAGAATCGGGACAATCATCAGGAAACGGCCGATGAGCATCGCGAGGCCGCCGGTGACGTTGTAATGCCAGTCGCCGTTGGTGGGATTACCGGTGAGTCCGGCGAAAGCACTGCCGTTGTTACCGACGCTCGAGCTGTAGAGATAAAGGATTTCGCTGAAACCGTGCGGGCCGGCGTTGTTAAGTCCGGCCTGGCCCCACGCGCTGATTACTCCCCAAGCGGTGAAGGAGAGAATAGTCGCGGCAAGAACGATCAGTGCGAGCATCACGAGCTTCACGTCGTAAGCTTCAATTTTTTTCCCGAGGTACTCAGGAGTGCGGCCAACCATGAGCCCGGCGATGAACACCGCGAGGACGACAAAGATCAGCATTCCGTAAAGGCCCGCACCCACGCCGCCGAAGATGACTTCGCCGGTTTGAATATTAAACAGCGGCACGAGTCCGCCGATCGGCGTGAAAGAATCGTGCATGGCGTTGACCGCGCCGCAGGAGGCATCAGTCGTAATCGTGGCGAACAGCGCAGAGTTGAAGATGCCGAAGCGCACCTCCTTGCCCTCCATGTTGCCGTCGCTTGCGGCGACGCCGAAATGTTGGTGGATGGGATTTCCGGCGGCTTCAAATTTCCATGCGACGAGCGTGCCGGTGACAAAAAGGACGAACATCGCGCCCCAAACGGCCCAGCCATGGCGCTGGTTTTTCGCCGTGCGGCCGAGATAGTAAGTGAGCGCGCTCGGAATCGCGAAGATCGAGAGCATCTGGAAAAAATTCGAGAGCGGCGTAGGATTTTCGAACGGGTGTGCCGCGTTCGCGTTGGCGTAGCCGCCGCCATTCGTGCCGAGCATTTTGATCGCGACTTGAGAAGCCATCGGACCTTGGACGATCGTCTGAGTGTCGACGGATTGAGGGATCATCACGGGCGTCTTGCCGTCGGAGGCGAGGACGGGTTGCCCTTTGTCGTCGGTTTTCGGAACCTGAATTGTGTAAGGCTCGAACGTTTTCGCGACCGTGTAGGGCTTGAAATTCTGAATCATGCCCTGTGATACGAGGAAGAGGGCGAACACGATGCAGATCGGGGCGAGCAAGTAGTAGCTGAGGCGGACGACATCGACCCAGAAGTTACCAATCGTTTTCGCCGTTTGCCGCGCGATGCCACGGACCAAGGCCGCGGCGATTCCGATGCCGGCGGCGGCGGATGTGAAATTGTGAATCGTCAATGCGACCATCTGCGAAAAATACGACATGGTCGATTCTCCCCCGTAGTTCTGCCAGTCGGTGTTGGTCGTGAAACTCGCCGCGGTGTTGAAAGCGAGCGCGGGCGAGAGGCCGGGCAGATTCTGCGGGTTCAGCGGCAGATGGTCCTGAAAGCGCAGAATGAAATACGTGAACAGCATCCCCACCGCGCTAAAAAGCAGGAGCGCGATCGCGTAGCCGATCCAGCTTTGCTCCTGGTCCGGATCGATACCACAGACGCGATAGGTGAGCCGCTCGAACGGCTTCACGATGCGATCGAGCCATGTTCGGCCGTGCGCATCGAGCACCTGCACCAAGTAAAGGCCGAGCGGCTTCGTGATGAGCAGGAGCGCGCCGACATAGAGCGCAAATTGGAACCAGGCGTTGGGATTGTTCATGGCGGAAGCCGGTCAGAATTTTTCCGGACGCAGCACGGCGACGATCAGGTAAACGAGGCAGGCGAGCGCGATGAGGCCGAAGAGGATATTTTCCATAACGAGAACAGGTTGTGTGGTCGCAGAACGCTCAGCGCACCTTGTCGCAGAAACGTGCATACGCGGCGGTGAGGGCGAAAAAGCCCATGGTCACGAGAACAAAGACAAGATCCTGCATGGCGGTAGATGGAGCCCCCACGTTGCGCGTGTTGCGCTTGCAGGAAGTTTCCGGTGATGCCGTGACACTATCCGGAACCGCCGGCGTGGCCTAATTAATTACCGGCCAAAACCCGCTAAGAAAATATTAAGGCTTTTGGGCCAGGAGTGGATGCGGCGCCGGTGTTGAATGCTACACTAAGGGAACGCCAAAAGAGATTGTCTGAAGTGACTCACCATTGAGAACCCGGGCGGCCGCAACTGTCTTCATGCACTCGTATCGTGTTCTCCGCTTTGTTGGTTTCCGAGTTTCCCCCATCACCCCTCTCCTCACTTATCGCTTGTAGGTCGCACTTGAACCCGCAAAATTGAGCCCAGTCGGTCGGTGCCGGGTGCAGCTGACACTGATTGCCGAATTTGATTTAGCGCTACTCCTACCTACTCCCCGCCGGTATCCCTCATCTTCAGCACACCCCACGCGCCACCGTATTGACCTTCAGTGACCGCATGATCGCACCAAAACAGAACATCGAGCTTGGCCGTCGCGTCGTTCGCAAACCCTCAGCGACTTTCGATTTTTCCCTGGAGACAGCAGCGGTGGTTCAACCACCCTCCTTCACCACTCGTCGGCATCGCGAACCGATCATTGCCCACGCCATTCCCAAGGTGATGGTGATCATCGACACTTCGTTCGGCGACTGTGAATCGATGTTGAGCGGGCTCTCACGGTTTCAACGCGACCACGGAGGATGGAACGTTTTCGTGGATGATGACGCTCGCGCTGAATCGGACCCGGACTGGCTCTCAGATCAACCGTGGAATGGGGTGATCAGCCGCACCACTACGCAAAACTTGGTGGACGCCTGCGCCAGGATGGGACTGCCGCTCGTCGATATTAACGATTGTCCCGCCTTTCCCGGCGTGCCGAAGATCCGCCCCGATAACATGGCCGTCGGGCACATGGCCGCAGAGGACCTCTACGAGCGTGGTTTTCGCCACCTTTATTTCTGCGGTTATCACAATCAGAGTTGGTCGTTGGAGCGCCGCGATGGGTTTTTTGAGGCCCTGCGCCTTCTCGGCTGTTCAGCGGAAGAATTTTCCCTGACGTTTGGCGCCGGCCTCAGACCCGCGGAGAACGCGTTCGCCATCGACCAGATTGCAATGTGGCTCAAATCATTGCCTCTCCCCGCCGGCGTCATGGCAGCACATGATCTCAGGGGCCGACAAGTTTTGGCCGCGGCTCAACAACTCGGCTTGATGGTGCCGGAGGAGCTAGCGGTGATTGGTGTGAACAACGACGAAGTTCGCTGCGAACTCTCTGTGCCCACGCTGTCGAGCGTTGCCACCGATTGTTATCGGGCCGGCTATATGGCGGCGGAGGAACTGGCGCGGCGCATGTCCGGAACTGCCCCGGCCGCGAGCGAAGTCAGGATCGAGCCGGTGAAAATCGTGACCCGCAATTCGACCGACAGTCTCGCGATTGAAGATCGAGCAATCTCTGCAGCTCTGTCGATCATCCGACAGGAGGCCTGCAAAGGGATCTCGGTGGAAGATGTGGTGCGCCGCGCCGCTATCCCTCGCGCCCGGCTCGAACGCGGTTTTCGTTTCTTTCTCGGACGCTCGCCCCAGGCGGAAATCCGTCGCGTGCAGCTTCTCCGGATCAAGCAACTGCTCACCGAGACGGATCACCCGCTCAAACAAATCGCACTACTGACCGGATTTGAGCACGTCGAATACATGAACGTGAGCTTCAAACGGGCAGTCGGTGAAACGCCGGGCCGCTTCCGGCGTCTGGCGCGAAAATCTTCGGGATGCGGTCCGCGTAATTTAGCGCACGAAAATTCCGAGATTTCGCCGGCGGCGTGATCATCGAGTAGCGGCAGGCGTCTCTGCCTGCCGTGTTCGGAGTTCGAAGTTCGGGAGTTCGGAGCTCGAAATCGAGATCGGAATTACGAATTCGAAAGCAGAGCGGAGGGACGACCTCCGTGTCGTCCGTTATCAACGCGCTCCGCCCGTCGCGTCAGCGCATCCCTCGCTGTCGAACCCCGATCTTCGAACTTCAAAACCCAGCAGGCACGGAGGCCTGCCGCTACACCGGAGGCGGATCGTCGATACGCTCAAAACCGCGACCGGAATTCGGTCGGCAACAGATCGAGTGCGAGCTGGTGCAGTTTCGGATCCGCGATGCTCAAGCCGAATGCCCGCCCCAAAACCAACAGCCGGTAAAGCGAGCCCGTCGGAAGCGCCCGCAATTGCGTGTCGTCAACTTCCGCGAAACAGCGCCGCACTTGCTCGCGGGCGAGATCCATGTGTTTCGCCCGCGCAAAAACCACGGCGAGGCCGACCCGTCGATCCCACGGCAGCGCGCGAGCCGCTCCGCCGGACAAGCGAGATTTGAGTTGTTCGACCGTGCGGCCAAAACTCGCCGTATCATCACGAGCAAGTTCGACCTGTGCGCGAGCCACCAGCGCGCCGACATCGGCCGGAAACCGTCGCAACGCCACGCCCACAGAAGCCGCCCGATCAAGCTGTCCCATTTCCACAAAATATTCGGCGATGCGACTCAATGCCACTGCGTCTTCCTGATCTTCGACCACTTCGAGAATAAGCACCGATTGCCCTTCAAATCCCGCAATCACTGGCAGTTGATACGGCACGGGTCGCAACCACGGAGGAAGGTTCCAGAGGTGCAGTCGCTCGAGAAACGTTCCCTCGAGCTGGCCCATCCCCATCCGCGCGTAGACGTCGAGATAAGAGTCCCACGATGGAATCACCACGTGTGTGATCCCGCGCCGGTCAATTAATTCCTTCGCCTCCTCCGGCGTCGACGCACTCGTGATGCGAACAGCCGCGCCAATGCCGTCCTGGTTTTCCCATGACACCGTCCCGAGCCCGCGCAATCCGCCGTAGAAATAAAGGGTGGAGGCGACATTGCTGGGCGCCAAAATTCCCGCTTCGCCCGGCCGGGTGTGGATCGCGAGCCAGCGCGCCAGGTCCCGCTCGACCAACCCATAGACCTCGTTCTCGTTGAACACGTTTTTCGCAGTGCTTTCTGACCGCGGCACGATTTGAACTGCGCCCGGCAGAAGCAGCAGAGCAGTCAGTCCACCCAACATCCAGCGGACTGAGCGAGATTTGAACACCTCTCGCACGGCCAAGGTCACCGGAATCAGTGCGACGAGCAACAGAGCGTCGAGCCCGTGCCACCAACTGAGCTGCCGGCATGCGAATCCGAGTGCGACCAAAACAGGACCAAGTGCGAGAGCGATTCCTGCGCGCGTCTCCGCACTCGTGCCGCGACGCACGAGCAGCCAAATCGCCGGCGCGATAAACAATAAAGGAACGACCGT
The DNA here is from genome assembly GCA_967755055.1 of uncultured bacterium. GTDB lineage: Bacteria > Verrucomicrobiota > Verrucomicrobiia > Opitutales > Opitutaceae > Opitutus. The sequence goes on from CBRAFL010000081.1 coordinate 13,457, forward strand.
CGCGATCACGGCCGCGGTCGCCCCGTCTCGCGAGAGCCACGCGAAAAAATTGAGCGCCGACGCACCGCCGGGGAGTTGAACCAATCGCAGCGCGGGCAAATCGATTTCGAGAAAACCGAGGCTGTGCGTCAGCCGCATCGCGACCGGAGCTGCTGCAAGACCGACGACCGCGAGCAGCCAAATCGCGATATCAGCGATCCGCCATGTCGGTTTACGGCCCTCGATCCAGCTCGTCACTCGCGTCAACACCTCAGCTCCGCCCAGCCAGCCAATTCCGTAAAGCGGATGAACTGCGTGCAATTCCCACGAGCCGAGATGCGAAGGAAAATATTCGAGCAGGTAGGAGACGAGACTGGTGGTCGCTCCTGCCAGCGCCCAAATCCGCCACGGGAGCTCGGGAGCCGCTGGCAAATTTGTCTTTGGATTACGGCGCGCTGTCCAGGCAACGATTACGCTGCCAATCGCGATTCCGACGAGCACCGGCATCTGAATCGCGGCATTGATCCACAATCCAAGACCGCCCGTCACACCGGCAACGGCGAACCAGCGACGCGCCTGAAGGCTGGCGTCGTTTTTTCCCGAATACAGGCGGCCGATGCCGACCAGGAGCGGCAGCACGGTCCAGACGGCCCACGTTCGGGCAAGTCCGCGTCCATCGGTTAATCCCGGCAGAAATCCTGCCGAAAACGGAAACAGAGTCGCTGTCGCCAGGGAAAACAATGCGGCTGTCAATCCGCCGAACTGCGATGCCACGAACAGAGTCGTTCCCACGAGGAACAGGAGAAGCAACAGCGGATCAGCGATCAGCGCGGCTCGTTCCACCGCTTGTCCAAGCGGCCGTCCGGAAATCAGTTGATCACACCAAGCGACGAGACCGAGCCACCACCGATAGGGCGACGTCGCATGTACGTCGCGACCGAATGGCGCGTTTTCATAATCGATGTACCGCACGCGCCATTCTCCGCGAGCAAACATCTGCTGTGTTTGAGCGATCTGATGGTAAGTCTCGATGTTATGTTCGGGAACGATCAACGACCGCGTGCCGCCCGCGTAGCCAGTAAGCGACGTGGTATCCGGTTTCTGCGACTCCTGAACAAGATCGGACGTCTGCTTGACGTGGCGCACTCGCACGCAGTCGATCCACGCGAGGAACGCCAACGCAACGAGTGGAACAATGAACCAGGCGCGGGCAGAAATTCGGAATGGATTGCTCACCGGGGATCAGGGCATTTTTCGCAATTTTCGAAGCCACGCAGGCAATCGCACCACGAACTTTCCGGCAAGCACAGGCCGTTCTGCCGAGCACATCCTCCGACTCGTCGGTGGCAGTCGGATAATGTAGCGCAGGCTTCCAGCCTGCATCCTTCTTTGCCAATGCAGGCTGGAAGCCCTCGCTACTCTTTCACCGACAACTCTCGGATGCGTGCCGTTCCGCAGCCCTGAGGAAACGTTACTTGACTCTCCGGAAAGAGGTTCGTCCCATCGATGCCTTTCCATGTTCGCCGCCGAGAATTGCCTACGTCCCGGGGTGAGTGCTCACGCGGGACATGCTTGGCGGGAGGCAAAGTTGGTGACCGTCTTGTTCGCCGTTGCCATCGCTCGCGCAGCTGATCCCGCGGGCAGCATCACCGAATCGCCGCTCGCCGCCCACCCGTTTCCCCGCGGCAAGACGATGTTCGTCCAGCGTTCGCCTGAAGAGACCGGCATCCGTACCGAGAATCGCTACGCTGATCCCAAAATGTGGGGAAAGATGTATCAGGAATTCGAGGGCGGATCGATCGGCACCGGCGTGGCCATCGGAGATTATGACGGCGATGGCCGGCCGGATATTTTCGTCGTCAGCAAAACCGAAAGCTGCCGGTTGTTTCGCAATCTCGGTAATTTCAAATTTGAAGATGTCACCGAGCAAGCCGGAGTAGGCGACAAGGGCGACGCCGCAATGATCTGGAAACAAGGCGCGACGTTCGTCGACGTGAACAACGATGGTCTGCTCGACCTCTACGTCTGCCGTTTCAACGCCCCCAACCTGCTCTACATTAACCAAGGCGGAAGGACGTTCAAAGAGATGGCTCACGCCTACGGCCTCGACGTCAAGGATTGCAGCATCATGGCCGCGTTCTGCGACTACGACCGCGACGGTTGGCTCGACGTCTACATCGCGACCAATTTGTTGGATAGTGCCGCACATCCCAGCGGTCAGCGGGGCTACTTGTTCCACAATAACCGGGACGGCGCGTTCACGAATGTGACTGAACCCGCTGGCATCAGTGGCGAAACGCAGAGCCATTCGGTCACCTGGTGGGATTTCGACAATGACGGCTGGCCGGATCTCTATGTCGCCAACGATTACGGCGTCCCCGACAAACTCTATCGCAACAACCGCGACGGGACCTTCACCAACGCGGTCGATCAGGCCCTGCCACACACGGCATTTTACTCGATGGGTTCGGATCTGGCCGATGTGAACAACGACGGGCTCATCGACTTTTTCGTCGCCGATATGGCCGCGACCACCCACGAGAAGGACCAGCGCGGCATCGCCGATGCGCGTGGACGAACCGAGGAAATCGACAATTCACCTGCTGCTCCGAAAGCCCACCGCAGTGCGCTGCTACTAAACACCGGGACCGGCCGCTGCCTCGAAGCGGCCTACCTGGCCGGCATTGCCGCGAGCGACTGGACGTGGTCGGTGCGATTCGAAGATTTGGACAACGACGGGCGCGTCGATCTTTCGGTTACCAACGGCTACAATCGCGACCCCCACGTTGATGTCGCCAAACGGATGAGGAGTGCTGAAAGCCCGGCTGAGCGCATTCGGATCATGTACGAAACGCCTGTTCTGGTGGAAACCCATCTCGCTTTTCGCAATCTCGGTGATCTGCAATTTGAGAACGTCAGCGCGGATTGGGGTCTCAACCAGAAGGGCGTGAGTTTTGGCGCCGCGTTTGGCGATCTGCTGGGCGACGGAAATCTCGACCTCGTCTACTCCAATTACGAAGGCGGTGTCACGGTTTTGCGCAACGACAACGATGCAGGCCATCGCGTGAACATCGACCTGCGCGGAACCATCTCCAACCGTTTCGGCGTGGGGGCAACCGTACGAATCGAAAGCGTGCTGGGCGTCCAAATACGCCAGCTCGCTCTAGCGCGCGGCTATATGTCCAGCAGCGAGCCAATGGTACATTTTGGCCTAGGTGCCGACACGAGCATCCGCCGCATGGTGGTGACGTGGCCGAGCGGACACGTTCAGACGTTTGAAAATCTTCCCGTTGATCGGCGCTTCACGATCACCGAACCGTCGTCGCCCGCCTCACCGTCGTCTGAGGCGCGACAGCCGGGCAAGGGACAGTTTACGGAAATAGGTCAGGCGGCTGGACTGATATTGCAATCTCGTGAGGAGCCCGTGGATGAAACCGCTCAACAACGTCTCCTCCCGATTCGACTCAACCGCCGCGGCCCTGCTGTGGCAGTGGGAGAGCTGAACGTTGATGGACGAACGATCGTGGTCGTCGGCGGCACGAGCGTGACTCGCGCCAGTATCCTGATCGCCTCGCCGCAAGGATCGTTCGTCCCTGCCGACACGGCTGCGATTTTGCCGCTGGGTGTGGTCGATGACGGTCCGGTGCTGTTATTCGATGCAGATGGAGACGGGCGACAGGATTTGCTCGTGACCAAAGGCGGAAACGCCCTGCCCGCCGGCTCACCCGAGTATCAACCGAAATTGTTTTTGAACGATGGCGTCGGGATTTTTCGGCCAGCGCGGGACGACGCCCTG
>CBRAFL010000082.1:0-17145 GCA_967755055.1 uncultured bacterium
GCCCTTCGGCTCGTCTCAAGGCACTTTGCAAATTCCGTGAGAACATCGCCGCCGCGGTGGCGATGACACTCGCGGCAAAGGCCACGAGGAAACACATGAAAATCCCCGCCGGCCGGTCCTCTCCGTCGCCGAATATGATGATGATGATCACTGCTCCGGCCACGAAACCGATGATGGCCATTTCGCAACGCTTGATGACTCGCAAGGCGTTCAAGGTCACCTGCGAGAAGGTCCCATTTCGTCTGACGTGCCCGAACAGCCCGAATGCCCGATAGACCGCCACGAAGAACGGGATGGACCCCACATACACATACGCCAGGAAAGGATCTTTGAAGTAGATCTCGAAGGTCGTGGCATGGACATTCCTGCCCTCGAGGTGGGGTTCCCAAAGCATCAAGCCAAGAATGGCGATGCCGATGAGCACAATGACCACCTGAAAAAACAATGCGGAGCTACTTTTCATGCTTGGGGCTTTCATGGGGGGGGCGAGGATGCCGCAGTCCGGTGAAGCCAGTATGAAGCGGCGATGAATTCCGCGTGAAAACCGCCTGATGCCTAAGGCGTGTTTTCAAACCCTGTTTGTCATCGCGAGGCGGGCGAAGCCCGTCGTGGCCGATCTAGCTGGATTGCTTCGTCGCGGCGCGACGCCGCTTCTCGCAATGACAGGGTTTGAAAACACGCCTTAGGTTCGCAGCGATCCAACATGTCGATAGGTGTTGAGGAGCACGCCCGTGGGCGTGGCCTTGGTGCTGACGAAAGCGAGTTCGCGCGCGTCAACACTGTCCGAAAAGAGGCGTTTGCCCCGGCCCAACAAGACCGGATAGACGATCAGTACAACCTCGTCCACCAGGCCCTGGCCAAGTAGCACAGACGTCAGCGTCGAACTGCCCGAGACGATCAGGTCAGGGCCGTCATCTGACTTGAGGCCGCGAACACCCTCTATGATGTCCGCGCCCAAGCCCTTGACCGGACCCCATCCGAGGCTGTCCGGCCGGTGGGTTGCGACGTATTTCGTCGCGGCGTTCAGCCGGTCCGCCATCGGGTTCTTTCCGGCCTTCGGCCAGAAGCCGGACCAGATATCGTAGGTGCGGCGGCCAAGCAGCAGATCGAAGCTCGTGCCGTATGCCTCAAGGACGAGCGCCAGCCCCGCCGGGGTTCGATACGGTGTCGTCCATGCGCCATACGCGTAGCCGTCGTCGTGCTCGATCACGCCGTCCAGCGAGATGTGTTCGAAGATTCTGATCTTTTTCATGATTATACCTGTTATATTGTTTCGTGGTTCCGATCTCTTCAACGAACGGACGATATCGTTTCGGACATCCTAAGATTGAATCGTGCGCAACGGCTGCGTCCGAGATGACTTGCTGGCACGCTCAGCCAACCGCAGTTCTCCGCGCCGCGTGAGCGGAATCGGGCATCAGTTGACTCACGAAATCCGGCATGTTGACGCTGGCGATTGGTGTGCGGCCGGGGTACCAACAGACTTTTTCTGTCGATCGTTGAGCGAGTCGCCATTCAGGATGCTCTTTCCAAGAAAAGCCGAACCTCTCCTGTGACGCAAAACGGGCCCCGCGGAATGCACACTGCCCCGGGGGCCCGCTGACTGAATCGCCAACCCTATCTTTTCCGCAACACCCCTGCTGCGGGAAACGGATGCTCCGCATTTCGGAGAACGATGCACTCACGACAAAAGGAAAATGGTGTTTCCGCAAATCGGCGTTAGCCGTAGGTTATACTATGTCGGAAGTAATATTCCACCGGCAGAATCGCTCCCGTTCAGCGAACGGAATCGCCGCTTCCACTGGAATCCTCTTTACGCGTGATGGTGGGGAATCAGATTTTCACCGCGCATCTGACTCCCCGCGATGCTCCGGTTTATGCGACCAAGACCCACCTCCTGCGCTGCTCAAAAGTTTGAGTGGCCCAACAGCCCAGGCGCTTTAATTTTCCTATTTTGCGCCGCCCTGTTGTTCAGCAATGGAGCGCTGGCAGAGAATCCGCCAATTCGCGGGGTACCGTTCTCCCGCTCCTACTCGCTCGAAGACATCGGCCACGTGCCACGAGGTTCTCGGATGGGATTCGACCGCTTTGGGCGGCTCGCCGTTATCAACGAAACAATTTATACCGTGCTCAACGACAGCACGTGGCTTGATCTCGCCGAAAAATCTGGGATCGAACGTATCCCGGTCGCAAATGTCATTCAGGCGCCGGATGGACGCTCTTACTACGGAGCGCGCGGCTCGTGGGGTTACGCAGACACGGAGCCGGACGGGCGTTTGCATCCTGTATCGCTCGTGCCGGACAACCCGCCGGCATGGATTGCGACGGCGGTCTTCCTCGACGTTTTCCCGACCAAGAACGGTGTCTACTTCACCAGTTGGAACGGCGTGGCGTATTGGGATTTTAAGAAACGAAAGACCCTCCTGTTCGAGCTCCCCCGGATTGCGCATTCGTTTCAGGTGGGCCACCGAGTCTATATTTCGGCGTTCGAGAAACCATTGAAATATATTGATCTGGAGGCTGAGACGATAAAGTCCGCCGCCGGGACGTCGCTGGACGATAGTGTCGTGGAAACGTCCACGCCTCTGGACGAGACCCGCAGCCTGGTTGCCCTGCTCGACGGCCGATTGCTGGTGTATGACGGGCAAACCGCGTCGCCCTGGTTGGGACCAGAAGAGGATCGCCTCAAAGGTCACGTTTCCGTGCTTCAGCAGATGGTCGATGGCCGTATTGCTGTCGCGGTTACAGGTCAGGGTTTGTTGTTGTTTTCATCCGGCGGGCAACTGCTCATGGCGCTAACGACCCCGCAATATCACAACATCAATGGGCTGGCGAATCGGGAGCCAGGAGTTCTATGGGCCGAGACCGAGGATACGATCGAGAAGATTCTATATAGCAGTCCGCTGTCCGCATTCGGCCAACGCCTTGGACTGCCGATCGCGTGGCCGATCATCGCGTCGTGCAACGACCAGGTGTATGTCGCATCGGAAGGCAAGTTGTACCAGGCGAAGGTCGGCCACCGCGGAGAAGCGACCCGCTTCGAACTCTGTGAGCATCAACCGGCCGGCGGCGCGTGGGCTCTCGCGGCAGCAGGAAAGCGAATGCTGGTGGGCAACGGCACCGGCTTGTTTTCCGCCGAACCGGACGGCACTTATCGGCCCCTGCGGTCGGTTGGGAATTTAGTGCAGCTGGTGATGTACGATGAGAATCACTCCTACTTGATCGGCCGGGAAGAGATCGCACTCGTGGAATGGCGAAACGACCGCTGGGTAGAAGCCGCCGCACGCATCCCCGGGGTGCCGAATCCGGCCATCGTTCATCGCGTCGGCGAGTCCGTGTGGATGGAGATGGGCGGAGCCGGCGTCGCGCGCCTGTGGACCAGCCGCGGACAGCTGCAGCTAGAGCTGATACGTAACGAAACGTGGACCAAAGGATCGTGGGTTAACATCGGTTCGGTCGGCGATGTGATCGTCCTGAGCACGCGCGTCGACGAACCGCGCCGTTTTTTCGATCAACGAACTGGCCAATGGGTCGCCGCTCCAGAACTGGAACGGCTGCTGAATCGATCTCCGTACTGGATTGCTCGCGCACAGAAAGACGCGAACGGCGTCATTTGGGCGTGCCACAATGAAGGGCTCGTTCGCTTCGTGCCCAGGGACGGCGACTACGAGTTAGACACGAACAGCTTCGATCTCGTCAACGACCGCTATCCGGTCGTCCGGATTCTGCCGAAAAATCAAATCTGGGTTTCTGCGGCCCGCGCGTTGTATCACATCGAAGAGAACTGGATCGCACCTCCGGGCCGTCCATCGAAACCGATGCTTGTATCCATTTCCGACGTACAGCAGAATCACGAGTTGCGCGGAGAAGGAAAGCAGGATGCGGCACCGTTCCGGTTCGACTACACGCAGAACAATCTGAGCTTCCGCTTCTACTCCGGAACTGATGGCTGGCGTCGGACACCCGTTTACGAATTTCGGCTGAACGACAACGAGCCGTGGACTGCGCTCGACGGCTCACTCCTGACTACGCGAGGCCTCCGTGAGGGAGTTTATCAACTCCAGCTCAGAGTTGCCGGAATGCTGGAGCCATCCGAAGCAACCGCGACCGTCAGGTTCGAGATCCTCCCGCCATGGCACCGTACTTGGTCAGCCTACACGTTTTTCGGTGGGGCCTTCGTCCTTGTTTTATTCGGAGTCGCGCGATGGACCAGTTATTTGGAGCGGCGTCGCAACCGCATGCTGGAGCGCGTTGTGACTGATCGCACCCGCCTGCTCGAATCGACCATGGCGAAGCTTGGAGAAGAAACGCGCAAGGCGGCGACGCTCGAAGAGCGGGATCGACTCGCCAATGAAATTCACGACAGCGTCCAGCAGGGACTCACGGGCGCAATTCTACAGCTCGACACCACGCTGAAGCACCCGACCATTGGTCAAGAGATCCGCTCGCGGCTCAATGTGGTGCGCAACATGGTTTCCTATGCGCGACAGGAAGTGCAGCATGCGGTGTGGGACATGGAATCCCCGCTGCTCGAAGGAACCAATCTGGGTGACGCACTCCGCAATCTGACAACCTTCGTCGATTCAGCCGGAACGGTCATCGATGTTACTGTATCCGGAGAACCGCGACCGCTCGCGAGAACGGTCAATCACAACTTGCTCCGCGTCGCGCAGGAGGCGACGAACAATGCTTTCCGCCACGCCCGTGCCACACGTATTCAAATCAAACTCACCTACACGGCGGAAAGCACCGTTTTGGAAATCCAAGACGACGGAATCGGGTTTCGTCCGGGCGAGGTCCTGCAGGAACGCGTTGGGCATCTCGGATTGAGAGGCATCCGCGCCCGCGTGAAGAAATTGCACGGACAATTGGCCATCGAAAGCGCTTCGGGAGAAGGAGCGCTGGTTCGCGTGGTGGTGCCGAGGACCGACCAACTGGGAGAATCAAAACATGCAGACGACCGCCGACACGAAGAAGATTCGCATCTTGCTCGTTGATGACCACACGGCCATTCGAATGGGCCTGACGACTGCAATCGGCGACGCCCCCGACATGGAGGTGATCGCAGACGTCGAAGATGGCCAGGAGGCGATTGAAGCCTATCGAATACATCAGCCCGACGTCGTGGTGCTCGACCTGCGCATGCAAGGGATGAACGGAGTCGACACTATCCGCGCCCTGCGTTCCGAGTTCGGTTCGCCCCGCGTGCTCATCTACAGCAACTACTCCAAAGGCGAGGAGCTGTATCAGGCGATCAAAGCGGGCGCGTCAGGAATCGTGGCGAAAGATATGACGCTCGACCGCCTGCTGGAGGCGATTCGCACGGTGCACTCAGGCGACCAATTTATACCTTCGCAAATCGCAGCTCGCATCGGCGAACGGTTGATCGCACAGCTTTCGCCACGCGAGATGGAGGTGCTGAAACATCTCGCCCGTGGGCTGAGCAATAAAGAGATCGCCGCTCAGCTCGGGCTGGTGGTTGGCACAGTCAAAATCCACATCGCAAATATTTTTTCGAAGCTGGGCGTGTCTGACCGCACCCAAGCGCTGGTGACCGCAGTCAAACGAGGCATTATCGAAATCGACTAGAGCGCCCCTCGTCGACGCATACGTAACGCTCGGTAGGTCGGCTCTACACGCGCTGTGTCATGCGTAAAGTCCGACCTCTAGAACGCCTAATTCCCGTTCACGCGTAGCTTGTAGACTGCCGCGTAGTCGCCTGCTGATCCGGCCGGCGCGGGCTGGATGACGAGCCCCTCGGGAGTTTGTTTCCAGCTTACGGGGGTTGCATGGCCGAGAAGTTGAACGGCGCTGATTTTGCCCGCGGCGGTGTTGAGCGACTTGATCGTGAGCGGCTGCACCGGCCAACCGAGCGCAATCGCATACAGCGCACCGTCTTTGCCAACCGTGAAGCGTACATCCTCCGGTGTGAATGGCTTTCCCTTGCCCTCGTTGAAACCTTGCGCCTCGAGCTTTGCGCCCGCACTCGCGGGACCTTCGCCAAAGATCTTCCACGGACGTGTGGCGAAGATCGCCTCGCGGTTGATGTCCATCCAGGCCGCAATGCCCTCGAGAACTTTTTCTTCTTTTTCGTCGATGCTGCCATCGCCGCGGACCGGAATGTTGAGGAGCAGATTGCCGTTTTTGCTCACGATATCCGCGAGCATGTGAACGACAGTCCTGGCGCTCTTGTAGTCGCTTCGGTCGTACACCCCGCGATCGTAGTGCCAGCCGCCGATACAGGTGTCGGTCTGCCAGGCAAAAGGCAGCCCTTGCGACGGCACGCCGCGTTCGATGTCCCACACGAGACACTTGCGTTGCTGCTCGTCGAGGATCTTGCCGAACAGCACGCCCGCGCTTTTGCCCTGCGTTCGATTCAGGTTCGTGTTGTAGAAACTGGCGGCCACTTTCAGACCCGCATCACTCACCGGCCAAAGCGGCAGCGCGGTATCGTCAAAATAAATGAGGTCGGGCTGGTATTTTTTGATGAGATCGGCCGTGCGATTGTAGAATTTCTGGCAGTAGGCGAGGTCGGGCACACTCGATCCATTGGCCGGATTCCAATCCCACGAAAGCTTCGCGCCGGGAGCATGATTTTGCGCGTAGAGCTCCTGCGGATCGAGCCCATCCCACCACTGGTCCTTGCCCTCATTTTTCGTCAGCTTGCCGTCATATGGCACACCCGCTTTCGCGCCGTTCTTATCCGCACCTTGCGCCGGCTCGTACCAGCTCCACGCGCGCGAGGCGTGGACGCTCACTCCGAAAGGTAGACCCTGCGCTCGAGCCGCTTTCGCCCAACCCCCGATGAGATCTTTCTTCGGCCCCATGGCGACGGCGTTCCACGGCTGATACTTGCTGTTCCAGTTGTCGAAATTGTCGTGGTGGTTCGCCATCGCGAAAAAGTACTGCGCACCCACGCGTTTGTAGAGGGCGACCAGTCGATCGGGATTCCACTTCTCAGCCTTCCACTCGTGAATGATATCCTTGAAACCCGAAACGGACGCGTGCCCATAACGCGCAAGGTGATCTTTATATTGGCGCTGACCTTCGACATACATGTTACGCGCGTACCAGTCGCCGTCTTCCGGTTGGCACTGCGCGCCCCAATGCGCCCAGATGCCGAACTTCGCGTCGCGAAACCAGTCCGGCACCTGGTAGTTCTCGAGCGATTGCCACGTAGGCTTAAACGGGCCGGAAGCGACCGGTTCTTCGCTCGTGCTAACGATTGCCGTCGGCGTTAGCGTCGTCGGAATCGGGTCATCCGCGCGAATCTCAGCCACCACCGTGGCGATGAGTCCGCATAAGAGCAGCCGTCGGAGCAGACCTGCGTTGCCGAAGAGATGAACAGAGGTGGGGTTAAACATCGTGCGCACATTCTACGCGGTGCTCACCGTCTGAGAATGGCTGCACTTGACCACATGATGACGATTCTTGACCGAGCCACGCCGGTGAGCCGTGTGCGCTCTTCGCGGTGCGTCCGCTGATGGCACGCCCCGAATGATTTGCAGATCACTATCGAGTGATGAGTATTCTTGCCCGCAACGGCGGGCTCGCGGCATAACGCTTGAGTGCCCGGCAAGCCTCCCGCCCACCCGCCCGCGTTTATCTCCCAGCAGGTAACGGATGCCCGTCGTTTTCATTTCACGTTGCGCCCTCGCGCCCGTAGCAGACTCGCCGTGGTCTGCGGCGGGTGGGAGCAATGCGCCGCGGAGTACCTGATTAACCGACCTTCGTTCCCCTACTACTCGATTGAATATGTGGCATCCGGGCGGGGAGAACTGGAACTCGGCCGCGAGCGACACGCCCTTGGTCCGGGCATGGTGTTCACCTACGGCCCAAACGTTCCGCACGCTATTCGGTCGTCGCGGACCGATCGTCTCCGAAAGTACTACGTCGATTTCACCGGTTCGGAGGCGAGGAAATTGCTCACCGAGTCCAAGCTTGCTCCGGGGAGCGTGCTGAAGACCGGGCGACCCACGGAAATTCGCCAGGCGTTCGACTCTCTCATCAGCACGGCGCTGTCCTACGATCGCTTCGCGGAAAAAGCGGCGCGGCTGCAGCTGGAGCTGCTGGTCATTTCGATTATACGCGGGGCCCGCGGCGAGATTGGATCATCGCCGCGCGCAGCAGCCGTATTCGAGCGATGCCATCAGTATTTCCTCACTCATTTTCGAACACTTCGCACCGCGGAAGAAGCCGCGGACGCCTGTCACATTGACGTGGCGTATTTGACCCGCCTTTTTCGTCGCTTTCAGGACGAGACACCCTACCGCTTTTTGCAGCGGCTTCAGGTGCAATGGGCGGCGGAGCGACTGCAGTCTGCAGGATGTCTGGTAAAATCCGTGGCCGACGAACTGAAGATCGATCCCTTCCAGTTTTCGCGCGCGTTCAAACGCGTGTACGGCATTTCTCCTTCTGCATTTCTAGCACAGCGCCGGCCCAACGTGACGTCGCGTCGCACGTAAGTACGCAATCCGAAGGGTGAGCTTACGGCAGCTCAGCGCGTGAGCGTCCCATAAGCTTCGCGACTATTCCCGGAGTAATAGTCGAGGTTATGGCCAATGCCGGTTTGCTGAGCTGCAACTGGGCTCCGTTATGGGGGAACCCAATCGATCGTTGCGGAACCGGTCGACTGTCCAGTCAGCGTTCCCCAAAACCCCACTAACACCCCCGCGCTTTCTGAATGAATCGGCGTGTCACTATTGTCGACGTTGCGAAACGTGCTGGTGTACATTACACAACCGTTTCGATGGCGCTTCGCAACCATCCGCGCCTGCCCGTTGGGACGCGCGAACGTCTCCGCGCCCTGGCGGAAGAAATGGGTTACCGTCCAGATCCCGTGCTGCACGCGCTGATCGAGTATCGTGGCCGCATGAAAGCGCACTGCCCGGCGACACTCGCCTACGTTACGAATTGGGACACGCGTTGGGGTTGGAAACACGCGTGGCCGCATCCGGATTTTTTTGCGGGCGCGGAGCGCCGTGCGTCCAGTCTGGGTTACCATTTGGAACACTTCTGGCTCGGCGAGCCGGACCTGACCCATCACCGGTTTAGCGACGTCCTCCAGGCGCGCGGCATCACCGGCGTCATCATCGCGTCGCACCGTTACGAAATCGACAAACCGCTGCAATTCAACTGGCCGAAATTCAGTGCAGTGAAGATTGATTTTTTTCCGCACGAGCCCGCACTGCACAACGTCACGAACGATCAACGCGCGGTGATCCGGCTCGCGATGCGACAGGTCAAGGCCGCCGGGTATCGGCGAATTGGATTCGCCATGCACCGGTTCTGGGACCACGGCGTCGATCTCGCCTGGAGCTCGGGCTTCCTCGCGGAGCAACAGATGCTCGCCCCGGAGGACCGACTACCCATGTTCATGTTTCCGGATTCCCTTCCCCAAGGCGCCGTCCAGCTCGACCACCTTGCTCCGCGCGATGCGTTTGAGCGGTGGTTGCGCATGTATCAGCCCGACGCACTGATCAGCACTTCGACGTTTGTGAAGCCCCATCTCGACGCCATGGGCATTTCGATCCCGCGCGATCTCGCGTTCGCGGACGTGCTGCTGAATCCCGTCGACGGCAGTTTCGCCGGTGTGCGCCAGAACTGTCAGCGCGTCGGGGAGGTCGCGATCGAAATTCTTGCGGGACAGCTCCAGCAACACGCATTTGGCGTGCCGGAGTTTCCGACCGCGACGCTCGTGGAAGGCACGTGGTTTGCCGGCGAGTCGCTGCCGCCCCGACAGGCGACCATCAGCCTCACGGATAGCCCGATTGAGGTTGCGAGAGTCGCCTAGCGCGTTCGCTTGTTTATCGCTCGGATGCAGCTCGTGTCAGACTTCGCCGATACTCTGGCGGAGTTGAACGTGGACGTTAATCGGGTTGGGCCGAATGCGGAGAACGTTCAGCCTTCTCGCGGCGCGTGTCTCGGGTTCAGTCTGGTCGAATCATGACCACCTCCGGATTTTTCGCCCGACTTCTCGTGCCGCTGTTGTTCCTCACATCGGGGATAGCCAGCGGAGCCGAGCCACCCATTCGCGTTCTGATCGTCGACGGGTACAGCAATCACGACTGGCGGCTCACGACGGACCTCATCCAAGGCATTCTCGCGCCGACGGGACTTTTTAAGGTCACCGTTTCCACGGCGCCAGCCACCAAAGAGGCCCCGGGTTGGGCAGCGTGGAAACCGAAGTTCTCCGACTACGACGTCGTCATCCAGACGTGCAACGATCTCGGCGGCGGACCGCCGTGGCCGCGCGACGTGCAATCGGATTTCGAGTCGTTCGTACGCAATGGCGGTGGCGTTTACGTGTGGCACGCCGGTAACAACGCCTTCGTCGACTGGCCTGCGTACAACGAAATGATCGGACTCGGCTGGCGGAAAAAAGATTTTGGTTGGGCTCTCGCGGTGAGCGACGATGGTAAAATTGTCCGCATCCCTGCTGGTGAGGGCGGCGACACCGGACACGGCGCCCGGGTCGACACCGTGGTTCACCGTCTTGGCGAACACCCGATTCACGCCGGTTTTCCCCGCGACTGGATGACGCCGGACATCGAGGTCTATCACCACGCGCGCGGACCCGCGAAAAACCTCGAAGTGCTCTCGTACGGATTCGACCCGGTGACCAGGATGAACTGGCCGCTGGAGTGGACCGTCACTTATGGAAAAGGCCGCGTTTACACCTCAACGTTCGGGCACGTCTGGAAAGGAGACCGCCAGCCCGAACGCATGCGGTGCGCTGGACTACAAACCGTCATGGTGCGCGCACTACAGTGGCTCGGGGGTCGGTCGATGAGCTGGCCCGTTCCGGCAGATTTCCCCAGCGCAACCAAAGCATCTGTTCGGTCCGAGATTCCTTTGACCAGCGGCCTCTCTGGAATCGACGGCAAGACCCGCGACGAGAATTTCTACATCTTCCTCTGTATCGGCCAGTCGAATATGGAAGGCTTCCCGGGAATTCCCGACGAAGACAAAAGCTACTCCAATTCTCGCTTTCAAGTTCTGGCAGCGGTTGATTTTCCTGAGCTTCGGCGAGTGAAGGGCCACTGGTACCCCGCAGTTCCGCCGCTCTGCCGCCCCGACTCCGGACTCAGCCCCGCCGATTATTTCGGCCGGACGTTGGTGGCCAATCTCCCGACCAATATTCGAGTCGGCGTGGTGAGTGTCGCTGTCGCTGGATGCAAAATCGAGTTGTTCGACAAGCAGCACTTTCAAACCTACGCCGCGACAGCGCCCGATTGGATGCAGAGCATTATCGCTGCCTACGACGGAAACCCGTACCAGCACCTCGTCGAGATGGCGAAATTAGCGCAGAAGTCCGGAGTCATTCACGGCATTCTGCTTCATCAGGGCGAATCCAACGCGAACGATCACGATTGGCCCGGGAAGGTCCAGGCAGTTTACGAGAATCTGCTCCACGATCTGGGCCTCAAAGCTGATGACGTTCCGCTCCTCGTCGGTGGACTCGTCCCGGCCGACCAGCAGGGCGCGGTCGCAAGCATGAACGAGATCATCGCCGATTTACCGAAGAAAATTCCAACCGCGCACTTTGTGCCGTCGACGGGTTGTGCGAGTCGCCCCGACCACTTGCACTTCACCCCGGAGGGATATCGCGAACTCGGAAAACGCTATGCCGAGTCGATGCTCCCGCTACTCCGACCCAAACCGTGATTTTCCTGCGCAGTTCGCCATGAAGCTCCCTCTTCTCATCAGCCTGCTCGCGATCACGAGCGCTCCCGCACAACAGCCAGCGCCAGTCTTGACTGGCTACGGCCTCGTCCAAGGCGTGGTTGAAAAGGACCTGACCGTTTACCGCGGCATTCCATTCGCTGCGCCGCCCGTGGGCAATCTCCGCTGGCGCGCTCCGCAACCGGCGGCGACATGGGAAGGCGTTCGGCCAGCGGACAAGTTCGCGGCTGATCCGTACCAAGGCGACGGGAAGGGCAACCTGAGCGAAGACTGCCTCTACCTGAATATTTGGACGCCCGCGAAAACTCCAGATGAACGGGTGCCCGTCCTCGTGTGGATTTACGGTGGCGGATTTTCTGCTGGCTCCACCTCCACTCCGGTTCACAACGGCGAACACCTTGCGCGCAAAGGCGTGGTGTTGGTCAGCATCAATTACCGGGTTGGTCCGCTCGGTTTCCTCGCTCATCCGGAACTGAGCGCCGAATCCTCTCACCACGCATCGGGAAACTACGGCCTCCTCGATCTGATCGCCGGCCTGCAGTGGGTGAAGAAAAACATCGCTGCCTTCGGCGGAGATCCGAATCGCGTAACGATCTTCGGCGAATCCGCCGGCGCCATCGCCGTCAGCATGTTGTGCGCCTCGCCCGAAGCGAAGGGACTGTTTCACGGAGCGATTTCGCAGAGCGGCGGCTCGTTCGGCCCACCACGGCCGACGACCTACCCCGGTGAAAACATGAAGCGTTTGCCCGACGCGGAAGAAGCCGGCGTAGCCTACGCGAAGAAAGCCAGTGCTGCTTCGATCGCAGACTTGCGCCAGCTCGCACCTGAAAAGCTCCCCGCCGGCTGGGGCAGCGGCGCCGCCTGGCCGATCATTGATGGCTGGGTGATTCCCGGCGATCAGCACAAGCTGTATTCTGCCGGGAAATACAACGAGACGCCGATCATGGTTGGCTACAACTCCGACGAAGGGCTGAGCTTCTCCCGCGAAAAAACTCCCGAGGAATACATCGCCAACACGCGAAAGCGCTACGGCCCGTTTGCCGACAAGCTTCTCGCGGTTTATCCCGCCGGGGCAAACTCCGTCCCGAAATCCGCCCGCGATCTCATGCGTGACGCCGCGTTCGGCTGGCACACGTGGAGCTGGGCGCGGCTGCAGGCTCGCACGGGAAAGTCGAAGGTCTTCTCTTACTATTTCGACCAGCACCGAGCTCATCCCGAAGGTTCACCGGAAGCCGACCACGGCATGGCGCACGGCGTGGATGTTCCTTACGTTTTCCAGACGCTCGATCCGCAAAATAAAGATCTCACCAAGGGCGATTGGGACATTTCCGAAACCGTCTCCACCTACTGGACCAACTTCGCCAAGCACGGCGATCCAAACGGCCCGGGAGTACCCACCTGGCCAGAGTTCACTGAGGCAAAGCGACAAGTGATGTATTTCCACGACGCGGCGCACCCCGGGCAAGTTCCCAGTGCCGCGGCACTTGAAGTGCTCGACAGCTATTTTGCCTGGCGACGCACGCCAGAAGGCGAAGCCTCGGCGAAGTAGCGCCGCGTCGGCAACCGGCGCGCGCCCACAAAGTAACCTAATAGGTTACTTTGAGGCGTGGCGGTCCGGCCATTTTTCCCTCTAGAGCGTCGGACATTTGGTAACCTATTGGGTTACTTTGCGCGCCCGCTCCGCTCTCATGTGTGGACAAGGAGCGTTTTGCGAGTCCGGCGAAATTCGCCGTCGTAACTGAGTGCAGAGGAAAGCTGTATCCGAATCCGCGTGACGCGGAGGATTTCGGACCGCGTCGGTCACCAGCACGCCTCGATCCCAATCACCCACGACATCACATATGAAAACGCGCCTGCTCACCCTTCTGTCGATAGCCCTCGCCTTCCTCGCCTCCGCCAGCACCCGCGCCGCTCCGGCTACGGACAAATTCACCTACGTAGTCGTCCATGGAGCCACCGCCGGTGGCTGGGAATGGAAGAACATGGGTAAATTCCTCACCGACGATGGCCACACCGTTTATCGCGTCACACTGACCGGACTGGGTGAGCGCATGCATCTCAACAGTCCGGAGGTGAGTCTCGAGACGCACATCAACGATGTCGTGAACCTGATTCTCTTCGAGGACCTGCACGACGTCGTTCTTACCGGTCACAGCTACGGCGGAATGGTAATCACCGGCGTGATGGACCGCATTCCTGAACGCATCCGCCATGTTGTCTTCCTCGACGCCGCGGTGCCCGACAACGGAATGTCACTCTACGACCTCTTCGGTGGACCCCGTCCTGGAGCAACGGTCGTCGATGGCATGATGCAGGTCCCGTGGGTCAAGCCAGGCACTCCGCCACCGCACAACGTGGCGCAGTCAATCAAGTGTTTTAACCAGCCAGTTTCGTATAAAAATCCCGCGGCTCTCGCCTTGCCCGTGACCTATGTCGCCTTCATGCCGGCAGACAAATCCGCAGAGGAGCGTGCGGCGACCGATAAGAGTTGGCAGCGGGCCAGGGCGCGCGGCTGGACCATCCGTACTTTCCCGGGCCACCACGTCGCTCAGCAGGAAAATCCACGGGGCGTAGCGACTCTGGTTGAAGACTGCGTCAGCGATCAAAACCGGGCTGTGACAGAAAAACCGGCCGTCCCAACCAGCCCATAGTCTTTCCCTTCGGCGCAGCATCATTTTTCCGCCACCTGCCCGTCAGCTCCTCCTCCACTTTTTATGCGCTCAATCCTGAAGCCATTCGCTCTCTGGTTCGCTCTGCTCGGCTCCAGCGCCGCTCTGCTGGCGGAGAACTCCCGCCCGCTCTACCTCGATCCCACCCAGCCGCAAACCGCGCGTATTCACGATCTCCTGACGCGCCTGACGCTCGAGGAAAAAGCGTCGTTGATGAGCAACAGCACACCGGGCGTTGCCCGGCTGGGAATACCGAAGTACGACTGGTGGAGTGAGGCGCTGCACGGCGTCGCCAACTCCGGCATCGCCACCGTTTTTCCCCAAGCGGTTGGGCTCGCAGCGATGTGGGATGAACCACTCCACCGGGAAATCGCCGGCGTCATCGGCCATGAGGGTCGCGCCAAATTCAACAGCTATGTCGGCACGAAACTCGAGGGCAGCATCTTTCACGGACTCACGTTCTGGTCGCCCAACATCAACATCTTTCGCGACCCTCGATGGGGTCGCGGCCAGGAAACGTATGGTGAAGATCCATTCCTTACTGCGCGCCTGGGCGTCGCTTTCGTCCGCGGTCTGCAGGGAGACGATCCCATTTACCTGCAAGCCGCGTCCTGCGCGAAGCACTACGCGGTGCACAGCGGCCCCGAGTCGCTGCGTCACCACATGGACGTAGCCCCGTCCTCCGAGGATCTGTACGAAACTTACCTGCCGGCGTTTGAAGCACTCGTCCGCGAGGGCCACGTCGAGATCGTGATGACAGCCTACAACTCGCTGTACGGCACGCCGTGTTCGATCAGCCCGCTGCTCTACGGCGAGCTCGAGAAATGGGGATTCAACGGTCACGTCACGTCAGACTGCGGGTCGGTCGGCGATTTGATCCACACCTACAAACGTGCGGCCGATGACGCCGAGGCCGAAGCGCTCGTGCTCAAGGCCGGAATGAACGTCACGTGTGGTGGCGAAGGTTCGGGCATCGTCGACGCCGTTAAACGCGGATTAATCTCCGAGACGATCGTGGATCAGCGAATCTCGGCGCTTCTGCGCACGATGTTCCGCCTTGGATTTTTCGATCCGAAGGATCGCGTGCCTTACAACGCCGTGAAGCCGACTGAAAACGACAAGCCGGAGCATGGCGCGCTCGCCTTGCGAGCCGCGCGTGAGTCGATCGTGCTGTTGAAAAACGACGGTGTTCTCCCGCTGAAGCCGGAATCTTTTCATCGCATTCTCGTTGTCGGCCCGAATGCGAGCTCCGTCCCGGTCCTGGTCGGCAATTACAGCGGTACGCCTTCCCAACCTGTTTCTGTCCTCGATGGTCTGAAGTCGGCCCTCGAGCCCAAAGCGTCCGTCGAGTACGCGCATGGCTGCGACTACGCCATGCTTCCGGATGTCGAACATCCGATCGCGAACACCTGGTTTCACGGAGAGTATTTCGGCAACCGCGAATTGAAAGGACCGGCCGTCGATCGAACGGAACGGCCGGTGAGGTTTGATTTCGCCAAGTCGTATTTGCCCTTCAACCGCCTCCCGCCCGGTTTGCCGGACAAAGATGTTTCCGCGCGTTGGACCGGCACGGTCGCCACGAAACTCGGCGGCGAGTATCGTTTTGTGGTGCATGTCCGCGGCGGTGCCCGACTCACCCTCGACAACGAAACCGTGATCGACTCGTGGATACCGCCGGCCGGAGAGGAGAAAGTCGATCGCCGGCTCAGCGTTATCCGCCATCTGAAGGATAATGCGACGGTTGGCATCAAGCTGGAATTTGTGCAGGGCGACGCGCCGGGAATGATTTCCCTCGAATGGAACACCCCGCGCGGGGATGCCGACGTCGAAGAAGCTCTGGCCCGCGCGAAAAACGCGGATCTCATCGTTTACGTCGGCGGAATTTGCGCAGAGCTGGAAGGTGAAGAAATGCAGGTGCCGTACGAAGGATTCGCAGGCGGCGATCGGACGCGGATCGAGCTGCCGACGTTGCAGCAGGAGCTGTTGGAAAAGCTGCACGCCATGGGCAAACCGATCGTATTCGTCTGCATGTCCGGCAGCGCAATCGCCATGCCGTGGGCCGACGACCACGTGAATGCCATTGTCCAGGCGTTCTATCCCGGCCAGGCGGGCGGCACCGCCGTCACCGACGTGCTGCTCGGCAACTACAATCCTGCCGGTCGGCTTCCCGTGACATTCTATCGCGCGACATCCGATCTGCCCGATTTCAAAGACTACGCCATGGCCGGACGCACCTATCGGTATTTCAACGGCAAACCGCTTTACGCCTTCGGCCACGGCCTGAGCTACACGAAGTTCGATTATTCGAATCTGCGCGTGAACCCCGATACGAATGGTTCACTCCGGGTGACCGTGGACATTGCGAACACGGGTTCACGCGACGGCGACGAAGTGGTGCAGCTTTACGCAACGCCGCCGGGCGCTTCGCATCCGCGTGAACACAAGGCCCTATGTGGGTTCTCGCGCGTGCACCTTAAAGCAGGCGAGCGACAGACCGTCACCCTCACCGTACCCACGACCGCACTACGCCGCTGGAGCACGGAAAAGAAAGACTACGCGATTCCCGCGGGAGAATGGACCCTCGCCGCCGGTGCGTCGTCGGCCGACATCCGGCAAACCGCCGCGATCAAGCTCTGATCCATTTACCGCTAGCTGCGACCCCAACCCCAATCACTCCATCACCATGCCTGATCCATTTCTGAACCTGATCAAAAAAGCCGCGTTGATATCCTTGCTCACTTTCGCCGCGTCCGCCGTCGCGCAGGATGGGACTATCTACCCGCTTGACGCT
>CBRAFL010000083.1:0-17082 GCA_967755055.1 uncultured bacterium
AATGCGGGAGCAGTTGCAGGCAACCCAGCTGGCGATCGCCACCAGCCGGATCGAAGCTGAAGTCACGGCGCGGGCTCAAGCCGCCGCTGTAACGGAAAAGCTCGAGGCGATCAAAGCCGCCATGGATGCCGAGCGGGAACGCCACCGGCTCGATACCGACCGAGCGCAAGCTCAGCGAGCTGAGAGCGAACGCCAGCAAAACGAGTTGCAACGTTCGAATCGCACAATTCTCTGGCTCGCGGCGACATTCGGCGGAATCGCGCTCCTCGCCGTGGTTATTGGGCCACTGCTGCAATGGCGAGCCATGAATCAACTAGCCCACGTGGTGGCCTCGCGTCCGCAGTTGTCTGCACCCGCTCCCACGCCGTTGTTGATGGGCGAGAATGGCGGTCTTTCTGACCAGACTGTGACGGTTTCCAATCAGCGCATTCAAGGCATGATCGACCGGATGGAACGGCGCATTTTTGAACTGGAGCACACCGCGGATCACTCGTCGGCGACCGCTCCTGTCGCGACCACGTCGACCTTCCTTTCAGATGATTCTACCCCACGCGTGACGGCTTCCAATGATAATGCCACGCGTATCAAAGTGCTTTTGGGCAAGGGTCGCGCGTTGCTCGCCGCGGACAAACCGAAGGAGGCGGTTGGGTGCTACAACGAGATTTTGAGAATCGATTTGAATCATCCGGAAGCGCTCGTGAAGCGAGGCGCTGCACTGGAACGGCTGAAGCAGGACGACGAAGCCATCCAGTGTTATGACCGGGCCATCAAGGCCGACGGGAAAATGACGCTGGCGTATCTCTACAAAGGCGGGGTCTGTAACCGACTCGAACGCTATGAAGAGGCACTCAAATGCTATGAGAACGCCTTGAGGACCGAAGATGAAAGCAGAGCTGCAGTTCACGCCGGAGCGTAGATAGCGTAGATGGAAATAAGCCGGCTCTCCTGCAGATTGCGGCTCGCGGAGCAATCGCCGCGAACAATTACTAGCTAGAACCATTCGGCATGTTGCACGGCGAGCGCGCAACCTACTGGCCCATCTCAATGATTCAGCGTTTCAGTTTCCGTCACCGTGATCGGGGGACGGCTGCCGGATAGCCGAATCCAGGCCGAGGCCAACAAAGCTTCCCGCGCCCGCAATAGCGCATCTGTTTCGTCGAGATCGCGCGCCCGTTCAGCCAGGCGCAGTTCAGTTTCGTCGACGGCTTTCTCACGCTCACCGAGCGTAAGCTCCAGATTACGGGTGACCCGGTCCACAGCCTCTTTGCTCGGACCAATCACCACTCGTGACGCCTCGCGCGCTTTCTGCGTGGCTGTGATCAATTGCTGCTCGAGTTCCTGAACTCGCGTCTGTCTGGCGGCAACTTCCTGCTCGAGGCTTTCGATACGTTTTTCGTAGGCGGCGATGCGTTCCTGGAGCGGAGCCTGAAGTTGCTCCAACCGTTGCTCGAGTTCCTGCATCTCCGTCTCGGCGTGTTGCTGTGCCGACAACAACTCCGAGCGTTGATTCGCCATCGTCCGAAAGATCTTGTCGCGCATCCAACCGAGCGCACCGGAGCGAATCGCGGCATGAGCCTGTTCAACTTTACCCTCCGCGAGAAGCGCGCGACTTTGCCACGCGCCATCACCCGCCGCTCCTGGCAATGCCGCCTGAGCCGAGCTGGCCAACGCGGGATTTGCAAATACTGGGATCAGCGTGTCGGCCGGGCGAACTCGGAGCCGCCACAGGAGCAGCAAGAGCGCTACGACCAGAATACCCAGACCCGCTTCGACCCACGTCGTCTGGCTTTTCATCTGCCCCGCGACGGACTGCTCCTCCTCCAATTTGTTTTGGAGGGTGCCGATAAGACTTTTCTCCCGAAGGACGGCGAGCGCGCTCAACGCCTTGCGATCGATGGTCTGCCCTTTGTGAACGATGATTTGCGCAGCATCAAAGGTATCGTTTATCGCGAAACCGAACGTACGTTTGGTGCGGACGATTTTGGTCAGGGCTGGATCGTAATAAGCGTTGGCGCGGACAAATGACGCGGCGAACTCGCCGAGCTGTTCCTGTCCCGGAGGAAAGTTCGTTTGGACAAGACGGTGGGCGAGCCAGAGGCTGGTCAACTTTCCGGGCGTGGTGACCTGACCGTTGGTTTCGAAACTATCGATCGCGACGGGCTCTGAAAAGCTCCGCACGGGAATCAGTAAAACCGATTGGTTCGCGGGCAGAGGCGTGTCGTTGTCGCCGTCGGCAATAATCGTCTGAGCCATCGTCTCCCGGACGGGCTTCAACAATGTCTCGACGAACGGTTGATCGCTTTTACCGCGAAGCCAGAGTGCGGCGAGTTGTTCCAGCGGCAGGTTTTTCGCCGAATCGCGGGACGTGTATTCGAAGGCCGCGGTGTAGGCTGGTGTTCCAATATCTGCCTCGCCAGGCGCACGGTCGCGCAACGCCGCCTGAAGCGCGGTCATGAATTTTTTGCGCGCCGTGGCGATGCTCGCACGCAGTTCCGCCTCGGCTTCGCCTGCGCTCCGTGAGTTGAAGCGGACGATAGACGGCGCCTGTTGTGCGACTTTTTCCTTCAGCGCATCGGTCGCCTCCGGGTGGGGGACTACGAGCGGCACGGGCGTCACGACGTCCGCGGTTGCAACGTCGCCCAATTTGTAGTCGGGAACCGCCGCGCGCATGACCGGGGAGAGTGCCAACGCCGCTGTGATCACGGCTGCGGAGCAAGCGCGCGTCGTATGTTTGGCCACAAGGGAAAACAACCGGCTCACGTTTTTTTAATGCTGCTGTAGGTTAT
The DNA here is from genome assembly GCA_967755055.1 of uncultured bacterium. GTDB lineage: Bacteria > Verrucomicrobiota > Verrucomicrobiia > Opitutales > Opitutaceae > Opitutus. Next base: position 2,787 of record CBRAFL010000083.1, read on the forward strand.
ACGTCGCAAGTGTTTTTCCGTCGGGCCAAATATGTAGCGGCCGGCGTGTTCGAAGATCGGGAAATCGAAGTTCGAAGATCTAAAATTGCGGTTCGAACTTTGGAGACCGGAGCTCGGAAACCAGAAGTGCCAGCAGCCCCGGAGGCTGGCGTGACGAGAGAAACATCACGCGAGCCTTCTGGCGCCAGTGTAGGTTGCGCGTTCGTCGCGCAATGCTTCCGAAACTCGGGATAACGGCCCAGTTCAAACGTGAGAGCACGAGAGTCGTCGCATTCCAGCGATGATTCCATGTTTCTAGATGTTCTGCTGTCGCGAGATCTTTGCGTGTTGCGTCAGAACGAAGCTTTCAAATCTCAATCGTGAGCAAATCACCTCTCATCACTCATCTTTATACCGCTGATCCGTCGGCTCACGTTTTTGAAGGGAGAATTTGGATTTACCCGTCACACGATCTGGACCTTGCGCAGGAAGAGAATGATTTGGGCGATCAGTACGCGATGACCGATTATCACGTGTTTTCGCAGGACCATCCGGAGGCGCCGGTGACAGATCATGGCGAGGCGTTGCACCTCCGCGACGTTCCGTGGGCATCAAAACAAATGTGGGCTCCCGACGCCGCGCAGGCCAACGGACGCTACTATCTTTATTTTCCGGCTCGGGATCGCGCTGGGATTTTTCGGATCGGCGTGGCGGTTTCCTCGAGACCGGAAGGTCCATTTGTGGCGGAGGCGAATCCGATCGCGGGAAGTTTCAGCATCGATCCATGCGTTTTAAAGGATGACGACGGTTCGTTTTATATTTATTTTGGCGGCCTCTGGGGTGGTCAGTTGCAATGCTGGCAGGGTGACAATTTCGATGCGCAAGGTGCCGAGCCACCCGTGGAATCGCCCGCACTCTGCCCGCAAGTGGCTAAACTAACTGCAGACATGCTGCAGTTTTCCGGAATTCCGAATGATGTCGTGATTACCGATGAAGCCGGGGCGCCGTTGGAATCGGGAGACCACGCCCGCCGCTATTTTGAGGGTCCGTGGGTGCACAAGTACAACGGGCTTTACTATTTTTCCTATTCCACCGGCAACGCGCACACGCTCGTCTATGCGACGGGCACCAGTCCACTGGGGCCATTTACCTTTCGCGGTCGTATTCTGAACCCCGTGATTGGCTGGACCACGCATCATTCAATCGTCGAACACGGTGGACGGTGGTGGCTGTACTATCACGACGCGTCGCTCTCGGGCGGAATCAGTCACAAACGTTCGGTCAAGGTACAGGAATTTTTTTACGGCCCGGATGGGTCCATCCTGACGCTCGATCCGTGAACGAAACCGGCGGGCGGTTCGAACAACTAATGTCGCGCGGGACGAGCTGCCGTTGTTGATGCGGCTGATGGCGATGAGTGGAATACCGAAGCCAGCGCCTTTTCCGCCAATAGTAATGCCATCGCGGCAAACGCGAGCGATTCGAACATTTCGCACCAACCCGGGTTGTGCAGAGGATCGGCGATCGTGTGCGGAATGTGCACCAGCAGGAACCAAAGAAAGATCATCAAGCTCGTAAGAAACGCCGCGAGCCGGGCTGTCGCCGGGATCACCAGACCGATGCCACCTGCAGTGAGCGTGACCGCGGTGAACTTCGTCCAGAAAATCCGCCATGGGATCCACTCAGGAATAAACAGCGCGACAAATTGAGCATATCGGATGTGCAGGATTGCGGCACCGATCATGAACGCGCCCAGAAACCATTTCGCCCCCGCTGCGAAAAATTTGGTCAGCCCGTCGATGAATGATCCGCCGCTCGTCTCCGGAAAATCGGCAGAGACCAGGAATGCCCCCGATGCCATCGCCAGCCACTTCAAAACATTCAGCCATTCGTCGCCAAAATTTCCGCTCTGGATCGAGCGCGGGAGGTGCAGGCACGCGACCGACAGAAGAATCACGATTCCGATCAACGCCGCCGCCATGCGCGCGCGTTTCCGCAGGAGAGTCATGCTGCCGAAAATGATCAGGAGTACACCGGCGCCATGCGCCCACCACGGACGGCCGGGGAGTGCTGCGGGCCAGGTGGGAAACATCCGTGTCACCGCCTCACCAAAGACGGCGTGAACCACACCCAGCCCGGCTAACGACGCGGCAAAAATGATCCGCGCCGTACTGCTGCTCAGTGTCACAAATAATCGCATCACGTAAGTAAACCCCATCGAGCTTCTGCCCCCTTCAAAATTACGCTCGCTTGCGACGTAGCGGCAAGCCTCCGTGCCTGCTGTATCCGGAGATCGGAGATGGGCGATCGGCGTTCGGAGATGCGCAAGCTTTGCAGAGGTCGGAGATCGGCAGACAATTCGGACGACACGGAGGTCATCCCTCTGCCCGAGGCCTGCCGCTACACCGAGCAATGAATCTGACGAACGAGCGTGGAGGTTGCGCGGTTACTGTTTCGAGTCGTTACTGCTATTCAAAACTCGATGCAACGCGCGCGCGAGGTCTTCGCCGCTAAATGGCTTCTGAAGCACGATGCAGCGGGGGATGGCATCGAGATTTGCCCTGATCGAATCGCTCCCATAACCAGTCACGATAACCGCCGGAATCATGCGACCGAGCGCGCGGATTTGTTTGATCAACTCCAACCCGGTGAGGTGCGGCATCGTGAGATCGGTCACGATTGCCACGTAACGTTGAGGTGACTCGGTGAAGGCTCCGAGTGCGGCGCGCGGTTCGCAAAACATCGTAGTCGAATAGCCGAATTGCTGAAGTCGAGTCGCGGCAAAGGTGGCTACCGCACGTTCGTCATCTACAACGATGACTTCCTCATTCGCCCCGCGCGGTACCGGGGTTATGTCGGGTGCCGTCGGACGCGCCTCTTCTGTGACAGCGAGGTAGATTTCAAAAATCGTGCCGGTTTTCGGCGTGCTTCGTACGCGCAGTGCGCCGCGATGCGCGGCCACGATTCCCTGCACGATCGCGAGTCCGAGGCCGGTTCCTTCGCCTTGACGCTTGGTGGTGAAGAACGGATCGAAGATTCGGTCAACGGTGGCGGCGTCCATGCCCTGGCCATTGTCGGCGACGGTGAGGCGCATCGACGCACCGGGCGCCAAGTTGGGGACTTCGGATGCCAGCGTGGAATCGACGATGATGCGTTGCACGTTGACCGTGAGCAATCCGGCCTGATCTCGCATCGCGTGAATTGCGTTCGTGCAAAGATTGAGGACGACTTGCTGGATCTGCGTGGCGTCTGCTCTCACTCGTCCGCTCTCGCTGTGACCAGAGATTTGGATGGTCGAAGGCGTCGTGGCGCGAATCAACTTGAGCGCTTCGGCCACGGGCTCGGCGAGTTCAAGCGGGATAAGACGCGGATTGCTTTGCCGTGAAAAGGTGAGGATTTGCGCGATGAGATCTTTCGCGCGCATGCCGGCAGAGAAAACTTCCTTCAGTTCGCTTTGCACTTCGGGATTTCCCTCGGCGGCGAGGCGCGCTAGTTCGCAATAGCCGAGAATTCCCGTGAGGATGTTATTGAAATCGTGGGCGATGCCACCCGCCAGCGTGCCGATGCTTTCGGATTTCTGTGCCTGGAAAAGCTGCGCTTCGAGACGCCGCCGGCGATCCTGATCCGAGAGCCATTCGGTGATATCTTCCTCGAGAACCAAATGATGGCGGACCGATCCGTCGGGACTGCGGATCGGGGCGATCATCGTGCGCACATGTACAATACTGCCGTCTTTGTGCCGGTTGATCAGCTGCCCGCGCCAGAGGTTTCCCGCTTGCAACGCTGCGGCGATGTTATCCGCGGTTTCCTCCGTTTCATCCAGTCCGGAGCGAAGCATTCGCAGATTTTTGGAGATCAACTCATTGAGGAAATAGCCGTTGGATTCACCCGCGCGTGGATTCGCGAATACGATAGTGCCGTCTGGGCGGGTGATGAAAACCGACACGGGACTTTGATCGATCGCCTGGGATAGCATGCGGATTTCTTCGACCTGATGAGCGAGGCGATCGTTGCTGGCGTTGAGTTCGCGCGTACGCTGGCTCACCAGTTGTTCGAGCCGCGTCGTCTCGCGGCGTTCGAGAAATGAGGACACCCAGGCGAGCGAGAACAGGAGAACAACTCCGGAGAGCGCGTAGGCGAAGTAGGCAAAGGTCGTGCGGTACCAGGGAGGTCGAATCGAGAACGCGAGAGCCGCTTCGTTACCGCTGCCCAAGTGGGAACGTGGGCGCACATGGAGGATGTAATTGCCCTCCTTCAAACGGTTGAACGCCGCGGATCCAGCGCTTCCGGCCGACGTCCAATCAGATTCTGCGCCTTCCAGTTTCACGTCGAACGTGACAGCGTCGTTGAACGGAATGCCAGGAGCGGCGAAGTGAACGATCAGAGAATTTTCGGAAAAATCGAGGGAAGGTATTTTCCCGTTTGCCGGGAAAAAACTGCGATTGGCTCCGGCGACATTTACCTGCGTGATAAGCGCGCCTCCTGGTGCACGCGGGACGACAGGCATGGCGGGATCGTAACGCTCGAGTCGACCTGCCGAATGAAGCCAGACGACGCCGTTGCTTTCGAACGTGAAATAATATGGGCGAAATCGCGCGGACAATTTCTTGTGCAGATTTTGCCAGTGCCCGTTTTCGTTTTTAAAAACCTGAACTCCATCTCTCGACGAAATCCAGAGCTGTCCGTCCGAATCGATTCCAGGGCGGCCATAAATCTCATGGAGAGAAGTTAGCTGGGACAACTCCGGATCTGGCACGAAGTGATGGGTGGTCTCGTCGAAGCGTAGAATTTGTTCAGCGACATTGAAACGAACCTCGCCATTGAGTTCGAAAATCTGAGCCCAGCTTTCCGGTATCCCGTCGCGACCATCGAATGTTTCGAGTTTGGGCTGGTCGCGATCAAATGTGATTCGCGCCAGACGGCCTGATCCGCGTTCGACCCAAATTTGTCCATTCCGATCGGTCGCGGCGTTGTAGGCATCCAGTCCGGGCGCGGGAATCCGTTCGATCTCGATCCCTTTGTCCGTACGACGCAACCAGCCCATTTCACCGTGCGCGCCATAAAACCAACGGCCATTGCGGGAAGTTCCTTCGAGGATGCGCAGATAGTCGGTATGCGGTGCAAACGGAATCCAGCCATCGTTCGTCCGGTAATATGCGCCGTGTTCTGTCCCGGCGACTGGCACTCCCATCGCGCTCGATAATGTGACCGCATACAGGCCCGAAGGCATGTCGGTCTCGAGTTGGGCGAGGCGACCATCGACGTCGTAAACACCGCGCTGGATTTTTCCATCCGCGAGAAACCAGAGCCGGCCATCGACTCGATTCGGGTGCGCGGTGTTGACGCCGGTGCCAACGAGCGGTTCGAAGTAAGAAATGCTGGAGGGAAACTCGACTCGCAAAATCCCATGATCGAGCAGACCCCAGATTACGCCGCCTGCAGCGGGGAGCAGTCGTTTTACTCCCGAAAGCCGGTGATCGAGCAAGCGAGTGAGTGAATGGACCAACCGGCCTTCGCGATTAAAAAAAACGATCCCATAATTCTCCACGGCGGCGGCAAACATCCCGCCCTCGGTTTTGCAAAGATCGTTAATGCGACCTACGCCGCTCAATGTAGTGCCGGCGGAAAAAGCATGCAGCGAAGTTCCGTCGAACAGTTGCAAGCCTCGCGCCAGGGTTCCGAGGAGCATGATCTGCTCGTCGAACGAAAGTGCACACGTGATCGCCGTATTCGGTGAGATCTGATCCGGCGCAAACACCGGCTCCGTGCGACCGGCGTTGATTCGATACAAACCGCCGTCGTTTCGGTCGCTAAAGTAGAACGAGCCGTTGAGTGAAAATACGTTTTGGAGATCGTTGGCGTGTGCGACGAGTTGGACCGTCTGACCCGGTTTCCACGAAATGAGCGAGCCGCTTCCGCTGTGCCAAAACCATTCGCCGCCAACCTCGATTTCAGTTCGCGGAACTGATCGATCCACCTGTTCTCCGGGCGGCCACGACGCGATCGGGATCGGACGCCAGATATTGTTCTCGATGAATTCGACACGGGAGAAACCGGTGGGAGTTCCTACATAGATATTCCCGGCGTGATCCACGCCCACATTCCCACCAGCGGCCGTAACATCGGTGGGGGACTGACGGAAAGTTTCCCAGCGAACGCCATCGCCCAAGGCGAACTGCTGCGAAGCGACAACGAGAATCCGTCCGTCGGGTAACAAGCGAAGATCCGTCGGAGGAGAATTCAGACCCAACGCTTCCTGACCTAAAATCGCGAAGGGTGGGGCACCAGACTCGACTAACCCAGGTTTAGGACCATCGATCCGGTGAGCCTGAGCATTTAGTTCGAGCGAAGAACAGAGACAGAGCCCCACCGCGGCGAACAGCCGCAGCAGTGTGCCGACAAGCGGTGGACGGGGAGGGATCAATCGCGCAGTGGAAGGGGCATTGAGGGAAACTGAAAGGGGGAGCCGCGAGAAAAAATAGGCGGATGGTTTCTGTACCGCCGGGGATGCTTTCTTATCGACTCAAGACGAACGAGGGCGAACTCACAGTGCAAACAAACCGTGGAGCTATTTCGAAAAGGCGAGCGTTGCGGGTTGACCACAATCGATCAGAATATTCGTTTGCGCGGGAGACGTTTCAATTTTGCATAGCTTCATGTCAAAATGGCTGCTCGTTGATGGATATAATCTCGCATACCGCTGCTTCCACGCGATTCCGGAACTGACGCGAGCGGATGGATTTCCCACAAACGCGCTACACGGCTGGGTCAAATCGTTATGGATGCTTGAGGACGTAACGAAGCCGGACGCCTGCGTCGTTTTCTTCGATCTTGGTGGGCCGCAGGATCGCCTCGCGCTGCATCCCGAGTACAAAGCGCAGCGTGAAGAAATGCCGGAAAGCCTGGCGCGGCAGCTCCCGTACATCAGATCGCTCACTAAAGCCATGGGGCACGTCGGAGTGGAGCAGGACGGCGTGGAAAGCGACGATCTCCTGGCGGCGCAGGCGGTGGCTCTGGCGAGAGACGGAAATGAAGTGTTGATCGTCAGCTCGGACAAAGATTTTGCCCAGATCGTGGACGATCGGATTAAGCTCATGCTGCCGCCTCCGTCAGCGAATCCTAAAATCGGCTGGCGGATGAGGGATGCCGCCGGCGTGAAAGAAAAATTTGGAGTGCCGCCCTCGCAAATTCCCGACTATCTAGCCCTCGTCGGCGACACGTCAGACAATATTCCGGGGCTCGCTGGAGTGGGCCCAAAGACGGCGGCGAAATGGCTGGGCGAATTCGGAACGCTTGAAAACGTGATCGCGAATTGCACGCAGTTGAAACCGGAGCGGTTTCAAGCGGCGATCTGCGCTGACGCGGACAAGCTGCGGCGAAATCTGAAACTCACGACATTGAATCTAGCGCTGCCAGTGATCTCGGTGCCCCCAGTGCGGCCGCATCCGGACGAGCTATTCGCACTGCTGGAAGAATTGGGAATGAAATCGGGCCTCACTGAGGCGCGACGGCGTTATGGTGGTTCGTCAGCTCAAACCGTTGTGACGCCGGTTGCGTCGGCACCGGCGACTCCGCCGGTGAAGAAAGCGACGCAGGGCGAATTGTTTTAAGGGAAGCCGAGAGAGACGGATGATCCCGCTCCTCACGGAGCGGGCTACGCTCGGATGAACCGTGACGGGAGCGCCACGACATAACCGGCTCGGCGGGACGCACGCCAGAGGCGCGCAAGCCTCGCCCTACCTTTGGATTGCCGCGTCGCGGCTTATTACTCGCGGCCCTCTTTCGAGACGCCTGCGGGATCGAAGATATAGCCGATGCCGTGCACCGTACGGAAAGTCGAGAGATCGAGGCCGTGCTCTTTAAAGAGCTCGCGCACTTTGACGACATACTGGTCGAGTGAACGACTGCGCACGTCGGCATGAATGCCCCAAACTGCGTGGATCAGAGCTTTCCTTGTAATCACTGCGCCTTGATTGGCGTTGAGGTAAGCGAGAATTCCGAGCTCTTTGCGGCCGAGCTTGAGGACTGCGCCGTCGGGGAAGCTGATTTCGAGGCGGTCAGGAATTATTTTGGCGCCACAGAAATCAAACGGCTGGTCACCGATGCGCACGTTTTTCGTCAGGTTGAGATCGGCCTTCGACTCGGCACGACGTAGCACGGCGCGAATGCGAGCCGCGAGTTCCGGGTAACTGAAGGGCTTCGTGATGTAATCATCACCGCCCATCTCCAGACCTTTGACCTTGGTGTTCTCGGTAATTTCGCCGGTCAGAAAAATGATCGGGATCGAAATGTCGGCCGCTTTGAGTTCCTCGACGAGCGAGAAACCGCTGCCGTCCGGCAAGGTAATGTCGAGAAGAAGAAGGTTCGCGAAGTTCTGCTTGAGGAAGCGAAGAGCATGCGCGGTGCGGTTGCAAATTTGCGTTTGCATACCTGCCCGCTCGAGGTGAACGGCAATCAGATTGGCAAGTTCCATCTCGTCTTCGACGACGACGACTAACGGTTTTGGTTCAGCGCGCATGAGAAAGACCGCCGTGCGATCAAGCGCCTGTGTAGATTTGCTGGAGCATTTGTCAAAAGAGAATAGCCCGATTTTCCCCGGACGCGAGCGTCAGGCGAATTTTCTTGAAGGAAGAAACGGCCCTGTGAGGTTTGCCACGTGTCCGCTCACACCCCTCTTTTGATGCTAGGTCTGCCGAAAGGCAGCCTGGAAGAATCCACAAAAAACCTGTTTGCGAAAGCCGGTTGGAAAATCACGACGAGTTCACGGTCATATAAGCCGTCGATCGACGATGTTGAACTCGATGGGCGCTTTATCCGCGCGCAAGAGGTGAGTCGCTATGTAGAACACGGTTTCTTTGATTGCGGGCTGACGGGCTACGACTGGATTCAGGAAAACGGGTCGGACGTCGTCGAAGTGTGCGATCTCATCTACAGTCGCGCCTCGGTGCTGAAATCCCGCTGGGTTTTATGTGTTCCCGAGTCTTCCTCGGTCCAACGGCCGGAGGATCTTGCCGGGAAGCGCGTGGCGACAGAGCTGGTCGGAACGGTGAAACGCTATTTTGAGAAGAAGGGTATTCCCGTCGAAATCGAGTTTTCCTGGGGCGCGACCGAGGTAAAGGTGCCCGATTTGGTGGACGCGATTGTCGATATCACCGAAACTGGAAGTTCACTTCGAGCGAATAAGCTTCGAATTGTTGATACGCTGCTCGAAACCAACACCAAGCTGATCGCCAACAAGACCAGCTGGGCCAATCCGGCGAAGCGAAAGAAGATCGAAACCATCGCGCTGCTGTTGCGCGGTGCGTTGGAAGCGGAGAGCAAGGTGGGGCTGAAGATGAATCTCCCGCGGTCTTCGTTGGAGGCGGTCGTGAAGGCACTGCCGGCGTTGCGCAATCCGACGATTTCTCACCTGAGCAATCCTGATTGGGTGGCACTGGAAACGATCATCGACGAAAGCGTCGCCCGTGAAATCATTCCCCAATTGAAGGCGCTCGGCGCCGAAGGAATCGTGGAGTATCCGCTGAACAAAGTCGTGTATTGATCAAGGTGGCGCGCTCGTCGCGCCACGAGTTGCGCCGCGCGAGTTGCGCGGCGAGCGCGCAACCTACATCGTTCACTGCCATGTCAAACGTTACCCTCGGCCTCCTCCAGCATGCCTGTTCCGCCAAACCGGCGGAGAACCTGAAGAAGACGCTCGCCCTCGCGGAAAAAGCCGCGAAGGAGGGCGCCAATATCATCTGCACCCAGGAGCTGTTTCGGTCGCAGTATTTTTGTCAGAGCGAGGATCATGCGAACTTCCTGCTTGGGGAAACGATCCCAGGCCCAAGCACGGAGGCGTTTCAGAAAATCTCGAAGAAGTACGGCGTCGTGATCATCGCCTCGCTCTTCGAGAAGCGCGCGTCCGGTCTGTATCATAATACCGCGGTGATCATCGACGCCGATGGAAAGCTCCTCGGCATTTACCGGAAGATGCACATCCCGGACGATCCGCTGTACTACGAGAAATTTTATTTCACGCCGGGCGATACGGGTTTTCGCGCGTGGGACACGAAATTCGGCAAGATCGGCGTGCTCGTGTGTTGGGACCAATGGTACCCGGAAGGCGCGCGGCTCACTGCGATGCAAGGCGCGGAGATTTTATTTTATCCGACGGCGATTGGCTGGCATCCGGGAGAAAAGAAAGAATACGGCGTCAATCAACATAGCGCGTGGGAAACGATCCAGCGCAGTCATGCGATCGCGAACGGTTGCTACGTTGCGGCGACGAATCGGATCGGAGTTGAGAAACCCATCGGCGGCGACGGGATTGAATTTTGGGGCCAAAGTTTTGTGGCCGGAACGAGCGGACAGATTTTGGCGAAGGCGAGCATGGACGAGGAGGAAATTCTCCTCGTGCCGATTGAACTCGGAAAAGTTGACGTGACGCGGACGCATTGGCCATTCCTGCGCGATCGGCGAATTGACGCCTACGAAAACCTCACGAAGCGGTTTATCGACTAGGAATCGCGCGACGCGATTCCTTAAGTCCGATGCGCGGAGCACCGGCAGGGATAATTTTATGCGACAGAAACCTTCATCGGCATCTCAGCGGCGCGCAGCGGCGCCTAAGGAAATGAAAAACCCAGTGCCTGCTGCACTGGGTTTCGAATTTCCTGCGGAGTGGGAGCCTCAAGTGGCGGTCTGGCTTTCCTGGCCGCACAATCGGGCGTCGTGGCCCGGACAATTCCGGCCCGTGCCGTATGCGTTTGCCGGATTCGTCGCGGTGATCAGCCGGTTCGAAGAAGTTCGTATCAACTGCGCGGCTCCGTTGCAGACGCGCGCGAAACGACTGTGCGCCAAGGCGGGAGCGGACATGACGAAGGTCACGTTCTACGATCATCCGACGAACGATGCGTGGTGTCGCGATCACGGTCCGATTTTTGTGAAGAACAAAAAGACCGGCGAAGTGGCGATCACTGACTGGGCCTACAACGCGTGGGGTGACAAATATCCGCCGTACGATCTCGATAACGAGATCCCGCCGAGCATCGCGCGGAAGTTGAAACTGCGGCGGTTCGTGAACGATATGGTTCTCGAGGGCGGCTCGATCGACGTGAATGGGAAAGGACTTCTGCTCACGAGTGAGCAATGTCTGCTGAATAAAAATCGCAACCCGCACCTCACGCGTGAGCAGATCGAGAAAAATCTCAAAGACTATTTGGGCGTGCGGACGGTGTTATGGGTCGGCGAAGGTATCGTGGGCGACGATACGGATGGCCATATCGACGACATCACGCGTTTTTTCAAAGCGGACGGATTCGTGACCTGCGTTGAAACGAACAAGCGCGATCCGAATCACAAGCTCCTCGCTGAAAATCTGGAACGGTTGAAAGACTTTCGGACGCCGCAAGGGAAGAAGTTCGAGATCGTCACGCTGCCGATGCCGAAGCCCTTCGCGTTTCGCGGTCAGCGCGTGCCGGCGAGCTACGCGAATTTTCTGATCATCAACGGAGCGGTCCTCGTGCCGAATTTCCGCCAGCCGAAGCGCGATGCGGAAGCGAACGAGGTGCTGCGCGGTTGCTTCCCCGATCGAGAAATCATTCCGATCGATTGTTTTCATTTAATTTGGGGGCTCGGAACGCTGCATTGTCTGTCGCAGCAGCAACCCGCCTGATTCCATTTTCATCCATGCGCCGTCTTCTTCTCCTCACTCTCGCTTCATCCGCTCTGGTCTTTGCCGGGTGCGAATCCAGCAGCGACATGCACGCGCACGTTCGCGATCGCTTCAATGCGCCGCAGCCAAAGACGCAGGTCTTCACAGCTGATCCTCGCGCGGTTTTCGAAGCGGCTCAAATCGCGATGAAGCAGCTCGATTTTCAAGTTTCCCGCGCGGCGCTGGCCCAAGGAATCGTGAACGGCCACAGCCGGCTTCAGCCCGGCGATTCGTTCGGCAAGGCGAGACAGTACGTGATGGAAGTTCGGTTTCATTCCTATGAGCCGGGCAAAACCGACGTCTCGGTAGTGCTGCGCGAGCAGGAGGAAAGTGAGTCTTTTGCCGGTGCAACCGATCTGCCACTGCGCGAACACGGCCTATATGGGTCGTTTTTCGCTGGGGTGGAGCGGGCGTTGAAGGAAAAGGCGGGTTCGGCGACCCCTCCGGCTGATCCTGCGGTAAAGTCGAATTACCGGCTCCGGCTAAACCGTTGGAGTCGAGTAGGGCGAGGTCTCCGATCCGCCTTGGAGTTACGCGGATCTCAAACGGCCGGGTCGGAGACCTTGCCCTACCACCGATTCGGACGCGGAAAACGCCCAACTTTCGGCTTGCGGACACTCCGCGGGATTGGGACTCTGACCGTTCGCGGTATTGGTTATTGGTCCGATCGGTGTTGCCGCGTGCTCCCACCGATCTTTCCCGTTAGTTCAACAGTCAACCCACGACTCCGCCCCGCGCGGAGTCATCACCGGTGGGCTGGCGCTCTGGAGCAGGCGTCCGTTTACCGGGTTTCCGCACATGAGTTCAATCATGCAAGAGTTGCTCGAGCAATCGTCCTTCGACAAGTTGAAGGAAGGCTCGATCGTCCCAGGTGTTATCACCGAAATCCGCCAGAATGAAGTTGTCGTCGATATCGGCGGTAAATCAGAAGGCCTCGTTCCCGCCAACGAATTCATCGATATCGGCGAGCTGCAAATCGGCTCCACGATCGAGGTCCTCGTTCAAAAACTCGAAGGCAAGGACGGCGCGCCGATCCTTTCGTTCGACTTGGCCGAGCAAAAGAAAAACTGGGATAATATCCTCACCAAGTTTCCCGAAGGCTCCATCGCTGCCGGCCGCGTCAAGGCCAAGGTCAAAGGCGGCCTGATCGTTTCGATCGGCGTCGATGCCTTCATGCCGGCTTCGCACATCGATGTGCAGCCACCCAAGAATCTCGATCAGTACGTCGGTCAGACCTACGATTTCAAGGTTCTCAAAATCAATCTCGAGCGGAAGAACATCGTTCTCTCCCGCCGCGAACTCATCGAAGAGCAGCGCACCAGCAAGCGTCGCAATCTCCTCGATTCGATCCAGCCCGGCCAGGTCCGCAAGGGAATCGTCAAGAACATCACCGACTTCGGTGCGTTCATCGATCTCGACGGCATGGACGGCCTTCTCCACATCACCGACATGTCATGGGGCCGCATTTCGCACCCCTCCGAAATGCTCAAGCAGGGTGAAGAAGTGCAGGTCATGATCATCGAAGTGAACCGCGAGAAAGAGCGCGTTTCCCTCGGTCTCAAGCAGACCACCAAGAATCCTTGGGACGAAATCGATCGCAAGTTCCCAGTCGGCGCGAAGGTCCACGGCAAAGTGGTCAACCTCGTTCCGTACGGCGCGTTCGTTGAAATCGAACCCGGCGTCGAAGGTCTCGTCCACATCACTGAGATGTCCTGGACGAAACGCATCACCAAACCTTCCGAGCTGCTCAAGGTCGGTCAGGAATTGGACGCAGTTGTCCTCGGTATCCAAAAAGAGGAGCAGAAGATCTCGCTCGGTCTCCGTCAGCTGGAGCCAAATCCGTGGGACATGGTTCGCCACAATTATCCGATCGGCGCTCGTGTTCGCGGCAAGGTCCGCAACATGACGACGTACGGTGCGTTCATCGAACTCGAAGAGGGCATCGACGGTATGGTGCACGTCTCCGACATGAGCTGGACCCGCAAGGTCAATCACCCGTCGGAAGTCCTGAAGAAGGGCGACGAAGTCGACGCGATCGTGCTCGACGTCGATCCGAACCAGCAGCGCATCAGCCTCGGCATGAAGCAGCTCGCGACCGATCCATGGTCCGATATCGACGCTCACTTCCGCATCGGCGACGTCGTGCAGGGAACCGTCACCAAGTTGACCTCGTTCGGCGCCTTCGTGGAGCTGAAGGATGGCATCGACGGTCTCGTGCACATCTCGCAGATCAGCGAAGAGCGCATCGACAAGGTGAAGGATGTCCTGAAGCCAGGCCAGGTGGTCAGTGCTCGCGTGATCAAGATCGATCGCGACGAACGCCGCCTCGGTCTGTCGATCAAGGCCGCCAACTACTCGGCGGAGCAACTCGCAGCCGAAACGTCGGCCTTCGAGGCGCTCAACCGCAGCGGTGCCGGCACCGACATGATGAACCTCGGCGACATTCTCGACGAAGCGTCGAAGAAGGAATAAGTCAGCCGCAGCCGGCTGCGCCACGAGCGCGCAGCTACAAAAAATTCGAGCCGTCCGGAGCAATCTGGACGGCTTTTTTGTGCGCCGAGGAAAGCGCGAGAGGTCCGCTCGCTTCAGGTGGCTGCGAGCGTGAGCGAGTGGTTCTTCCTCCCA
>CBRAFL010000084.1:0-16991 GCA_967755055.1 uncultured bacterium
TCCATCTGTTTTAGATTTTTCAGCATGATATATCGTCCTCGTTTTTGCGCTGGATGGTTGCACGGCAACTTACGCGCGGTCTCCGGTATTCGCCAGAGCGGACCGGATCGATTTCGAACTGCGCCACGAGCGATGCTACGCACCGAGCGATCACCGACTGCGGAGAAGTTGAAGAAGCCGGCAAGGCTGGCGGGGGACGCGCAGACTGGCGATTGAAGCTGCCTGGCTTGTTCGATTTAGGCGGGCCCAGCGGTCCCGCCCCATCTATGGCTCCGCCGCCGCTCGCTAAGGATCGGCGCTGACCTGCGGAAGGTTTATCTGCGCGAACGGATGGGCGCTTGTTACGGTGGGGCTCGGAATGGTCGCCGCATTGCGGTGCCAGATCGCTTCCACCATCTTCGGATGGCTCGTCATTTGGAACCGCTCCGGAAATAGCAAGACGTGGACGGCCGTTGGCAGGTTGACGAGGCCCGCCCTAAACAGGGCGCGGGCGGTATCCTCGACAAGGATGAATTGATGTTCCGGATTGAGAAGCAGCGCGTGACGCATGGCTTCCGCTGCCATATAATCGGCGGTTTCCATGTCGAGGGGCATACACGCGGGCATCAGGCAAAGGCTGTCAGGCAAATCCCGACATCGTTCCCTCCGTTCGCTGCGGCAGGAAAGAAATCTCCGCCATTCGAGCATCCGGCCGAGCTCTACGGGAGCCGAGCCATCGGCGGGTCGGCAGTCAGGCGCGAGACAACAGCAAATTGGTGACGAAGCCACGAGATGGAAGCGGATGTGAACCGATGCCGACAAGGGCCGACGGTGTGGAACGTTCGCTCGACGATCCATCTCATGAAAACACTCGCTGCTTTCAATAAGGCGATCGATGCGCGTCTGCTGATCGCGCGACTGGAGGGAAGCGGCATGGCCGCCCATCCACGCGACGAAAACATGGTCACGCTAGATTGGCTCACATCGACCGCGATGGTGGCGTGAAGGTCGATGTCGCCGATGAAGACTACGAGAGGGCTATGGAAATATGGCCGCTCCGACAGAGGACGATGAAAAGCCGAGGGGTCATTGATTCAGCTGTATTCAAATACCTACGCGCCGAGCCGACTTCCCCGCTCGTCAATCCACTCAGGTACTCCGTGACCTGGGATCGGTTCTCCTGCCGTTCTCTGTGATGATCTTTGGTAATAAGCTAATAGCTATCACCAATCCTCGTTGGTCCATCGCACACACCCATCTCCCATTACATCCACACCCTCCTATCGCTCCTGGACCAAACGGCCGCAGCTCGGCCCAGTTGCGAAAAGGAGCAACGAACATTCATTTCGCGGGTCTGTAAACTCTCCCGCTCAATGAGCAGCTCAGGCGACACCCCACAGGGCGGACACGGCGGCCCCGCCGAGGATTTCCGCCAACAAGCAGAAGCTGAGAAGCTGGCGATTCTGAAGTGTGCCCAGGAGAGCGCACGACTTGAAAGCGTGGGGTTGCTCGCCGGCGGGATCGCACACGATTTCAACAACTTGCTCACCGGCATTCGTGGATTTGTGGACTTGGCCATCGATAGTATCGACGACCCAGAGCATGCGGTAACCCTGCTGAGAAATGCTTCCGAAGCCGGAGTTCGCGCCCAGATTCTTTGTGCTCAAGTTTTAAACCACGTGCGCCCTGGAGTGCAGGAATCAGAAGATGTCGACTTGCACCTCCTCATCAAGGATGCGGTGAGCCTGGTAAGTACCTCGGCCAAACGCGTGAAGTTTCATCTTCAACTCCTCGCCGTGCCTTCGACGACGAACGGTTCAATCGCCGAATTCCGGCAAATCCTCCTGAACATCCTGGTGAACGCCACTGAAGCAATGGGTGAGGACGGTGGTAATGTTTGGATTGATACGAGGCATTTGCAGGTGGCTCGCCGGGTCGATCGTCAGGTTCATCCGGGCGAGTTCATCGAGCTTCAAATCCGCGATGACGGCCATGGCATGCCGCCCGAAGTGAAGGCGCGCATCTTCGACCCTTTCTTCACGACCAAACCTCGCGGCACGGGAATCGGACTTGCGCTGGTGGGTCGCACCATGCGTGGCCACGGCGGAGCTGTCGAAGTCGCTTCGACCGTCGGCGAAGGCACCACCTTCACGCTGCTATTTCCTTTGGCGAGCGCGCCAGGCCAGCCCGAGCGACCGACTCAGAAAGGACGCGTTCTCGTGGTCGACGACGAAGAGCCGCTTGCGAACTTGATTGCTCACGTCCTCCAGACACAGGGCTTCACCGTCGATGTTGCTTCCGGCGGAAAGACGGCCCTGCGACTGTATCACGAATCACCCGAGCCCTACGCGGCGGTGATGTTGGACCTGACAATGCCGGGTATGGATGGAGTCGATACACTCCTGGCACTGCGCAGCGCGGGGTTAAGATCTCCGGTTATACTGATGAGCGGCTTGGAGCGAAATCTTGCGCTATATCGAATCCCTCACACCGCATATTCTTCATTTCTGAGGAAGCCTTTCGCTTCGGCGAATGTCATTACCGCCATGCGCACCGTGCTCGATCCGTCCTCGGCTCCAGACCGGGAGGAGGCCTGGGTTGGCGAAACCTAGAGCCGCATTCTCCGATTGTCGTCACGAGAGGGCAAACCAAGCCCGAGCGTTTGCATGGGTGGCGAATCGACAATCGTAGGGCGAGGTCTCCGACCCGTCCTGGGCAGGTCGGAGACCTTGCCCTACTCCGACAGCAGTTCTTTCAGCCTCAACCGCGACACGGCAGCTGGATGGAAAGAACCATTAACCGGCCTCTGTCATGGCGAGGAGCGAAGCGACGTGGCCATCCATCTAGGATGCGTTTTCACGCTGAAAGAATTCATCGAACGGTGGAATCCGATGTCCCATCGGGCTTGAGGCCGTTCGCTTTCAATCCAGCCTGACGCGGACGTCAGTCTCCACCTCTGCTATAGCTTCGATGCTCCTCAGTGCAGCGCGATAACCTGAAAGCCTCCCCTCTTTCTTCTCCAACGACACGGTACTCCTAAAATCATGCGAGCGTTATCCGTTTTCGCGCTGCTGGCCGTCATCGCCACCACCTCAGCTGCGGTCGATGTTAACTGGGTTCCTGAGGGGCTGCCGCCGCTACCCACGACCAAGAATGTCGGCCTCGGCGCTTACCTCACGCCCGACCAGGGCAAGGCCGTCCTCGATGCGGCGCTCGCCCGCTTTCCTGATCGGGCGTCGTGGGATGCTTACGCTGCGCATGTTCGCCAGCGCATACAGGAAGGCGCAGGGCTGGCACCGTGGCCCAAACGCACTCCGCTCAACGCGGTCGTGCGCAACCGGCGCATACACGATGGCTACACGGTCGAGAACGTCTGCTTCGAATCGGTCCCCGGCTGCTTCGTCACCGGTAACCTTTTCCGGCCGACCCACGCGAAACCGCCTTACGCTGCGATCCTATCAACGCATGGTCACGCGCGCGCGATCGTGAAACCGGAAGACTATGATGCCCACGCGCGCTTCTCGCCCAGTATGCAAACGCGCTGTGCCACGCTCGCGCGGATGGGAGCCGTCGTTTTATCGATCGATATGTTCGCGATGGGAGACTCGATTCAGCTCTTTGGCCAGGCCGCGCACAAGCAGCCCTTCGCTTTTAAGATTCAACTTTGGAACGCGATGCGCGCCGTCGACTTTTTGCTTGAGCAAGACGGCGTTGACGCGACGCGTATCGGCGTCACTGGCGAATCCGGCGGCGGCACACAGGCGTTCATGTTGACCGCGCTCGATGCTCGCATCGCAGTCAGTGTCCCGGTCGTGATGGTGTCGTCTTATTTTTTTGGCGGCTGCGCCTGCGAAAGCGGAATGCCCACGCACCGCAGCGCTGACCATTTTGCGAGCAACGCAATGATTGCGGCGCTCGCTGCGCCCCGGCCGATGCTGGTGGTGTCGGACGGCAAGGATTGGACTCAACATGTTCCCGAGATCGAGTTTCCCTTTCTAAAAACGATCTACGGTTACTATGGCGCGCCGCAGAACGTGGCCAACGTTCACCTGCCGGCAGAGGGACATGACTACGGCCCATCGAAGCGCGAAGCAATGTACCGCTTCGTCGCCGAACGACTCGGATTGAACCTCGCCGCGGTCTTGAGCTCCGACGGCAAAATTGACGAGTCGAAGACGACGATCGAGCCAGCCACGGCGCTACACGTTTTCACCGCCGATTTCCCGATCCCGCCGGATATGCTACACGACGTCGCAGCAATCGAGCGCGTGCTGAGCGGGCTTCAAGAAAAGCAGTAGGCGGAATAAGCGCAGTAGGCGATAGGCGGTAAGCTGAAAACACGGATGCGACCGAGGCGCACAGGGGCTTGCTCGCCTCCGGCGAGTCATCCCTCCATCCCGGGCCATGTCGCTTAAGCTTACGTATAGCTGCAGTGAGGTGAAAGTCATCCGCTCAGCGGCATTTTCGCCCATATTCATTATTCGATACGCGAACCGTGTGCGATCATCCTGTTGACAGGACAGATTTGTTTTTCGAGAAATGCATACCGGTTGCGCGTCCAGAGAATGTCAGGGGACACCAACGGAATCCTAAACTCCAGAGATCAACCGACCCGACTGAGCCGCTGGCAACTTATATGAAAATACCAACCTCCGCACGCCACATCAAGATCTGCTTATTATCGGCCACAATTTTCGGACTCTTGACCGGGTTCGGAAAAAACACTCTCCAAGCCGCCGGTGGGCGGGCTCATGGAGCCAAGCCGGAAAAATATCTCTATATCTGGGCCGGAGATGAAAAGCGGGTTCATCCCGATTTTCTGACGGTGGTAGATTTCGATGAACACTCCAGTAACTACGGTCGAGTCATTGCGACGGCCGATGCACCCACCAGCGGCAACGAGCCGCACCATTGTCATATTTCGAGCGATGGAAATGTGATTCTATGCGGCGGCTTGCTGAGTTTATTGGAGGGCCAGGACAGCATCTTTTATTTCGATATCTCCAAACCAAAAAAACCGGAGTTCATATCTTCCACCCGAGCTCAACTTTCGAGTATTACCGATGATCCTTATCCGTTGGCCAACGGTGGATATCTGATCACGCAAATGGGCAGCGCGGCGGGAGGCGCACCGGGTCGCTTGGCGGAATTTGATCGAAACCGGCAGTTGGTACACGAGTGGCCGGACAACGTGCCTCAAGACGGATTTAATCCTCATGGCATTTCGGTGCGCCCGGAGATCAATCTCATGATCACTTCGGATTTCCTCAATCCGGTCACAACGCTCAATGCCTATTCAGGGCCCCTCGAAGTCCGCGGGGCCATCCGCGTATGGGATCTGGCAAAACGGACGATCGTGGACACGATTACGATCCCACCTGCAGTCGGGACGATGGAGTGTCACTTGATACCCGATGACCCCAACCTCGGAGCCTATACGGGCGGGATGTTCGATCAGGGCGGCGCGCACCTTTACTACCTGGACCTCAAGGCCAGAACCTTCACGAAGGCGTTTGATGTCGACTCACTGCTACCTGGGGGAATGCCTCAAATCTTCGAGCTGAGCGAGGATGGCACGAAATTGGTAGTATCCATCAGTGCCTTCCCGACTACCGGTCCTTCCCAAGGGATGGTGGCCTTGCTGGATATAACTGATCGGACCCACGTGCGTGTACTCTCGTTCGTGGACTTGGGTCCTGGTTCTGCACCGCATGACCTCCTGCTGACGGAGGATAACAAGCGGGTCGTGGTATCGGATTACTTCGTGAACGAAGATGATTTTGGCAAGATCCACTTTGATGGGGATCACAAGGTGCACGTCCTTAAAATCGAGGGCGACAAATTGTCTTTGGACCCAAGCTTCCAGCTCGACTTTAACACGGCGTTTCCGGGAATCCGCGCAAGACCGCATGGTCTCGACGCGAAATGATGGAAAGATCGCCGGCGGACGTACCAATCGTTCATTGGCGAATGCCAATAGAGTAGTCTCTGTCGGCGATCTTTCGAGACCCGCAACCGGGACATGAACTAGCGCGTCGCTGCAAGCGGTGACGCCAGAGCCCGCAGTGACGCAGCCTGCAACTTTCAGGAATGGAGGGGCGACTCGCCACCGGCGGATCGCCTGCGCCTTGAGGTGATTGGAGCCCGCTCATCGCGGTCTGCGATCAGCGGACCCCACCACCTATTCCGGAGGCGATCAGCCGCAGGGGTGATATAAGGATCTGCCTATTGGCAGATCCCCATTAGCGGTTTCCTCCCTCCGAGTGTTTCGAAGACAGGACGCTAGCTAGGGATGAGCTCCGTCTCGTCCGTTCCGATCCTCACCACACCGGAGGTCGTCCTCCATTTTTCGGAAGGGACGCGGGGTTTGTGCATCGCGACTGTACTTCTTTCGTCGAGACAAAGTTGATCGAAAAACTCCGCGCTACAATGAGCACGTCGCCGCGGTTGCGGCCTCCAGCAAACCCGAAAACATTTCGTCGTTTCTTCGCCCCCAACCATGCGAGTTTTCTTCCGTCTCGTTCCGCGCTTGATTGTCGCCTGCCTCTTTCTGCCGCTCGCCCTCGTCGCGGCCGAGGACCTCCCGGACTTTGTCGCTCGAATTCATCCCGAGTTGCCCTCCATTCCCGAACGGCGGTTCAATATCCGCAACTACGGCGCCCATGGTGATGGGGCGATTGTGGATACAGCGGCAATTCAATCGGCGATCGAGGCGGCACGTAAAGCAGGCGGCGGCACGGTGGAATTTCCCGAAGGCGTGTACCTCAGCGGACCACTGAAATTGGCCAGCCATCTGCGGCTTTATTTTGCGCAAGGATCCGTGCTGAAGATGCTTCCTTTCGACAGCTACCCGGGAGGAACCCAGGATCCAGCCGATCTGCTCGGCGGAAGCGGGCTGCATGACGTGGCGATTGCGGGGCCCGGCGCCATCGATGGACAAGGCGGCCCTTGGTGGCCTTTTGCCAAAACGAAGGGCGTAAAACGCCCGCGCATGATTGCACTCTCCGGAAGCTCACGCGTTCTCATCGAAGAGGTCACTCTTCGCGACTCGCCCATGTTCCACATCGCGATCGGTGGCTCCTCCGACAACGTGACCGTACGCAAAGTCACAATCCGCGCTCCCGCATCGACCGACCCCACCAATCCCAGCCACAACACGGATGCCTGTGACGTCAGTGGCCACGACATCCTCGTCGAAGACTGTGACGTAAGCGTGGGCGATGATAACTTCACGTGCGGAAGCAACACGTCCAACGTTCTCATTCGGCGTTGCACGTATGGCTTCGGGCATGGACTTTCGATCGGCAGTTATACGCGAGGGGGCGTATCAAATTTCGCAGTCGTGGATTGCACCTTCGACGGCACGGAATGCGGTATTCGCATCAAGTCGGATCGGGACCGCGGCGGCGACGTTCACAACCTGTTCTATCAAGGGTTGCGAATGAAGAACGTGAATTTTCCAATTCTTATTTATGGTGCCTATATGGCGCCTGAAAAACAGTATCGAGATCTGACGCAGCTCAGCGCCAAAGTCGTGGCAACATACGCTGCCAGGCCGATCGGTCCGCTGACACCCCGGTTCCGAAATATAGTATTCCGAAATATCACAGCGACAGCGGCGCCAGGCCGGCGGGCTGGATTAATTTGGGGCCTGCCCGAAATGCCGGCCGAGAATATCGTTTTCGATAATGTGCATATCGAAGCCGATCTGCCCTTCGGACTGTATTGCGCCCGCGACGTGCATTTTCTCCACTCGAGTTTTGCCACGGGCGCCGGAACTTCAGGCTTGGATACTTTTGATGTGGAGCCAGCCGTGGCACTGAAAGCGGAAAGCGGATCAAAGCGGTAAGCGATAAGCTGAAAGCCTGGACAGCTACAGATCGGTCCACTCCGCGGCTTAACGCTTACGGCTGACGCGTATCGCCTATCGCCTATTGCCTATCGCTGAAGATGCCACAGAGCGCACGGAGAGCCAATCCGAGGGGCACGGAGAAATTCCTCGGTGAACTCTGTGCACCTCTGTGACCTCTGTGCCGAAAATTGGAGATCGGAAACGGAATCTCTTCTTCGTGCCTTTGTGGTTACCTTCGTGATTCTCCGTCGCTACGCATTATCCGCGCACATCCGCGCACATCCGCGATCAACTCTGACTGAATCGTTCCGGCGGAAAGATCGATCCATCACCTATAGTTTATCGCTTCGAGCCTATCGCTTATTAGCGCCCTTCAAAAATTCCCGCAGTTGGGATTCACGCGTGTCGAATTCGGTCAGGAGAAAGCATTCTCATTTTCGCATCACTATTTTTAGTCGCTGCGCTCAAGCGACTAACAGCGCATCCAAAATCTTGGCACGGGCACTGCAAAGGAGATCGCATCGTTCGCGATAACTCCGGAATTTCTCCGGAAATCAGAACGACCAAAATCCTCCTCTACTCCGCACCGCGGAGCTTTTACCATGAATAATAAATCCCTCCTGCTCGCCGCCTCCCTCGCCGCCGCCGCTTTCGCCAGCAGCGCTTTTGCCTCGTCCTCGAATTGTCAGGATACCACCGCCAGCACGCTGCAGCCGCGTCCCGTGGCGTCCTCGATTGTTAAGCCGACGGGGCTGCCAAGAGAATTCACGGGCGCGACCGTGGACGTTGAGTTCGCGCTCGATCAGACCGGCCAGCCGCGAGACATCAAAGTTCTCCGCGTCAACGACGCCGTGTTGAAGCGGCAACTCGTGGCCGCATTCCAGCAATGGCGCTTCGAGTCAGGCATGAATGCTCCGGCGAATTCCAAACGTTTCATCCTCCCGATCCAGCTCGCGCCCGAAGTTTGAAGACGTGTAGGTGGCGCTCGTCGGGCGCCACGCTATAGTGACTCACGCGAAGATCATCGGCAGTTGCGCGTTAGCGAACAACCTACGAGAGATCGGCGCCGTTGGTGCGGAATTGTCCCTGCGCTCCCGCGCAGGGCTACAGACACGTAGCCCGCTCCGGGAGGAGCGGACTCATTTGAAACCACGCTTAGAACTTTCAGCTTATCGCCTACCGCTTTTGTTCTGGCTTCGCGCGCGCTATCGAACCGCCGTCCATTCGGCCGGTCAGCGAAAAAAGCCAGAATGAACGCAATCGTCGTCTACAACGAAAAAGCAGGTTCGACGGGGAAAAATCCCGATGCCCCCAGCCCGGAATCATTGCGCGCAGTATTTGTCGCCGCGGGCATTGACGCTGAAATCCGCAGCGCAAGTGGGAACGGCCTCAACGCAGCATTGCGTGATGCCGTCGCGCAGCGACCCTCCGCGTTGTTTGTTGGCGGCGGCGATGGGACGATCAGTGCCGCGGCAGGCGTGCTTGTGGATACTGGAATTACCCTGGGCATTATTCCACTGGGCACGTTGAATCATTTTGCCCGGGACATTGGTGTGCCGCCGGCGTGGCGCGATGCGGTAAAGGCATTGTCATTGGCTCCGATTCGCGCAGTCGATGTGGCCGAAGTGAACGGGCGGATTTTTATCAACAACTGCTCTCTCGGCTCTTATGCTGAGGCAGTTCGTCGGCGCGATCTGCTGCGGCGCGAAAAGGGTCAGGGCAAATGGCGGGCGATGATGCTGGCTTCTTGGACGGTGTTTCGGGAGCTGCGCCGCCTTCGTCTCCATATCGCGACACCCGATACGTCGTTCTCACTCCGCACGCCTTTCGTCCTCGTCGCGAATAATCGCTACACCGGCCGCGTACTCGCCGCGTCACTACGTCCTCGCCTCGACGAAGGTCGGCTGTGGCTCTACACGACACGGGCTCGTCGCCACGCGGCGATGGTTCGCTTGGTATGGCAGTCAATCACCCGGCGAGTCGATGCGGCGGATGCGCTGGAATTTCACTCGCTCACAGAAGCGACCATCACGATCACACGCACCATGGTGCCGATCGCTGCCGACGGTGAAGTGCTGAACCTGAAACCTCCGTTTCATTTCAAAATACGCCCCGCCGCTCTCCGCGTGCTCGCACCGGTGTCAGTTAACCCATGATGAGGACGATCGCTCACATTTCGGATCTGCATTTTGGCACTGTCATTCCCGCGCTGGCGGAAGGACTGGTGACGGATCTGGAATTGCTTAAGCCCTCCCTCGTTGTGATCAGCGGCGATCTGACGCAACGAGCCCGAGGTGGGCAATTCGCCGCGGCCCGGGATTTTCTCCGCCGTCTGCCACAGCCACAGTTGGTGATTCCGGGCAACCACGACATCCCGCTCTTCGATGTGGCACGGCGATTCCTCAGTCCATTCGGTCGTTATCGCCGGTTCATTAATGATGACCTGAATCCAATTTATGAGGACAAGGAATTCTTCGTACTGGGGCTGAACACGGCGCGCTCGTTAACGTGGCAAAACGGTCGCATCTCCGAGGAGCAATTGAATTTATTGCAGAAAAATCTGGAGCGTGCAGGTCGTCGAACGAAGCTCGTTGTAACGCACCATCCGTTTATTCCGCCGCCCCACGGCGCCGGCATTCAGTTAGTGGGACGCGCCGCGTTGGCGATTCCCATTTTGGCGGATGGCCAGGTGGACCTGCTGCTTTCAGGACACCTTCATCACGGCTACGCGGGTGACATTCGCGCGCATTATCCGCTCGCCCGCCACTCAGTGATCGCGGTGCAGGCAGGCACTGCAATGTCCAGGCGCACACGCAATGAGCCCAACGCGTATAATTGGATCACGCTGGAGTCCGACCGTCTCACGATTGCGGTCCGAGCCTGGTCTGGCACGGCGTTCGCCCCACTCCACACCAGTTCCTACCTGCACTCACCTCAAGGTTGGGTCGCGGAGACATCTTCGCCCGGCGCGATCTGAATGGTGAGAAAGCGTAGAGAGGTAAGCGTGTAGGCGGTAAGCTGAAAGCTTCTGCCGCTGAAAAGCTGATCGCTTATAGCTTAGCGCTTCGCCACGGCGGTCGGATCTCCGAGTTTGCGATTCAAAGCGACCGCTTCTCTGACCAATCGTCGAACGACTTTGGGCGTCACCGATTCCCCTTCGTGTAGCTCAAGTGTAGCCATCTCGTATTTTCCTCCTGGCTTCAGCCGCGGTTCAATGTCGCGCAAGCGCTGACCCCGCCAGAACCCAAAGAGCACGCGTGAGTCTTCGGCGCGGATGAGCAGGATGGGCCCGTCCGCGAAGAAGACGAGATGTCCCCATTTGATGACCTCATCGAGCGGCGAAGAGGAGAGAACCGCCGTTCTGAGCGACTGCACGCATTCGTGACGCCACCCCTCCAGCGCGGCTAAATACGCGTTGGGGTCCGCGGCGGGAGGCGATTTCTTCATCATCTTGGGATGCGATTAATTAATGTTCAATATAGGCTCAGCTGAGCCGCGAGGAAAACTCGAGCAATTAGCAGAGGAGAGACGACTGTTTTTCCAACCGGAATCCACACATTGGCGCTCAGTCGCTTCCAACCGCGACGAGGGCGTCGCATCTCCCTCCGCGCCCCTACCCGCTCACTTGCTCGTTTTAACCGTTTGACGGCGCGGAAACTGCCCGCAATGTTCGGAGCTACGGGAGTATGTCACCGCCACGTACAAACCCGACGCTGATCGGCGCGTGGATACCCACATGGTCGAGACCTGGGAAAACTCACTCGATGCCTGTCCGGCGAGTGACACATGTGGGACTCTGAAAAATTTCGAAGCTTTAAGCAGTAAGCTGAAGGCTGAAAGCTTCCGTATCGTTGCCGGAGCCACTGGATAAAGATTTCCGCATAGGAAAATCCGACTGGAGCGGGAGGTTTTCGATTCTCCCCTTCATTGGAGCCGTCTGCGTTCGCAGAAGGGCATTTTAAAAAAACGTCCTCAACAATTCCCCACCCGTAGCCGTGCCGGTTACGGCGCGGATGTTTTCGATCGTCCCGCTGCTTACGCACCGGGCTACGCCAAAAGGAAAAGTTGCAGAGTTTTTTCGACGACCTGCCAGTTAAAACCCGCTGCAGGGCGCTGCTCCGTCAGCGCTGTTCGACCTACAAATCTGACGGTTCGCGAACCAGTATTCTGGTGTTCAGCGTGAGTTAAGACATCTTGCGAGCCGCTGGCATGAACCCCTCACATACCCGCGCTGCCCTGACCTTGCTTGGCGTTGGATCGTTTGCATGCTTCGGCGCCGGTTGCGCCGGGCTTGCCGACAACAACGTCGCGGTCAGCTCGTCGGCAGCGCCGAAGTACACGCAGGCGAAGTTCGAGAACGCGCAACCGAGGCGCGAAACGTATGTGTTCATGCGTGGTCGATATTTCGAGGGCAGGACCGTCGATCGCTCCCTCGATCGCCTGACGTTTCGCGAACTGGTCGAGCCAATTGCCCAGGCGCTCGCGCAGGAGCAATATTTCCCCGCCAAAGATGTTCGAAGCGCCGACCTGCTCGTCATCATG
Organism: uncultured bacterium; assembly: GCA_967755055.1. Classification (GTDB taxonomy): domain Bacteria; phylum Verrucomicrobiota; class Verrucomicrobiia; order Opitutales; family Opitutaceae; genus Opitutus. The sequence goes on from CBRAFL010000084.1 coordinate 12,374, forward strand.
CATTGGGGCGTGACCAAGCCGCACATCACCATCGATGAAACCCGCGTGCAGCCACCGCCTCAGCTCGACCCAAGTACCGGCGCGCCGACCCACACTGTAAGTGATATTGCCAACAACGAAACCGTCTTGGTAACGGGCTCTGATCCAACCATCGCAGAGCGCTATACCAACGTAACGACCGAAGCCGACATGCGAGTCGGTTTCGAGGAGGATGATCGAAGGACGGAGTCGTTCGCCGCCGAATTTGACGATGCCAACAACATCAAGCTTCTCGGTTACGGTCCGCATTTACGAGCGCTCGCCGCGCGGCCGTTTCAGAGCACGACCGAAGCCACGCTGCGCAGCGATCTGACCAGCGAACGTTATTTCGTGATCCTTCGCGCCTATGATCTACACGACCTCAAGGAGCGAAAGCCGCACGCCGTTTGGACGCTGCATCTGAACTTTCGCTCGCCCGGACACAATTTCACCGAGGCAGTGAGTTTCATGAGCGACGTGGCGGTAAACTACTTCGGACGGCCGTCGGACGGCGTCGCCACCGTGCCGCCGAAGTTGCGCAAAGGCAAAGTGGAGCTCGGCGAAATCAAGATCATCGGCGAAACGAATTGATTCAGCGGAAAACCAAAAGCGGTAGGCTGTGGGCTTCGGGCCAATACGCCCGAGCAGGAATGCTCAGATCATGATGAAGCGTAATGCGGGATTAACTTTCTAAAATTACGTGCGGCTTCTGCGGATGCCGGCCGACACGCGTCGGCAATCCGCTCGGGTATGAGCGCTTTTTCTCGGCGATCATTTACCCTGACTCGTCGGCAAATACAGCGCTGCGTCGACTCCGATTTTTTCACAGAGCTCACGGAAGACCGTTTCGCGCTCCGCGCGATCGCTGGTGTTGAACCGAAGAAAAAACGGCCGCTGCCCCCAATCAAAAACCTCCGGCGCCTTGCCGTGGATATAGAACAGCATCGCGGCGAAATGCACTGCGATGTCTCCCGAGCGATTCAATGCGCCGCGCAGCAACGCATCAACGATCCTTGGCGGATAAAAATCTGCGACTTGGTCCAACGTCTGCGTGAGCCCGCCGTAGAATACCGCCGTCTCCAATCCTTTGACGAGCGACGCCGTGCGCGCGTCGGCGCTGACGAGTTCCGGCGCGTAGCGAGTGACTGCGTTGCGCACTTCCGGATCGTCACTGCTCAATCCGGTTTTGAGTGTGGCGTGCGCCTCGGGCGTATCGAAGCACGCGAGCGCTTCGACATCGCGCCAGTCCTTCAATCCGCGCCCGATCAGCAACGCCTGGATCTGCTTTCTCTCGGCCGGCGACATCTCACGCAACGCCTCGAGATCATAGCCGATGCCGTCATGCCATTTTTCGAAGTCCATCACCATGCTCGATCGAAAACGCTGCACGAGGGTCTGGCTCACGCTGCTCGGAGAAATTTCTTTCGTCGCCGAGGACGAAAGTTCTGAAGCCGCTCGAGCCGTTTTCGATTCCTGCGGCGCAGCAGGTTTACAACTCGTCGCCATCGCTGCGCGGATCGCGTTCATGTCCGGTTCGGGTTCGGGCGGATGAGGCGGCTCCAGGAGAAAGAAATGCCGTCTCGCGTCCGTGATCTCGCCGGAATAAATCGACGTGTTGCGATCGTAGTAGTCGATGCAATCGCCCGATTTCTGCGGACGCGTGAGCAACGGTTTGGTCAGAAGGAAGTACGCGCCGACCGGAGGAGCCGGAAACGAATGGCCGACTTCGAAGATCTGGTTGCCCGCAGCTAGCTCGGCTTCGAGCAACGCGCGGAGAATCGACGGCATTGCGTCGATATCTTTCCGGCTCGGATCAGGGGCGCGCGAAATAAATCCTTTTTAGGAAATGCCGCTCGTCACCGAGAGGTAGCCCACGCCTTCGATCCGTAGAACACGAACCAAAGCGCGAGGTAGAGCAAAGCGCACCAGAGAACGGTGGCGGATTCGGTGACGATCTGCCAGACGCAGAACGCGACGAGCGCAACCGCCGCCACTGCTCCGACGTGTAGGAGAGTTTTGTTCGAGGGCCAGACGAGCGCCGCGAATAAGAGTCCTCCCGCAGCGAGCGGGAGAATCACCAGCAACGGATTGTTCTCCGACGCACCGAACGATCGGCGAATGCCGTTCGACACCACAAACAGTGCGAAGAAGCCGCCGCCGAATAGCACGCTGATTACGCCAAGGGTCCATCGCAGGGTGTTCATGTCGAGACGATCACTCTAATCGAGTTCGCTCCGAAAGAGAATGGGCCGTTAAGACGTGGGCCGAACGGCTAGCGAGGCAGTGCCGCCATGGCGCGGAAGCTGATCTCCGAGCCGTGCGTGAGCGTGCGACGCGCTATGTCCGATCAGTTCGACGGACCAACCACGACCACCGACGCCGGTGTCTTTTCCAAATATTCCACCACCCGCATATCACCGAGATGAATCTCAGGTTTAAATTTCTCGGTCGCGCGAATCCAAACCGGCTTGCTGGTTTCACGACCCACGTACGGACTCGCGATCGCGAGCATGGCGGGCAACGCCTCCGGCATCCAGAATCCGCGTGACGGAGCACTGATTCGAGTATTCCAGAGCAGTGCAGGATGCTTGGGATCGCGCTGATTGATCGCGTAGGCCGAGATCGCCGCGATGTAGAGGTCGTCCTTGGACGCATCAATCAAATTTCGCGCGCTTCCACTCAACGGGATCAGCCCGGGATGAAGCGTTAACTCCGGAAAGGGATTTCCGTGCGATGAAATCAGTCCGAGCTTTGCTCCGCCGAGGAATCGCAGCAAACGCGGCTCATTGATTTGCCTGACAAAGGAGCCGTTTCCACTGTGGAGAATCTCGACATTCAGCGTACCCCACGTCCAAGCGAGGATGACGTCGGGACGCTGCCCCGGAGCGGCGGGAAGGTAGCCTTGTTTCGCGAGGATCTTGAGCATTGTCTGGTCGACCAGTTGGCGGGAGATCGGTTTTTCTCCGGCCTTGATGCCACCGAGGTCGTGGTAGCCTGTGCTGACGGCAACGTAGTAGAACGGATGATCAGCTGTTGGCTGACGCAGCAAATTCCCCGCCGGCGTGAAGTCCGTGACGGTGATGGTTTCCAGTTCGTTTGAAGGAAATAGAAAGTCGAGAAAGCCCCCGCTCGAAACCAGTGGAGCGAAAAGCAGACCAATCAATGCCACGCATCCAAAGCGGAAAGAAACGGTGGACGTCTTCATAAAACAACGGGGGCGAATTCTGCCGAAGCTTTTTAAGCCAGGAGCAACGCTAACCCGAGTTGATTCTCGCGCCAGTTTTTATTCCGAAATGCGTCGGCGGTTGCGAACGGGAACGACTAAAGTCGCCAGTATTTCATTTCCCGGAAAGCCACACCCAAAGGAGAAGCGCAGCCAGCGTGGTCGCACTGATGGATAAAATCCCGAGCGCGAAAATCCCCGATCGATCTTCTCGATCCAGGCAATTCCTTTTCGGATTTCTTGGGTCGTAAAATACTTCGACCACCTGTCCGGGTGAATATTTAGCGACGAAGGCCTCTTGCAGCCGATTGCTCCAAAACCAATCGCCCGCGATTCTTGGAGTCGCTGACTCGATTCGCTCTTCGAGGACAAATTCATATCTCACTTTGAAGTGCGTCTTCCTTCGCTCCAGGTCTGGAATAAGGACGGACTCGAGAATTCGGCCTTCGACGCTCGGCCAGTATTTCGCACGCGACATGACGATCGATTTCTGTAGCGCAGCGACGCCACACCACAAACCAGCGCCAAATCCGACCGGAATGCAAAGCAGCCCTTTGATCGTCATGGTTAATCAACGACACTGATAGCAATCACGCGATGTGTCGCAGTCGAAAAACAGAAATCGACGCAGCATCGCATAGGTAATCAATCGACCCAGCTCTCACGGCCTGCGATGCGATACCATGTTGAGGCAAAAAGCGTAAACGTAATGAAACACCAGATGAGCGGCAGGTACATGTCTTCGCCACGAAGGAGAACCGCTGACGATAGAGGGAGCGCATGCGCTAGAAACATCACGGTCCGCCGCTTCGGTTCTCGAAGTTGGAGGGCCAGCAGCCCACCGATGAAGTAAGTTGAATACAGTGCGGTTAGACAGCCGACCCGCCAAGGACCACCACCGAATCCCATATTGGACATTATCTGGTACCCAACACCGGTAAGCGTGCTCATCAAAACGCCGCCTACGGCGAAAAGCGCCAGCACCCACCTTTTTGCCTGCGTCTTTGAATCCGAAAGCAGCTGCCATGGGAACCATAGACTCAAAGCAAAGATCGACAGCAATGCAGCGAACAAGGCGAGTAGCTGAAGAATGTCGAAATCTGACATGCCGAAGAATGTGATTAGGCTCAGCCCAGTTGAGCTCTAGACAGAGGCCAAGCAATTCTAGGTAAAAGCTCAACCGAAAGCTTACAGCGTGAAGCGATAAGCCGAAAGTTTCCGTACAGTTGCAGGCTGGAACCCCGCGCTACGCCGCTGAAAAGCTGATTGCTCATAGCCTTGCGTTTAACGCTTAGCATCCCCGTTCATGATTCGGGCGATCATTTCTTTCGCAGCGTCAACCACTACGTCGGGATGCGTCCGGTGAATATAGTGCGA
>CBRAFL010000085.1:0-16800 GCA_967755055.1 uncultured bacterium
GCTGCGTCGGGATTTCGAACTCCGAACGCCGATTTCCGATCAACGGACAGGCACGGAGGCCTGCCGCTACGTGCTGAAACATGCCGCTGCCCAAAGTTTTTGACCGTGGGCACGGCTTGTGCAGATTCTCTGTGGCCATGAAATTTACCGCGCGCTCTCTGTTTCGAACGTTTCTCGTGAGCTCCGCCCTCGCAGGAGGAATTCTAGCCGTGTCGCCGGCGATCGCTGAAACACCTGCGACTGTACCCGAAGTGGAAAACGGTTATCTGCGCCTCGGTTTCGATCGGCTCGCGAGTTACAAATTTACTCCGCCGCCGTTCGATGCTGCCGCCGATGCGAAAACGCCGCCGCCAAACGGTGAAGAACAGATTCCTGCCGCGGTGAAAGGGTGGAACGGCAAGAAAGCGATCGTGACGGGTTTCATGCTGCCCGTGAAAATGGACAACGGCCTCGTCACAGAATTTCTTTTGGTGAAGGACCCGATGATGTGTTGCTACGGGCAGGTGCCGAACATGAACGAGTGGGTCGTGGTGAAGATGAGCAAAGGCGGAGTGAAGCCGTTGATGGATGTGCCTATTTCTTTCTACGGCGCGCTAAAGATCGGCGCGATGTTCGAAAATGGATACATGACCGGAATTTATCTGCTCGAAGGCGAGAAGATGGGTGAGGTCAAGGGGTAGGGCGCGTTATCCCTAACGCGCCGTTTACCGGCGAATGGATTCGCGCCGGCGGGTTTTTCGCGAGCAACCGGAGTGGCGCGGCGAGCGCGCAACCTACGCGCTACCGCGAAATATCGCGCTGGCTGAGCACCTTGAACCCACAGCGGTTCAATGCCTGCGCGGCGACATCGCTGTCTTCGATGCTCAATGCGAGAGCGGCTCCGCCCTCAGGTCGTTTGATGAAACTGTAGACGTAATGGACGTTGATCTCGGCTTCGAAAATAGCGCCGAGCACGGCTTTGAGTTTCGATTCATCGCCGATGTCCACGGCGAGCACCTCAGTTTCGGTATACGGAAAATCATTGTTCACCATCAGCTCGCGGGCTTTGTCGGGATCATCGACAATCACCCGCATGATCGCGCTGTCCGTCGTGTCGAGCACGGTGATCGCCATGATGTGAACATTGTGCTCCTTGAACAACGCCGCGAGGTCATGAAGGCGACCGACTCGGTTTTCCGCGAAAACGGAAAACTGTTTTACGGGGTCGCGCCCAATGGAAATCTTTGGCGTAGGCATGAGAAACAGCAAAGTGAGACGGCCGGGAGCGCGGGTCAATTGCGAGCTGGCGAAGACGCGCGGCGCAGTTCTACGTTGAGCGGTGCCCCCGAGATTGCCCCAGCATCACGCCGCGACGCAGCAGCGCGCCCAAGCCAGCGCGCAGCTGGTGTTGCGTGGCATCGGGCTGAACGCGGTTCTGGCGCTCTTGAAATTTGCGGGCGGAATTTTCGGGCACACGTATGCGTTGATCGCAGATGGGGCGGAATCGCTGCTCGATATTCTCTCGTCGATTTTAGTCTGGGCAGGATTTCGCGTGGCGTCGCGTCCGCCGGATGCGAATCATCCGTACGGACACGGGAAGGCGGAGCCGCTCGCAGCGTTGTCGGTCGCCGTGTTTATTTTTTTTGCGGCGGGTTGGATCGGCTGGCACGCGGTGCACGAAATCATCACGCCTCATCGCGGCCCGCATTGGGCGACGCTGCCGTTGCTGGCGGGAATTGTGGGCGCCAAGATTTGGTTTTCGCGACGAATGCGAACCGCAGGCGAGGAGACAGGAAGCACCGCGCTGGGCGCGGAGGCGTTGCACCACTACTCGGATGCGGTGACATCGGGTGCGGCGTTTATCGGGATTGCGATCGCTGTACTCGGCGGGCCGGCCTACGCCGCGGCGGATGACTGGGCGGCGTTGGTGGCGTGCGCTGTGATCGCGGCCAACGGCGTGGCGATGTCGGGTCAGGCTTTACGAGACGTGATGGATACGGCGGTGCCGGAGGCGTTCGAGAACGAGGTCCGCTCGCTTGCGCTGGACGTTGCCGGCGTGCGAGCGCTCGACAAATGCCGCGTGCGCAAGAGCGGATTGAGTTACCTCGTGGATATCCATGTGCGTGTCGACGGAGACCTGACCGTGCGGCAAGGTCATGAGATTGCGCACGCGGTTAAGGATGCGTTGCTCGCGTCGGTGCTGCGGGTGAGTGATGTGTCGGTGCACATCGAGCCGGCGAAATAATCGCGTTCGAGGCGATCGCGTGATCGCAGGTCGCGTAAGTAGCGGCAGGCCTCCGTGTCTGCCGTGCTCGGAGATCGGGGCTCGAGGTTCGAAGACCGGAGATCGGCAGGCACGGAGGCCTGCCGCTACGTCGGGCGCGTTTCGCGTCTCGGCAGCGATTACTCAAAGTGCCGGGCGAGTTTCCAGCCGAGCCACACACCGATGATGCTGCCCGCTCCGCTGACAAAAAATGCGCCGAGAAACTCGAAGCCGATCGCGTCGCCGGCCCACCAGCCCGCGTAACCGCCGATCAGAGTGCCGACGAAAATACAGAGCTTGTTCATGAGTGGAGATAATTCGGGCGCGAAGGTCGAAAGGCAATCGGGGCCGCTGGCAAATCGCGGCGTTACCTGAACGAAATTTTAGGTTGGATTCAGATTTCCTTCAGGAAGCCATGCGAAAGTACCGCTCTCCCCACCCTCGCCGACTTTGCGTGCCGCACGGCACAAAACGCGGCGCGGCCGCCCAACCCAAGCCCGATACTTGACCATGAACCACCCACCCAGGTTTGTCAGATCCGCCGCGCGATGGCTCGCGGTTTCAGCACTGCCCGCATTGACCGCGCTGCACGCCCAGGAAACAAGCGATACCGTCGTGAAGCTCGCGGAGTTTACCGTCAGCACCACCGTCGACAGCTACGCGGAAAGCACGACTTCAGCGGGGAGCAAGGTTCCCATGGAGATGAAAGACGTGGCGGGGACGATCCAAGTTCTGAATGCCGCGTTTATCGGGGACAAGCAGGCGACGTCGCTCGAGGATCTTTATCCCTATATTGTTGGCATGACGCGCGAGAGTCCGGCCGCCGCGGGCTTCACGCTGCGCGGGTATTCGAACAGCGCCACGACTACGATGATCAACAACCTTCAAACCGACGGCTTGCCGGGCGGTGCGTCGCGCTTCGGCTCGCCCACCACTGCCAACGTCGAGCGCGTCGAAGTGCTGAAGGGGCCCAGTTCTGTGCTCAACGGCTCGATGAATCCCGGAGGCATGATCAACATTGTCACCAAGCAGCCATCGGTCACGCGCGGCAACACGCTGTTCACCTCCGTGTCGGGCTATGCCGGAGATCAAGGTGACAACGGCATCGGTTTTACCACCTCCCTGGACAGCACCGGGCCGATCGACAGCGAAGGACACTGGACTTATCGTTTTATCGCGTCCTACGAGGATGCTCCTGCCTGGCGGCAGTTCGACTGGACCAAGAATCACTATTTTTTTCCCTCGCTCACCTACCGCCTGAACAAGGACACAGAAGTGACGGTGAAGCTCGAGATTCACCGTGAGCATCGGTTCGCCATTCAAGACCAGGCGTTGGTCGCGCCGGGCAATCTCGTCGCGAACGTGCCCAAGGATCACTCGATCGTCTATCAGGATCCGGGTAACTCGGCCTACGATCGCGCGGAGGTTTATAACCTCGTTTTCAGCCACCGCTTCGAGAACCAGTGGATGACGAAGTTTAATTTCCGCGACGTGCAGCATGTCGATGGCCGGCGGCTCCTTGAAAACCGGAGCGTCAATCTCGCCACGCCCATCACCAATAGCACCGTCACGCAGCGCCTCCGTGATACTTGGAACCGCCGGCGCTACGCGTATTACGATTGGAATCTTTACGGCGACGTCGGCCCTGAATCTTTCAAACACACGCTGCTTTTCGGTCTGAGCGGCGGCTATGAAACGCACAACTTCACGCGCTGGATTTTCCAGAATGTCACTGGTCCGGCCATCAACGTTTATAACCCTATCCACGGGCTGACGACGTATCCGACAGTCAATTCGACGACGGGCGCCGGGCCGTCTCAGGTTGGCATCTCGAAGTACTACAACTACGCTGCATACTTTTCGGATCAGATAAAAATCGGCGCGCACTGGCGCGCGTCACTCGGTTTGCGCACGGAAAAATACGACACGAAGTACTGGGATTCCGCTGTGCTCCTCTCCACGGGCAAGGTCATCAATCCCGGGCAGAGCAACCATCCGAAGTCCACGGTTCCGTCCATTGGCCTGGTTTATCTGCCGCTCGACACGCTCTCCTTCTATGCCAGCTACGCGGAGTCGTTCAAACCGACTCCGCCCAACTCGGTTGCCCTCAATGCTCCGCAGGTCGCGCCCGAAAAGGCCGACCAGAAGGAGATCGGGGTGAAATCCGATTTCTTCAACCATCAGCTTGGTATCCTGCTCTCCGTTTACGAAATCGTCCGGAAGGACGTCGTCGAGCCGGTCCCGAATGTCTTCGATCCCGCCACCGGCATCCAGGTTTACCGGGCGCTTTCGAACAAAAGCCAGGGCACTGAACTGTCGGTGAACTACCAGCCCGTGTCCAATTTCCAAGTACAGGTGGGCTACAGCTACAACGACGCACGCATCACCGAGTCGGCCGCCAGCAATCTCGTCGGCGCCCGGCTGGCCAACGCGCCGCGGCACAGCGGCAATCTTTGGACGCGCTATAATTTTAGCAGTGGTAGCTTGCGTGGATTTGGCCTGGGTTTCGGCCTCATTTATACGGGCGATCGAAATGCAGTCGTCGATAACCGCAGTCCGGAGATGCTCAAGATTCCGTCGAATACCCGCGCGGATCTCGCCTTCTACTACAAGTGGAAGCACTATGATTTCGCAGTCAACGTGACTAACATTACGGATCGCTCTTACATCGCTGGGGGCGACGCTCCGACCGATCTGTTTCCTGGATCGCCGCGCAAGATCAGCCTATCGGCGAGGATTCCGTTCTAACACCCGCGACTGCGCCTCGGAAGGGACGGACGGACGCGGTGGAGCTCGCAGCGCGGGTTTGCGAGCGCCACCGCCGGCCACCCTTCGCAGCATCAACGAAACATTATGGCAACCGTGCCTCCACCATCTGAGCCGTCTCCGGCCAAATCCGATTCCCCGGGGGAAACGCTCCGGGGCGGTTTCTGGCCCGCGCGTTGGTGGAAATTGATGGAGTGGCGTGTCGGCATCGTGCCGCTACCGGTGCATCTGTTTTTGCTGGCTGGCCTGGGTTACTTCATCTGGTCGGGAAAACTGCCGACGGAGATCAATGTTGTGATGCTGTTGTTGGCGGTCGGCGGTTTTACGTGTGCCGAGCTCGGCAAACGTGTGCCGGTTCTGCGGCACATCGGCGGCGCCGCGATCGCGGCCACGTTCATTCCGTCGTGCCTGGTGTTTTATCATATGCTGCCCGCCAACGTGACGACGACGGTCACGGACTTCACGAAGTCCACGAACTTCCTCTATCTCTTCATCACCGCGGTGATCGTTGGAAGCATTTTGGGGATGGATCGCGCTGTGCTCATCAAGGGCTTCGTGAAAATCTTCGTCCCGCTGGCGCTTGGTTCGGTGATGGCGGCGATCGTCGGCACCACGGTGGGCACGGTGCTCGGCTTGGGCGCACGACATACGTTTTTTTATATCGTGGTGCCGATCAGGGCGGGCGGGGTGGGCGAGGGCGCGATTCCGCTTTCGGTCGGTTATGCCGAAATCCTGCACGCGGATCACGGCGACCAGTTTGCGCAATTACTACCACCTGTGATGTTCGGCAGCCTGACTGCGATCCTGTTGGCGGGGATGTTGAACTTTATCGGGAAGAAATATCCGGCCCTCACCGGCGAAGGCCGGTTGCAGCCTGGCGAGCATGACGATATGAACCCGGCGAAGGAAGAAATCGAACCGCACATGGATGTGTCGCACATCGCCGCGGCCGGCGTTACCGCGCTCGCGCTTTATCTTTTCGGACTCCTGTGCTTCCGGCTCTTCGGTTTGCCCGCGCCCGTGGCGATGTTGTTCATCGCGGTCGTCGTGAAACTCACGCACGCGATCCCGCCGCCGCTGCAGAAAGCATCGTATGTCGTCTATCGTTTTTTCGCGACGGCCATCACGTATCCGTTGTTGTTCGCGATCGGCGTGGCGATGACGCCGTGGGACAAGCTGATCGCGGCGCTGGCCTTGCCGAACCTCATCACTATCGTATCCACGGTCGTAACACTGATGGGCACGGGCTTCGTCGTTGCGCGCTGGGTGAATCTTTTTCCGATCGAGGCCGCGATCGTCAACGCCTGCCACAGCGGACAGGGCGGCACAGGCGACGTCGCGATTCTCACCGCAGCAAATCGCATGCACATGATGCCATTCGCGCAGATCGCCACGCGGATTGGCGGAGCGATCACGGTGACGCTGACGCTCATCGCGCTCGCGAAATTCGCCTGAAGGGGAGAAATGCGGTTAAGCGAGGTCCCGTCGTGAGATCTCCGCCGTACTTCGCGATTGCAGCGGAGAAACGTTGCCGCAGGTTTCACGGGTCCGCGTGAAAGCTTCCCCTTCGACTCCGGCTTCCGTCCGTTGGGCGTGTGTCCTTATTCCGGGACTGATACTCTATTTTTGGCCGCTGGCGGCGTTCACGGCGTCGCAGCGGCATCTGCTCGCGTTTTTCGTCGCGACGATCATTGCGCTCGTCGCACGGCCGGTGGCGATGGGGGTGAGTGTGTTGCTGTCGATCACGCTGCTTGTGCTCACGCGGACGCTGCCGGCGGAGACGGTGCTCTCCGGTTTCGCCAACACGACGGTGTGGCTGATGTTCTCGGCGTTTCTGTTTGCGCGGGCCGTCACCAAAACGCGGCTCGGTTTGCGCATCGCGTATTTTTTTATCAGCCGATTTGCGCGTACATCGCTCACACTCGGCTACTCGGTGGCGCTCTCCGAACTCGTGCTTGCGCCCTTCGTGCCGTCGGACACGGCGAGGGGGGGCGGCATCATCGCGCCGATTGTGCGCAGTGTGGCGTCTGCGCTTGATTCCGAACCGGGACCAACGGCCAATCGCATTGGTTCATATCTCACGCTCGTGGGTTTCCACTGCACGTATGCGGCCTCGGCGATGTTTCTCACGAGCATGGCGGCCAACCCGTTGATCGCTGAGTTCGCGCGACGGATCGCTCATGTCGACCTCACGTGGGGACGCTGGGCGTTGGCGGCATCGCTGCCGGGATTGTGCACCTTCGCGCTGGTGCCGTGGCTGCTCCATCATTTGTGTCCGCCGGATCTTAAGGACACCGAGCGAGCGCGCGGCTTCGCCCGTGAAAAACTCGCCAGCATCGGACCAATGAGCCGTGACCAAATCGCGGTGGTGGTGATTATGCTCACGGTCATCGGCGGCTGGATCTCCTCGCCGTGGCATGGCATCAACAACGCTTTCGTCGGCCTGGCGGGCGTCTGTGCGCTGCTGCTAACGAGGGTGATCACATGGGAGGATTTGCTCGGTGACGCGAAGGCGTGGGATGCGCTCATCTGGTTCGCGCCGCTGCTGATGATGGCCGAGCAGTTGAGTGAACGCGGTGTGATCACAGTGATCTTCGGGACAGTTTTCGGCCATATGCACGGTTGGCCGTGGGCGTTGTCGCTCGCGACGCTGATCGTCGTGTATGTTTACGCGCACTACGGATTCGCCAGCATGACCGCGCACATCTCCGCGCTGTATCCAGGATTCCTGGGCGCGGCGATCGCCGCGGGCGTTTCACCGCCGCTGGCGGCATGGTCGTTCGCTTTTTTTTCGAATCTCGACGCCGGCATCACACACTACGGCACCGGCTCCGCGCCGATCTATTTTGCACCCGGCTACGTCTCGCAGAGCACGTGGTGGTCGGTCGGCTTCGTGATTTCGATCGTGAACCTCGCGATCTGGATCGGTGTTGGCTTGCTTTGGTGGAGCGCAATCGGGCTTTGGTGAACGGATCCTGCAGCAACCGGGCGAGTCTTAGCGGGTGTCGTCGAAATACTCGGAGGGAAGAAACCGCTAATGGGATCAGCCAATGGGCAGATCCTTATGTCAGCCCTCCGCCTGATCGGCTCCAGAATAGGTAATGGGGTCTGCTGATCGCAGACCGCGATTAGCGGGCTCCAATCACCTCAAGGCGCAGGCGATTAGCCGTAGCCACCGCATTAAGATTTCCCCCATTGGGAAATCCTATTAGCGGTTCCCCTCTGTGATTTGGATTTTTATTTTGAAGACACGTCCTAGTCCATCTGCGAACTCACCGTTATTACGGCCGGTTCGTCTGGCGCGACGGGAGTCGAGAGGCTGGGCAGCGGCAGCTCGAAAATCACGCGTAACCCCGAGCCGCGCGTCGAAGCCTCGGCTCGAATCGTACCGCGATGGAGCGAGATGATACTGCGGGAAATAGTCAGGCCCAAGCCGCTGCCTTTTTCGTCCTGGGTGCCGCTTCTGAGCCGGACGAAGCGGTCGAAAATATGTTCGCGTTGTTTCTCGGGTACGCCGGGTCCGTCGTCTTCGATCGTCACCCGCCAGACATCGATGCCGAACTCCGAGATCAGTGTGACCAGACCATTGGGCGGCGAGACGTTGAGCGCGTTGGTCACGAGGTTGAGCAATACCTGCCGCAGCCACCTTGCGTCGAAATCGACGAGTCCCTTGCCCTCAACCATTTCCCGAAATCGCATTCCGCGATGTTCCGCCAGGGCGCGCGCGTCCAGCGCGAACGTTTGCAGGAAAGCCCGCGGATCTTCGCGGCGTAAAGCGGGCGTGACCGCCTGCGCCTCGACCCGCGAGATGAAGAGCAGCTCCTCGATGATCTGGTTGAGTCGCGTGATTTCTTCGAGCTGTACCTGCAGCGCTTCCTCCTGTGAGGGTGTGAGTGGCGAGCCGGTCAGGAGCTTCTCGGCCTGAAGGCGCACGAGCGTGAGTGGCGTTTTCAGCTCGTGCGAAACCTCCGAGCTGAAACGGCGCACCTGGTTGAACGACGACTCCAGGCGGTCAAACATTTCGTTCAGCAGGCGCGCGAGGTCCGAGATTTCGTCGCGCACGTCAGCCACGGGAATGCGTTCGCTCAGGTTGTCGCAGCGGATGCGATAGGCGGTCTCCTGGATCAAGCGCATCGGTCGCAGCGCCACGCGACTGAGGGCGAAACCGGTGATCACGCTCACGACCAAAATCAGGCAGACGAGGATGAGACTCGTCTGGACGTAGCCGTCCATCACCTGGTGCACCTGCTCCGTGGGCGTCGCGATCCTCACTTCGAGCGCATCGAGGAGAAACCGGCCGACGCGAAATTCGCCACGAGTGCCGACGATCGGCAGCGTGTGCGTTCCCGGCCGGTCCGGAAGTTCCGCCGCGCCCAGATTCGCGGAACGGTAAACGACACTCCGCCCCGCCTCGTGAATCTCCAGGTAGAACAACACCGAGTTGAGTTCGCCGCCCGAACGGATCCGCGCGTTGATCTCGCTGGCGGAAAGCGCGGCATGATCACCGCCGAGACGCGCTTTCATCTGGGCGAATTCAGTGGCGTTCAGCAGATCGAGTCCGTGAATCAGGTGGCCTTGCAACAAATAGTAGCCGGCCGCGAACAGACAGACGAGCGTGAGGGTGGAGACCAGCGAATACCAGAGCGCCAACCGTGTCCCCAACGACTTCATCACAGTAGTTGATACCCGACGCCACGCACGGTTTTGAAGAGCGGTTTCTCCGGCGTGAGCTCGAGCTTCGAGCGGAGTTTGCTCATGTAAACGTCGAGGAGGTTCGTATCCACGTCGTAGTGCGACTCCCAGATTTTTTCGGTGATGAGCGTGCGCGTGAGCGTGCGCCCGGGATTTTGCAGAAAAATTTCCAGGAGCGCGAATTCGCGGCTCGTGAGTTCAACCGGCGCGCCATCGAGATGCACCACCCGACTGAGAAGATCGAGCTTGAGGCCACGATGTTCGAGTTGCGTTTCCTTGGCCGACGACTGGCGGCGCAACAGCGAACGCAACCGCGCGATGAGTTCCTCGAGACTGAAGGGTTTTGGGAGATAATCGTCGGCCCCAAGATCGAGGCCCTTGATGCGATCCTGCACGGCGTCGCGCGCGCTGAGAATGAGGACGTTTTCATTGAAGCCCGACTTTCGCCACTCCCGCAGCAGCTCCAGGCCGTCGCCATCTGGCAGCCCGAGGTCGAGAATTATCGCATCGTAGGTAGTCTCGCAAAGAGCGTCTCGCGCCTCGCGGCACGTTGGGACCCAAGTGACGGTGTAGCTACACTCGGTCAGGCCTTTTTTGATGAATTGCCCAAGTCGGCGTTCATCCTCGACGATCAAGATTTTCACAGGGTGGGGCGGGTGAGCAATCGCAGCTTCGACTCAAGCGCGTGCGCGCCGCGGCGCGAGTGGAAACTCCCTGATTTATTTTCAGAAAGGGTTCAGGGTGCGCCAGGAGACATTCACTTGAATTTGCGGGCGGGTTTTACCGCCGAGACGTACGCTAATGCCGGACACGGTTGACTTTGCTTGCTGCCACCTGCGGTTCGCCAGACGTTGCGGCCGTGAAGATTGTTGTCATCGAAGACTGCACGCTCATCCGTGAAGCACCGCCCGCAGCGATCAGCAAGTCGTCGAGCAAATCTCCAATCGAGCATCACCAGATCGGCTTCGACCGACTAGACTCTGATATGTCTCCCGCCTGCCGCTCCCGATGAAATTCTTCCGCAGCCTCTACATTCAAGTCCTGATCGCGATCGTCCTCGGCGTTGCCCTCGGCTATTTCGAGCCGGAATTTGGCGCGAAGCTCAAGCCGCTCGCCGACGTATTCATCAAGCTCATCAAAATGGTGATCGCCCCGATCATCTTCGCCACTGTTGTCGTCGGCATCGCGGGCATGGGCGACATGAAGAAGCTCGGACGCATCGGCGCGAAGACGCTCCTCTACTTTGAAGTCGTCACCACGCTCGCGCTCGTGATCGGCCTCGTCGTGGTCAACGTGTTCAAACCTGGTGTCGGGTTGAACGCGGATCCGAAGACACTCGATGCGAGCGCCGTGGCGCAGTACACCACCGCAGCGCAGCACGGTGGCTCGACGGTGGACTTCCTGCTAAAGTTGGTGCCCGACACGTTTGTCAGTGCCTTTGCGGAGGGCGAGATCCTGCAAGTACTGCTCGTTGCCGTGCTCTTCGGTTTTGCGCTCGCACGGCTCGGCGAGCACGCCCGGCCGGTGGTGAACCTGCTGCACGAGGTCTCGCGCGTGTTCTTCGGGATTGTCTCGATCATCACGAAGATCGCGCCGGTCGCGGCGTTCGGCGCGATGGCGTTCACCATCGGGAAATACGGCCTGGGGTCGCTGCTTTCGCTCGGGAAGTTGATGCTGTGCGTTTATCTCACGTGCCTGTTATTCGTGTTCGTTGTGCTGGGGCTGATCGCGCGGCTGCACGGATTCAGTATCGTGAAGCTACTTGTGTTCATCAAGGAGGAGCTGCTGATCGTACTCGGCACCTCGTCCTCGGAGAGTGTATTGCCGCGCATGATGCAGCGCATGCAGGAACTCGGCTGCGAGCGCTCGGTCGTCGGCATTGTGCTGCCGGCCGGCTACTCCTTCAACCTCGACGGCACCTCGATCTACCTGACGATGGCGGCGATCTTTGTGGCGCAGGCGACGAACACGCCGCTGACCCTTATGCAGGAACTCGGGCTGCTCGGTGTGTTGCTGCTCACTTCGAAGGGTGCCGCCGGAGTCACGGGCAGCGGCTTCGTGACACTCGCCGCCACGCTCGCCACGGTCGGCCACGTGCCCGTCGCGGGACTCGCGCTGTTGATCGGTGTGGACCGGTTCATGTCGGAGGCGCGCGCGCTCACCAATCTCTGCGGCAACGCCGTCGCGATGGTCGTCGTCGCGATGTGGGAAGGCGCCTTCGACCGCAGCAAGGCCGGCGCGATTTTGCTCCGGCCCGAGTCCGCGGCCGTCGCCGTCCCTTGCGACCCGGTGAAGCGCGCGGCTAATGGTTAAGAGAAATTAACTTCATTCCACCATGATGCCGGTCTTTCCTGCTTACTCTCCGGTCCGCCTAAGCAAGCTCACAACGTTATGAAGAAGACAAACCCCGCCAAACCTCTCAGCGAAAACAAGCATCTGCTCCGCTGGGTCGAGAAGATGGCTGATCTCTGCCGGCCCGACGCGATTCACTGGATCGACGGTTCCAAGGAGGAAAACGACGAGCTCTGTGCGCAGATGGTCGCCGGTGGCACGTTCATCAAGCTGAACCAAAAAAAATGGCCGGGCTGTTATCTCGCGCGCAGTGACGCGGGCGACGTGGCACGCGTTGAGGACCGTACGTTCATTTGCTCGCTCTCGAAAGAAGCGGCGGGCCCGACCAACAACTGGGTCAATCCGTTCGACATGCGGAAAACGCTGAAGGGCCTTTTCGCCGGCTGCATGAAAGGCCGCACAATGTTCGTGTTGCCGTACAGCATGGGACCGATCGGTTCGCCGATGTCGCAGATCGGCGTGCAGCTCACCGATTCGCCCTACGCTGTCGTCAACATGCGCATCATGGCGCGCATCGGCAAAAAAGTTTTCGAACTCATCGACAAGGATTTCAAGCGTGTCGTCCCGTGCGTGCATTCCATCGGCGCGCCGCTCAAGCCCGGCCAGAAGGACGTTCCGTGGCCGTGCAACAAGGAGAAATACATCGTCCACTTCCCGGAGACGCGTGAGATCTGGAGCTATGGTTCAGGCTACGGTGGCAATGCGCTGCTCGGAAAGAAATGTTTCGCGCTCCGGATCGCCTCAGCCATGGCGCGCGACGAAGGCTGGATGGCCGAGCACATGTTGATTCTCGGCATCGAGGATCCGCAGGGGAAAAAGAATTACGTGGCGGCGGCATTTCCGAGCGCGTGCGGAAAAACGAATTTCGCGATGCTGATTCCGCCCGCGCATTTTCAAAAGCAGGGCTGGAAAGTAACGACCGTCGGCGACGACATTGCGTGGATCAAGCCCGACGCCAACGGCCGCCTGCGCGCGATTAATCCAGAGGCAGGCTTCTTTGGTGTCGCGCCGGGCACCGGCAACAAAACCAACCCGAACGCCATGAAGGCGCTCGCGAAGAACACGATTTTTACGAACGTCGCGCTCACCCCCGATGGCGGCGTGTGGTGGGAAGGCATGACTGAAGAGCCGCCGGAAATGGCGACGGACTGGCAGGGAAAAATCTGGACGCCCGAAATCGCGAAGGCGACCGGCGCGAAGGCCGCGCATCCAAATTCCCGATTCACCGCGCCGGCGAAACAATGTCCGACGATGGACAAGGATTGGGAAAGTCCCGAAGGCGTGCCGATCAGTGCGTTTATTTTTGGCGGACGTCGCGCGACGACGATGCCGCTGGTTTATCAAGCGTTCAACTGGTCGAGCGGCGTCTATGTTGGCGCAACGATGGGCTCCGAGATGACTGCGGCCGCCGCCGGCACGATCGGCAAGGTGCGCCGTGATCCGATGGCGATGTTGCCATTCTGCGGCTACAACATGGGCGACTATTTTCGCCACTGGATCAACATGCAGCGCAGCCTTAGTGTGACCCCGCGGATTTTTCACGTGAACTGGTTCCGGAAGGACAAGGATGGAAAATTTATGTGGCCCGGGTTTTCCGAAAACATGCGCGTGCTCAAATGGATCTTCGATCGCGTGCGGGCCGGTGGCCGCGCGAAGGAAACGCCGATCGGATGGGTGCCGCGTTATCAGGACATCGAGTGGGCAGGCTTGGATTTCTCGAAGGAGAAATTCGAGGAGTTGCAGACTTTCGACAAGGCGGCGTGGCGCGCCGAGGTTCTCGGACACGAGGAGCTTTTCATCGATTTGCACGCGCACCTGCCGAAGGAACTGGTGTACGAACGCGAATTGTTGATTTGTCGTATGTGAGCGAGGAGCCGGTGGAAATTTGATCGGGGGGGAGGGCGCGCCGCGGTTTTACACGCGACGTGCGGACGAAAATTGACGAAACGGCGCGTCAATTTGTGCGCACAGATTGACAGGAAACAAGCAGCCACAGCAGGCGTTTTCGGGTTTCCTAGTAGCATTATGTTCCACCCTGAATCCCCCGCATCGAAACGCAGCTACACGGAGCCGCTCGCGACTAATAAGCATCTTCTGAAATGGGTGGGGAAAGTTGCCGAGCTGACGAAGCCCGCGGCGATCCACTGGGTCGATGGCTCGCAGGAGGAATACGATTTGTTGTGCGCCCAGATGGTGACGGCCGGGACGTTGACGAAGCTAAACGAAAAACTCTGGCCGGGTTGTTACTACGCGCGCTCTGATGCGAGCGACGTCGCACGCGTCGAGGACCGGACGTACATTTGCTCGCTCTCGAAAGAAAACGCAGGGCCGACCAACAACTGGGTCGAGCCGTTCGAAATGCGGAAGACGCTGAAGACCGTTTTCTCCGGTTCGATGAAAGGTCGAACGATGTACGTGCTCGCGTACAGCATGGGGCCGGTGGGTTCTCCGATGTCGCAGATCGGCGTGGAAATCACCGACTCGCCGTACGTCGTAGTCAACATGCGGATCATGGCGCGCATTGGAGTGCCGGTGTTCAAGGAGATCGACAAGGCCGAGAAACGCGTCGTGCCTTGCGTGCATTCCGTCGGAGCTCCGCTCGAAAAAGGGCAGAAGGACGTTCCGTGGCCGTGCAACAAGGAAAAATATATCGTCCACTTTCCGGAAACGCGCGAGATCTGGAGCTACGGTTCTGGTTATGGTGGCAACGCGTTACTGGGCAAAAAATGTTTCGCGTTGCGCATCGCGTCCAACATGGCGCGCGACGAAGGCTGGATGGCCGAGCACATGTTGATTCTCGGCGTGGAGGATCCGAAAGGTGATAAGACCTACGTGGCAGCGGCGTTTCCGAGCGCGTGCGGCAAAACGAATTTCGCGATGCTGATTCCGCCGGCGCATTTTCAGAAACAGGGCTGGAAGGTGTGGACGGTCGGCGACGACATCGCGTGGCTCAAACCGGACGCGAATGGCCGGCTGCACGCGATCAATCCCGAAGCGGGATTCTTCGGCGTCGCACCTGGAACGTCGAACAAGACGAATCCCAATGCGATGGCGGCGCTCGCGAAGAATACGATCTTCACGAATGTCGCGCTCACGCCCGAGGGTGGAGTGTGGTGGGAAGGCATGACCGATACTCCGCCCGCTGCGTGCACGGACTGGCAGGGAAATCCGTGGACGCCGGCGATCGCGAAAGAAAAAGGGACGAAGGCGGCGCATCCAAATTCTCGATTCACGGCACCGGCCTCGCAATGTCCGACGATCGATCCGAATTGGGAAAATCCGCTCGGCGTGCCGATCAGCGCGATTATTTTCGGTGGCCGACGGGCGACGACGATGCCGCTCGTTTACCAGGCGTTCAACTGGAGTGCGGGTGTTTACATGGGCGCGACGATGGGTTCCGAGATGACAGCGGCGGCGGCGGGAACCGTTGGCAAAGTCCGGCGCGACCCGATGGCGATGCTGCCGTTCTGCGGGTATCATATGGGAGACTACTTCCGGCACTGGATCATGATGCAGCGCAAGCTCAGCGAAACGCCGCGCGTGTTTCACGTGAACTGGTTCCGCAAGGACAAGGACGGCTCCTTCATGTGGCCGGGATTTGGGGACAACATGCGCGTGTTGAAATGGATCGTGGAACGCGCGAGAGGTCGTGCGCTCGGTCGTGAAACGCCGATCGGCTGGCAGCCGCGTTATGAAGAACTCGACTGGACGGGTCTCGATTATCCAAAGGCGAAGTTCGACGAGTTGCAGGCGTTTGATCACGCGGCGTGGCGCGCGGAAGTCATCGGACACGAAGAACTCTTTCTCGATCTACACAGTCATCTGCCGAAGGAACTGATCTACGAGCGCGAGTTATTGATTTGCCGGATGTAGGAGCAGGTAGCGGCAGGCGTCCCTGCCTGCCGCGTTCGGAGTTCGGGGATCGCAGTTCGGAGTCGGAGTTCGTATCCAAGAACCAAGGCGGGCAGGCACGGAGGCCTGCCGCTACATCTGAAGTGTTGCGCTGGAAGGAGGGAACGAAATCGTGCGCGCATGGTTCGAAGCACCATGCTGCGCGCATTATTTATTCTCTTCGTCGGGCTGGTCTCGCCACGGCTTGTCGCCGCGATGCCGATACTGCTCGAGGAGGCGTTGCAAAAGATTTCCAGTGATTACGATCACTGGGCGTATACGCAGACGACGGTTGAGAAGAACGAGAAAGGGAAAGTGTTGAAGGAGGCAGTGGTGCGCTTCGATCCATCGAAGCCGTACGCGGAGCAATTCACGCCACTCAAAGTCGACGGCCAGCCGCCGAGCGCTGCTGATTTGCGAAAATATCGGAAGCAAGGCGAGCGCCGGGCTAAGCGCATCGCAGAGGCGGAAACCCAGGGCACGTCGCCGGCGCGAAAAACGTTGGGCGAGCTGATGGATTTGGAGCGGGCGACATTGGTCGAGGATGGTCCGGAGGCGGCCACGTTCGAAGTGCCGCTGAAAAAAGAAGGCAACAACCGGCTGCCGCCCGAAAAATTTCAGGTCATCGCCCGGGTGAACAAGCGGAACACGGCGTTCGAGTCGATTGTTGCCCAGCTGCGATCACCGATGAGAGCAGAGGTGATCGTGAAAATTAAATCCGGCGTAGGACGGCTGGATTTTGCAACGGTGGATCCGAAATTTCCTCCGGCGCTGGCGACCGTCTCTGGTCGTGGAGCGGGCTCGATCCTATTTGTGCCGGTCGGACGCAGCTATGATTTGAAAAGGGAGGAATTCCA
>CBRAFL010000086.1:0-16749 GCA_967755055.1 uncultured bacterium
GGCTGACGCTCGAGCGAGTGCGCGCGATTTTAGACGGCCACGTTCGTACGTCCGAAGTTCAGTCGGCGCCGCCGCAGGGTTTGTTTTTGATGAAGGTGTTTTATGATTCGGCGAAGGCGGGGCATTCTCCGTCGACGGCGGAATCGGAGACGAGTTCATCGTTGGATGAAGGAGAATGAGTGGACGTGGCTGGACCCGCTCGTCAGCCTCGGAAGCTCGCCTGACGCCCGCGAATCGCGACGATGACTGCCCAAACAACACACCCCGCCCTTCGGGCAAACCTCTCGAGAGGGGACTTCGGATTCGGGTGCAGCAAGAAATCCCATCTTTGAGAGGGGTGGCGCGAAGCGACGGGGTGTGTCGGTTGGGGAATCCACTCACTCACGCTCGCAGCTACATGTTTTATGCCTCCTGACGCTGTGTAGACTCAACGCTCATGAAATATTTGAAACGCGGCGTGCGGGGATTGCTCGATGTGGTGTTTCCGCCGAGTTGTGTGCTTTGTCGTGCGGTCGTTGCGAGCGACGGAATTTTTCGCCACGTCTGCGGCAAATGTGCCGGGCAAATGGATTATGTTTCCACGCCGCATTGCTCGACGTGTGGACATCCGTTTTACGGAATCGTTGAAGGTGAACGGATGTGTCCACATTGCGAAGGACTCGCGCCGGCGTTCCGGGAGGGTCGGACGGCGGTTTTAATGAAAGGACCGGGGCGCGCGTTGATTCACGAGCTAAAGTACCACGGCGGTTTGCACGTTTTGACGGATATCGAGGAGGTTTTTCGGCGGGCACCGCATGTGCTCGAGCTTGCGGCGGGGGCGATCCTCGTGCCGGTGCCGTTACATCCGCGAAAGCAGCGTGAGCGCGGTTACAATCAGAGTAAGCTGATTGCAGAACACCTCGCGCGCGTGGCAGGCGGTGGTGCGCGAGTGAGTCCGTTGCTTTGTCGTACGGTGG
The DNA here is from genome assembly GCA_967755055.1 of uncultured bacterium. Taxonomy (GTDB): domain Bacteria; phylum Verrucomicrobiota; class Verrucomicrobiia; order Opitutales; family Opitutaceae; genus Opitutus. The sequence continues at coordinate 957 of CBRAFL010000086.1, forward strand.
ACACCGATTCCCAAACGCAACACGATCGCCGGGAGCGGCAGGCGAATCTCAAAAATGCCTTTGCACTGGCTGCGCGTGCGGTCTTAAATGCCCGTCAGCATTACGTTTTGGTCGATGACGTTTTTACCACCGGTTCCACTCTCAATAGTTGCGCGCTTGCGCTTCGTCGCGCAGGCGGCGTGAACCTCGACGTCGTTACGTTTGGCCACGGCTGATTCATCATGACTCATTTCGACAAACCCACCTATACGGTCCGCAAAACGCGCAAGAAAGACATCCCGCACGGGATTTACACCAAGGATCCGCTGACGGGTGAGGCGATTTTCACAAAGGAACTGGCGGACAACCAAATGGTGGTGCCGAAAAGCGGGCATCATTTCCCGATCGGAGCGAGAGAACGCATCGCGCGGTTGTTGGACGAAGGCTCTTTCGTAGAGACGAATGCCTCAGTTCGCTCCAGCGATCCGCTGAACTTTGTCGATTCGGTGCCGTATCCGGTGCGGATCAAGAAATACGAAAAGGAAAGCGGATTGCCCGAAGCGGTAATTACCGGCACGGGCGAGATTCATGGGATTCCCGTTTCGCTGGCGGTGATGGATTTTCGGTTTTGCGGCGGCACGTTGGGCTCGGCGGCCGGCGAAAAAATTACACGCGCCATCGAGCTGGCTCTTGAGCGAAAAATTCCGTGCATCGTGTTCAGCACGTCGGGCGGCGCGCGCATGCAGGAGGGAATTCTCTCTCTCATGCAGATGGCCAAGACGAGCGCGGCACTCGGTCGACTCGCTCAAGCCAAATTGCCTTACATCTCCGTGTTGACGCATCCCACCACCGGTGGCGTGTCGGCGAGTTACGCCACGCTGGGCGACGTTATTTTGGCGGAGCCTGGCGCGCTGATCGGATTTGCGGGCCCGCGCGTGATCAAAGACACGACGAAGCAAACGCTGCCGGTCGGCTTTCAGACTTCGGAGTTTTTGCTGAAGCACGGATTGATCGATCAAATTGTAAGTCGTACCGACATGCGCGATCGCTTGGGCGATTTGCTGTTGGCGCTGTATATGAAAAAGAAAAGATCGACTGCGGTGGCGACGGTGAAGAACTGAAGCGCTCATCGCGTTCGCCATGATGACCGGCGATCGGACGGACTATGCCGCCGTCGCGGATTACCTTTTTCGGCTGAAGCCCGCGGGCACGAGATTGGGGATCGACCGGATGCGGCCGTTCGCCGCGGCGCTCGGTCATCCGGAGCGTGCGTTGCCGTGCGTGCACGTTGCCGGGACGAATGGCAAAGGTTCGGTGGCGGCGATGATCGAGGCGATTTTGCGCGCGGCGGGCTGGCGGGTGGGGCTCTTCACTTCGCCGCATCTCGTGCAATTGGGCGAGCGCGTGCAGGTGAATCGTCGAGTGTTGTCGCAGAGTCAGATCATCGCGTATACCCACGAACTGGATGCGGTCGCGGATCGCATCGCCGCCGACGGACGCCAGGAAGATCGGCCGAGTTTTTTCGAGTTCATGACCGCGATGGCGCTGCTCGAATTTCAACGGGCCCGCTGTGATATCGCCGTGCTGGAGGTAGGGCTCGGCGGCGAATTTGACGCGACCAACATCGTGCTGCCGGAGGTGAGCGTCATCACTTCGATCGGCATCGATCATTGCGAATGGTTGGGCGACACGATCGAGAAGATCGCTCAAGCGAAAGCGGGAATTATCAAAACGGATCGCCCCGTCGTGATCGGCCGCCTGCCGGACGTGGCGGAGGGCGTCATTCGCGAGATTGCGGCGAAGCGCTCAGCGCCGGTGCTCTCGGTGCGCGAAGTATTCGGCGACGATCTTGTGTCTTATCCGACGACGAATCTCGCCGGTGATTATCAACGGTGGAACGCGGCGACGGCGACGCTCGCGGTGCGTAGTTTGGATGCAAAATGGAAGTTGGACGACGCCACGATTAACCGCGGTTTGCACGCGGTTCACTGGCCAGGTCGATGGCAGCGCACGCGCATCGGTGGACGGCTCGCAGTGCTCGATGCCTCCCACAACGCGGAAGGAGCGGGCGTGCTCGACGACAACTTGAAGGCGTTGTTGGCGGAGACGGGGCGCGCGCCGGTTGTGATCGTGGGCGTGCTCGGCGTTGACCGCGCTGGACCACTTATCGCGACGCTCTGCCGGCACGCGAAGGAGATTTATTTCGTCGTGCCCGCGCAGCCTCGCGCAACTTCTCACGCGGAACTCGAAGCGCTGGTGCCGTCGACTTATCGCGGGCGGGTGGTGCGAGCGAGTGTCGCGCAACTTTTTCCCGGCGGCGATGTGTGCAACGCGGGCGGACCCGACGACGTGGTTGTCGTGACGGGATCGATATATTTATTGGGCGAGGTGATGACGCAGCTGGGGAAGGGTGGGGAGCGGTAGCGTTTTCGATCACACACCCCGTCGCTTCGCGCCACCCCTCTCAAGAGGGGATTTTCTGACGGCTAAGCAGCCGTAGTCCCCTCTCGAGAGGGGTGCCCGAAGGGCGGGGTGTGTTGTTTGTGCTGTCAACGCCGCGGAAGCGACGGGATCCCTGCGCTCCCGCGCAGGGCAGGTCTGCGCTCCCGCGCAGGGCTACAAGGAACGGAATTCACTCACACCAGCTTCACCAATTCCGCCGATGCCGGAACGTCTTTGATGATCTGCGATGGGTCGGGACCGACTCCAAGATAGCGAAGATTGGGCAGTTTATCCGCGGCCGGCCACGGTTCGCCGGCATACGCGACGTCGAGCGTACTCTTCATCATTGCGGCGACGTAATGCTGCGCGTTTTTCGGCAATTCGGAGAAATGACGCACGTGCGAAATGTCTTCGCTCCAGCCCGGATGGCGCGTGTAGACGGCGCGGAGGGTTTTGCGCACCGCTTCGTTGCGCGGCACGTGCGCGTAGCGTTTGCCACTCGCGTTTTCGTAGGCGACGCAAATGAGCAGCTCGCCCTGCCAGTCGCCCGAGTGCGTGAGCGCGTCGGATTTGTTGATCATCACATCCTGGAAACCGCCGTAGCGAAGCGCGTCACCTTTTTCCACGGCGTCGAACCAGCCGACCATGCGTTGACGTCCGGTGCTCGTGCCGAATTCGATTTTTTTCAACTTCACCGCGAGTGGATGCGCGTCGTCCATCTCGGTGAGAAACGTGTGCGTGCCGACTTTGGTGTCGTACGCCTTGGCCACGCCGAAGGTGTGAATGCGCTGCACGGGAATGCCAGCGCTCTGGAAAAACTCAGGCGTGTACGTGTGCGAGGCGGTGACGTTCGGTGTAAAGCCGTGGCGTTTGTCGAGCCAGTAGGCCTGGCCGAATTCGCCGATGATCGTGTGCCCGGCGTGAAGTTCGCGGAGAATCAGCTCGCGGACTTCGCCGATGTTTTTGGCGAGGCGCGTTCCCGCCTCCCAGTAAACTTCGATGAGACGCTCGAGATTGAGCGTGAAGGGTGCGGAGCCGCGGAATTGCGTGAAGTCGAATTCGTCTTTGGTGAACACGCCCAGTTCGATGCCTTCGGCGTTGGCGCGCAGTTCAGCCGTGGTGAGTGTATCGAAAAAAGAATTCCACGTTGCTTCGCTTGTGCGGTAAACGTGCTGGATCGTGCGGACCGCGCGGTCGACGCGTTGCGAAAGTTTTTTCGCGAAGGCTTCGCGCGACGCGTGAAACGCGGAGTAGTAGATCTGCCATAGCGCGGTTTCCTCGGTGAATGCCGGGGTGATGCCACGGCCGGTTGAGCCGCGTGGCTCCTCGTTGAGCACTTGCACGCGGTAATCCTCGCCGGCGAGATCGAGCAGGCGGTGCGTGAGATCGGAGAACATTGTGTGCTCATCGATCAGCAATCGCGACAGCACTGGATAGCCTTTGCGTTCGACCGGTAGAGCCTCCCACCAGAATTTCCGCGGATCAGCGACGACGCCGCTACCGATGCAGAGATGCGCGGCATCGTTCACAACGACGCCAGCGGGGAGCAGGTTCAGCTTGATGCCACCGGCAGTGTGCCCGGAGTTGGCGCCACCGTTGACCTTGAGGACGACGGAAACGGCGGCCTTGGTGCCGCGAAGTTCGTTTGCGACTTCAGGGATCAGGCGGCCTTTGCCTTCGTCGCCGAGTGAAATACCGACGTCGGCGATCAGCTGACTGGAAAAGGGAATGAGAGACATGGTTGCTTTGAAACTTTGCAACCGGAGTCGAAACGCCCCTGTTGCCCGAAAGTGAAAACGCGACTGGGCGGGTAAGGGCAAACAAAAATCTTCGCATGACGCACAGCGGATGCATCTCCGAGTGGTAGCTTCGCGTCACACGTGCGGCTGTCCAGCAGAGCGAGCCCGTTTTCGTAACGCTGGGCACGGGCAAAACGCCTGCGCCAGGCTGCTCCGCAATAGTTGGCGGAGATCGCTCGATTACTGACTGGCGAGATCCGTGAGCATTTTCAAATAGCCGCCGTAGATTGAGATTACGAAGTATGCGACTCCCGCCGCTACGACCAAAAACATCAGTCCCGGATAAACCATGGTCGCCAGCGTGAGCGCACGCTGGGCTTGTTCCTGATTCTGCGCGGCGAGACGCAGGAGATTTTGCTCGAGCTGACCTGATGCCTCGCCCGTGCGATAGAGCGCGACAAAGTCAGGCGGAAAACATTTCCAATTGGCGAGCCGTGGACCAGGTGGTTCTCCACGAGCGATGACCGCACCCATCGCGTCGGCGGCGGATTTCAAATCAGGCGAACGCGAAATCAATCCGGCGGCGGCCCATGCTTGATTAATGGGTACGCCGGCTTCGAGGAAGTTGCCCAAGCCAAACGAAAAGTCGGCGAGCGCCTGGGCGCGCAGGTAATTGCCCACGACCGGCAACATCCGCGTGAGTCGCGCGATGACTGGATTCTGCCGGCGCGCGAGTAATCGCAGCGCGATGATCGTGGCCCACAGTGGCAACAACGTCAGAGCGAGACCGCGCACGTAGGCGGTCGGGCTCCACATAAATCCTTTTTCCCAATCGATCATGCGCACGATGGGGAGCAGAAGCAGGCCAAGGTGAAGGACGGCGAGAGGATAAAGACAGGCAAGCAGAGCGCGGAGTTTTGCCGAGCCGAGTTGCTCGTGCCGGAGGGAAAGAATGCGGAGCGTGCGCGGCATCCGTCCCGCGCTCGCCGCGGCAGAAAGGAAAAGTCGATCGGCGAGCGGCAGCCATTTGGCTGCGGCGTTCAAAGCGCCATCGGCCGAGCCACCTCGTTCGATGATCTGAGCCATGGCGTCGAGTCCACGAGAAGGTGCACCCGTGCCGCGCGACATTCGCAGAGCGTCCGCGAGCGACAAACCTGCCTCCAACTGCTGAGCGAGCTGATGATACCACGCGGAAAGTTTTCGATGACCGAGAGCCATGAAGGTAGAGTAGGTGCGCGCTGGATATGCCGTGATCCGCGATCGGAGTCGATGCTGCTGAAAACCGTGCGGAGCGTTTGAAGTCCGGGCATTCGCGTAGCGGCAGGCCTCCGTGCCTGCTGATCATTGGAATTCCGATTTCGATTTTTCCGAACTTCGAACTCCGATTCCGGCAGGCACGGAGGCCTGCCGCTACGCGGAAAGCTCGAGCTCAATAGTGACCCATCACGCCCCAGATTATCCAGGTGACGGCAGCGGAATAGAGCGCGAGACCGGACCAAACCAATACCCGGATCAATGGATCTTTCGGAAGAAAATGCATCAACACCAGGAGTAGGGCGTTTCCGACAAACATCAGAATGAGGTAATCGCGTTTCTGGCGGGAAAGTTTTTTATCAAAATTGAGAACCAAGGGGGCGACGCCTCGGTGCGCGTGTACATTATTATCCTTGAGGATCGTATGCACGTCGATCGGCTTGGTCGGCTCGTCCTTCAACGGCGCGTTCACGCTTTCGAACGTCTTCGGTTTGAGCACGAAATTGGAGCGATCTTGCTCGGCGTTTTCGCTCATCGACAAAAATGGTAACATCGATCGATGAAATCTCCAGATGTAATTTAATTACATTGTATCGTCGACACGGCAGAGATGGACGGCCCCGTTGCCTCGCAGCGAGGCTCGATGCGAAAGGCGCTGACGGAGCAGCGCTCTCCAGCAGAGTTGCGCCGCTGAGAAGGGTTCGCGGACGGGTGTAGCGGTAGGCCTCCGTGCCTGCTGTTCGGAGATGGGTGATCGGAGATCGAAGATCGGATCGGACGACACGGAGGTCGTCCCCTCCATTCACTGCAGACGGACAGGCACGGAGGCCTGCCGCTACGTCGGAGAGGCCGGACGCTTTCGCTCCGGTGTACTCGCCGTTCGTAGTGCTCGCCATCGCTTGGAAAACTGAGAAAGAGCTTCGCTGCATGACAAGTTTGCCCACCGCCGCACCGCTAGCTCCGCTCTCTCCACGAGCGGATACCGATGCGGTGCTCGATCGTTTTCTTAGTGTCATCGTAGAGCGCGGCTTGGAACTTTATCCTGAGCAGGAGGAGGCGATTCTCGAGCTGTTTGCGGGACGCAACGTCGTGCTCAACACGCCGACCGGTTCTGGCAAGTCGCTCGTCGCGGCGGCGTTTCATTTCAAGGCGTTGTGTGCAGGTGAGCGATCCGTTTACACGTGTCCCATCAAGGCCCTGGTGAACGAAAAATTTCTTTCCCTCTGCCGTGATTTCGGCCCGGAAAACGTCGGCATGATGACGGGCGACGCGAGCGTGAATCCGCAAGCTCCCGTGCTCTGCTGCACTGCCGAAATTCTCGCCAACATCGCGCTGCACCGAGGAGATCAGAGCGATATTCGTGCGGTGGTAATGGATGAGTTTCATTATTATTCGGACATTGAGCGCGGCTACGCCTGGCAGGTGCCGTTGCTCGCCATGCCGCACGCCCGGTTCCTGTTGATGTCCGCCACGCTGGGTGCGACGGAGTTTTTCGAAAAAGAAATGACGCGATTGACCGGCGCACCGAGCGTGACCGTGCGCAGCGACCGGCGACCGGTGCCATTGGAATTTGAATACTCGGAAACGCCGCTGACTGAACGCGTCGCCGCGTTGCTCGAAGCGAAGCGCGCGCCGGTGTATCTGGTTTTCTTTACGCAACGATCGGCGTCGGAGGCCGCGCAAAACCTGATGAGTTTGGCCGTCTGCTCGAAGGACGAGAAAGCGGCGCTACAGCAGGAGTGAAGTTCAATAGCCCGTACGGCAAAGAAATGAAACGTTGGCTCCGGCACGGTATTGGCGTGCATCACGCCGGGCTGCTGCCGAAGTATCGAATTCTGGTCGAGCAGCTGGCGCAAAAAGGGCTGCTCAAGCTGATCTGTGGCACGGACACGCTCGGAGTGGGAATCAACGTTCCGATTCGCACCGTCGTGTTTACGCAGTTGTGGAAATACGACGGAACGAAGGCGGCGGTGTTGAGCGTGCGCGATTTTCGGCAGGTGGCGGGGCGTGCGGGCCGGAAAGGCTACGACGATAAAGGTTACGTCATCGTGCAGGCGCCGGATCACATCATTGAAAACAAACGCGCCGAGGAAAAGGCGGCGGGTGATGCGAAAAAACAAAAGAAGCTGGTGAAACAACGCGCGCCGGAAGGTGAGGTGAGTTGGGATGCGAAAACATTCGAGCGCTTGATGGTCGCGCCGCCCGAGGGGCTCACGTCGAGGTTCGACGTTTCGCATGGGATGCTGTTGTTGGTGTTGAGCCGGGAAGCGGATGGTTGTCGCGCGATGAGGCAATTGATCGCGGACAGTCACGAGACACCGCACAAGAAAAAGGCGCTGCGTAAACGCGCGTGGCAATTGTTTCGCGCGCTGCTTGATCGCAAGATTGTCGAGTGGATTCCGCCGCAGCCGTCGGGGAGAAAGCTGCGGGTGAATCTCGAATTGCAGGATGATTTTTCGCTGCATCAAGCGCTGTCGCTTTATCTCATCGACACGTTGCCATTGCTGGACCGCGAGTCGCCGGATTACCCGTTCGACGTGCTGACGTTGTGCGAAGCGATCGTCGAGGATCCGGATCAGATTTTGCGGCGGCAGGTGGACAAATTGAAGACGGAGAAGCTGGCCGAGTTGAAAGCGGCGGACGTGCCGTACGAAGAGCGGATGGAGAAACTGCAGGAGATCGAGCATCCGAAGCCACGGCGGGAATTTCTGTATGATACGTTCAACGCGTGGGCGGCGGCGCATCCGTGGATCGGGCAGGAGAACGTGCGGCCGAAGTCGATTGCGCGGGAAATGTACGAACGGTATCTTTCGTTTGGAGACTACGTGCGTGACTATGGGTTGGAGCGTTCGGAAGGACTCTTGCTGCGGCATCTCTCGCAAGTCTGGAAAGTTCTCGGACAGACGGTACCTGAAAGCGCGAAAACGGAATCGGTCGTCGAGATGGAAACGTACTTCCGCGAACTGATCCGCGGCATCGATTCGAGTTTGATTGAAGAATGGGAGCGGTTGCGAAATCCGGATTTCGTTGCGGCTGAAATTGCGGACAAACCGGCCCGACCGGCGGCCTTTGATATCACGCGTGATGTGACTTCGTTTCGCCGGCTGGTGCGGACGGCGGTCCTCGCATTTTTACAGGACGTGGCATCACGCGACTGGGAAAGTGCGGCGGAACGCGGCGGAATTCCCGGGGAGATGCGAAAAATCGAGGATGGCTTCGCAAAGTATTTCGATGCGCGTAGTCGCTTCCGGCTCGATCCGGAAGGCCGATCGATCAAGCACACGCACTGGGAGGAAGAGAGTGGCGTTGGCGAGTGGAAGATTGCGCAGATGCTCATCGATCCCGCGGATCAGAACGATTGGGATGTTTCGTTCACGGTGCTGCTGGATGCGTCGCGAGCGGAGAATCGGGCCGTGGTGCGTTTCGATGGAGTGGGGCCGGTCGGTGTGGCTGAGGGGGACGCGGAAGCTAAGAGCTAAGCGTACGGAGCTGCTGGCTGAAGTTGGGCTTTCGTACTCGTGATCGTGCTCATAATCGTGATCGCCTCTCCGGCGGCGGGGCCGATCACGAGCACGAGTATTTGGGCGACCGATTTGGTGTCGTGGCTCCGTCGTGGTGGGTTCGGTCATCCTTGCACCATCCTTGCATGATCCTGGCATATTCCTGGTGCTTGCTTCCGCTGTCGTCATTGCGAAGGAGGCTGGCCGACTGCGGTATCCATGACGACCCGCTTGGTTTGCCTCCTGATCGCAATGGAGACGATCGGCGCGCTTATTTTTTCGTGCAAGTTTTCTCGCGCTCGGAAAGCTGGGCTCATGACTCCGGCTCGGCGTTCGTTACCCCCAGTTTTTCTGCTGCTCGTGGCGCACGGAATTTTTGTCGCCTTCGTCGCGGGATGCAGCCGCCAGGAAATACCGCCGCCGAGCGCTCCCAAGCTTCAGGAGAAATCTGCCGCGGTTCTCGATCTATCGTACCTTAAGCCACAGGAAGTGGGGGCGGCGATTTCCCGGCCGCCGTGGATCGCGAATGTGTGCCCCGTCGATTTGGACAAGGACGGGCTGATGGACGTCATCGCCTGCGAGGCGCAGACCAACCAGGTGGTCTGGATCCGTCAGAGCGCCCGCGGCGTTTTCGAGGAGAAGACACTCGCATCGAATCTGCGCGCGCCGGTGCACGTTGAAGCGGTGGATATCGATGGTGATGGCGATCTCGATATTCTCGTGGCGAGCATGTCGGTGGTTTTTCCGAACAACGATCGCATTGGCACGGTCTTCATTTTGGAAAATGACGGCCACCAAAATTTCACGACGCACACTGTTCTGGAGAACACGTCCCGCGTGACGGATGTTCGTGCTGCTGATTTGAACGGCGACGGGAAACTCGATCTGGCGCTCGCGCAGTTCGGTTATGATCAGGGCGAAGTGAGCTGGCTCGAACGCACCGGGCCGTGGGAATTCAAGCGTCACGTGATTCTCGAGTTATCCGGTGCGATTAATGTCTGCATCGCGGATTTCGACGGCGATGGAAAACCGGACATCGTCGCGTTGCTTTCACAGCAGTGGGAGGAAATTTACTTTTTCAAAAACGACGGTCGGGGAAATTTTACGACTAAGCGCATCTGGGGCTCGACCAACGAAGATTACGGGAGCAGCGGCATCAGCGTGGCGGACCTCAATCGTGATGGTCGGCCGGATATTGTTTATTCGAACGGCGATGGCTTTGGTCCATCGGCAACGCCCGGCCCTCGACCGTGGCATGGCGTTCAGTGGCTGGAGAACAAGGGCGACGGGAACTTTCAGTACCATCGGATTGGGCTGCTGCCGGGAGCTTACAGTCCTGTCGGGGTCGACCTTGATGGCGATGGCGCGATGGATGTCGTGGCGTCCGCTGCATACTCCGATTGGAATAACAAAAATCGAAACGTCGTATCGCTGATGTGGTTTCGAAATGACGGTAAGATGAATTTCGAACCGCATGTGCTCGCGCGGACGCCGAAGGATCAGATTACGCTCGCGGCGGGCGACTTTGACGGAAACGGGAGGCCGGTGTTGGTCACCGGCGGATTCTACATCTACCCGCCGTACGATGGGATGAGCCGGGTAACGTTATGGCGGCGCTGAGCGAACGATGAAAACCAAACCGATTCTCATCGTGTTGATTTGCGGGTTGCTGATCGCGACCGCAGGCGGCGTCTGGTGGTGGCAGACTGCGACGACCCGACAGTCGGTCGTAGCGGCATCGCTGCCAGCTTTACCTGATTTGAGTGTGGCTCCGGCGATGATGCGCGAGCAAATCGTCGCTGCCGATGCGCGCGCGAAAACTCGCACGAGAGCACAGAAAGGTTTGGCGGAGCTGGCTCAGTTGTACCACGCAAACGGATTTTTGGATGAGGCGATGAGGTGCTACAGCGGCCTCGAGCAACTCGAGCCGACGCAGGCGCGTTGGGCGCATTTGCACGCGACGATCCTTGCGGGCTATGGGGAAGCTGAGCCAGCTTTGGCATTGTGGCGGCGAGTCGTGCAACTGGCGCCGGACTACGTTCCTGCTCGGCTGCGCATGGGAGATTGTCTGTTGAAAGCCAACCGTCCTGATGAAGCGGCGGATGTGTACGCGGCTGTTCTTAAATCAAATCCGACGCAGGCGTATGCGATGTTCGGACTGGCTCGCGTGGATTTTGAAGCGGGTCATTTGGAGAAGGCGCGCGAGCGGCTCGAGGTCATCGTCAGTCAGACGAACTACCAACTCGGATACGACCTGATCGTTACCGTCTACGAGCGGCTTGGTCTCGAGGACCGTGCGAGGGCGATTCGTGGTGTTGCGACGGCGTCGGGTGCGTATCGAGATCCGGCCGACCCGTGGGTGGATTCAATGCTGGAGCTTTGCTTTGATCCGTTTCGCCTTTCGCTTAACGCGGGCGTGGTGGCGCGACTCGGCGATCGGGCTGGCGCGCAGCGTTTGCTCGAACGCGGGATTGAACTCTCTCCGAACGATGTAGCGCTGCGTTTTCAACTCGGTACGCTCGCGGTGGACCGGGGCGATTCCAAATTGGCGGCCGATCAGCTCGAGCGTTGTACGATTCTCGCGCCGGACTTTGCCGATAGCTGGGCGCACCTGAGTGGATTACAGGCGAACATGGGAGACACCGCTGCAGCTGAGCGGACGCTGGCGACGGGGTTGAAGAATTGTCCGCAGTCTCCCGGATTGCACCTCATGCGCGCGCGTAATCTGCGCGAGGCCGGCCGGACGGAGGAGGCGATCAATGAGTTCATGATTTCAGCACGGCTGCGGCCCAACGACGCCGATGCGTATATCGAGTTGGGAAATACCTACATCGGGCTCAATCGGGTGGACGAAGGGATCGCGCAACTCCGCGCCGCGCTCGAGGCTGAGCCGGGAAATCCGATGGCGCTTTCAGTTCTCGCTTTCCACGCGATCACGAGTGAAGGCGAAGGTGAGGCGCGTCGCTGGATGGCGAAGGTGGAAAACCAACCACGCGTGAGCAAAGACATGGCGGAGAAACTGGCGCGCGCGTACCAGCAGGAATTCGGGCACGCGTGGAAGTGAGGGCGGTCGATTCGTGGCTGCGAGCGTGAGCGAGTGGAAAAGGCGATTATTCGCACTCGACGCACCGACCACTCGCTCACGCTCGTAGCTACGCGCCGTCCTTTGGTGCAGCGATCGTCACCGTCTTCGTGGGCGCTGTCACTTCGTGGGTCGTGGTGGCGCCGGACGGCCAGCGGATTTTCAGGCGCCGGGGCGGCACGGCATCGCGATAGCCGAAGAAGCAGGCCGCACTCGACTGGCTGAAATAACCTGAGCCCGCCTGGATTTCGCTCGTCTGCGTCGAACCATCCGTGAGCTCAACCGTCACGCGCGCGCCGACAGCGGTTGGATTTCCAGCCGGGCCGCGGAGAACGACTCGAAACGAATGATGTCCTGAGACGCTGTTGTTTCGAAACGCGAGCGAGGCGTTGTTATTTCGCGTGACGACGAAGTCCGGCCATCCGTCTTCGTCGAGATCGAGAACTGCCAGCGCCTTGGCGTCGCCGGTCACGACGAGATTACTTTCGGCGGCAGGAACGGCAGTGAAATGCCCGTGGCCATCGCCGCGCAGGAGTTGGCTGAGTCCTCCGTCGAAGTGACCAATGGCAGAATTTGGCGCGAAGGAGTTTTGCACCGCGTAGATATCCACGTAGCCGTCACCATCGAAATCACCGGCGACGACACCTTGGATCGGCGAGATTTGCGCGATGCGGGGAAGTGGCTCGAAACGGTAGGTGCCGTCGGGCTGGCTGAGGAACACGCCGCTGCGCAGTTCCGTGGCGGTGAAACGCTTCGCCGCGGCGAGGCGATCAACGCCGAGAATTTCGTCGAGCGTGGCGCGAGCGTAGAGATCATTCTTCGGGTAGCGCTTGAGAATCGAAGGAATCAGCGCGCCGAGTTCGTTGCGAGTGCGGCGGGGATAGGCTCGATTCTCATCGTAGTAGGCTTCGATCAGGAGTGGAGCGCCGCCACCTTTGAAATCCCCGTAGTAGAGGAGCGCCGGCTGGTCACCACTCGCCTGATACGGCGTGTTGAGTCCCACATTTCCAGCTACGTAATCGAGGCGTCCGTCACCGTTGAAATCGGCTGCGGCAAGCGAATTCCACCAGCCCACGCCTGCGGACGTGAAGCCGGCGCGCTCCGAGAAATCTTCAAAACCGCGACCTGCGTTGTTGTGCCAGTAGCGAACGCCACCCCATTCGAGCGCGATCAGCAAGTCGGGCCAGCCGTCGTTGTCGACGTCGGTCCAAAGTGCAGAGGTGACCATGCCTATTTCACGAAGTCCCGGCGCGACGGTGTCCGTGACGTCCTCGAATTTTCCGCCGCGATTCACGAGCAACGCACTGCGTGGCGGCAAAGGATATTGGCCAGGCCGCACGCGAGCGCCGATGAACAAATCGAGCCGGCCGTCGTGATTCCAGTCCGCTGCCGCAACCGCGCCAACGCTGATCGGCAGCGACGGCAGGGCGTCAGCTGAAGCGGGACGAAACGTGCCGTGGCCGTCATTGAGGAATAACGACGGCTGGTAGTCGCGCGCACCTGCCGGCAAACGAGTGCCACCTTTCGTGAGCAGCAGATGGGTGCTTCCATCGCCATTGGCGTCAAATACGAGGACGGGTCCGTCATCGAGCGTGTTGCCTGTCGACGGCAATGTTGTGGGAGCGGCAAATTGGCCGGATGCGTTACTCAGCTGAATTTGCGCGGGATCTTTCGTTGTCCCGCCGAGAATCAGATCGTCGCGGCCGTCGCCATTCAGATCGCTCACCGCGAGCGCGGGACCCAGACGACGGAAACGCTTCGGCAGTAGCGGTTGAGTATTCGTTTCGACGGCCTCCGCTTCGTGAGCGAACAGCAAAACGTTTTCCGAATGACTGATTTCAGTGAACTGGCCTGGAGTAGCTGCGGCTGGTACGGCCGGCGGTGTGACTGGCGATGAAGGTTCAGTGATCGTGAAGCGACGATCCGTCGAAAGATTCTCGAATATTTGTTGGTGTCCTCCCGGCCAGGATACGGTCATCCGCGTGATGCGTTCATCGGCGCCGAGTCCGAAATGCAGGACGGGTTCGCTGCTGGAAAGATAACCACGAGCGAGCACGAGTTGACGAATCTGGACACCGGCCGCTGTCTCGATGCGAACGGTGGCGCCGACGCCGAAGCGATTGGATTGAGTGCCATGCAATGCCACGATGATCCGGTGTCCGGTGTCCGAATCGTTACGCAGGAGAGTCGCGCCGCTTTGGTAATTTGTGTAGACGAGATCCAGATCGCCGTCTCCGTCGAAATCGCCGAAGGCGGCGCCGAAGCTCACGCCTTTTTGGTCGAGACCCCACGCGGCGCTGACGTTTTCAAAACGCAGATCGCCGAGATTACGAAACGCGAAATGCGACTCGGCCATCACCGGACTCGCGCGCATGAGTCGCCGTTGTTCCGTGCGGTTTTCACCGGCCATGATTCGCTCGAGAATGTCAGCGTTGTGGTATTCGCGAATCATTCCGTTGGTCACGTAGAGGTCGAGGCGGCCGTCGTTGTCGAGGTCCTCGAAGCGCACGGACCATGTCCAGTCCGTCGCGTTGACACCGGCGAGCGTGGCGGCTTCGAGGAAAGAGCCGGTGGCCGTGTTGAGATAGAGCGCATTCCGCATGTACTGCGGCACGGTGCTGGAGTTTTCTTTGTTCTCCTTATTCATCGCCCGCGAACCGGCCATGCCGCGTTGATCTTTTTGGTGATTGCTCGCGGCCATGTCGGCGACGAACAGATCGATCAGACCGTCGTTGTTCACATCTCCGAGATCTGAGCCCATCGCGTAATAGGGAACGTGTGGAAGCGTGCGATCGATCGTGTTAGTGAAGGTGCCGTCACGATTGTTGTGATACAGCGAGTCGGGCACAGCGTAGTCGTTCGCGACGTAGATATCCGGCCAGCCGTCGTTGTCGTAATCCCACCACGTCACCGAATGGCCGGCGGTTTCGCCACGGATGCCAGCGCGGTCGGTGACATCGGTGAACGTGCCGTCGCGATTGTTATGGAAAAGATAATCGCGCTGGCCGTTCGGATGTTCGGCGGCGTTGAGCATGTTAGTCTGCACATAGACATCGAGCCAGCCGTCGCGATCGTAGTCACAGAATGCCGCCATGCCGCTCGCGTCGCTCACCGCCAGACCGCGGGCGGCCGCCTCTTCCTTGAACGTGCCGTCGCCTTGATTGATGTAGAGAAGATTGGGTGCGCCGAAGCGGCACACGTAGAGATCGAGTCGGCCGTCGTTGCTAACGTCGGCAAACGTCGCGCCTTGTTTCCACGGCTCGCCGGCTTTGTCCGAAACCGTAGTGCTTTGTCCGAGCCAGCGTTTCACGGATGCGACGCTTTGGTCCCATACACCGGCGGGCGCGTTGAGGCCGGCCTTCTCGGTGACGTCTTCGAATTTCCAGTTGCCCAGATTGCGGAAGAGGCGAGACGTTTCCGTTTTGCTGACGACGAAGATGTCGGGCCGTCCGTCGCCGTCGTAATCTCCGACGGCGACGCCGCAGCCCATCGCGCCGAAAGTCAGCTCCTGGTAGAGTTCACCCCACATCCGGGGATCGGCGTAACTGTTTTCTGTGAGGACGCCCGTTTGTTGCGGAGGAAGTGTGGTGAAGAGCGTGGCAGCGCGCGGGCCCGAGCGGGTTGCGAGTGGAGTCTCGGTGATATTTCCGGCCGGGTCGGCGGCGCGGCAGATGAGAGTTAACAGGGCTGCGAGGAAAAAGACAAAATGTCTTGAGGTAGGGCGAGGCGGGCCCCCCGGCCGGGCCAAACCGGCACCAAAGACCCCCGGGGGGGGGGCCCCCCCCCACACCACTTGC
>CBRAFL010000087.1:0-16748 GCA_967755055.1 uncultured bacterium
GGAACTCTACACTGCGATTGAGGCGTTTCTCGGTAAGCATCTCGCTAAACGCGAACCAACGGTGGCCTCCACACCGGCTCCTGTTGCGGCGGTGAAGTGACGCGAGCAAAGCCGCCGCCGTTGCATGCCGTGGTAGGGCGAACCGCCCTGGTGAGCCGCGTGGTGTTATGAACTCACCACCTTGTCACGATCAGTCAGAAATATGGGGGCAGAAAAATAACGGAGGCGTGAAACGCGAAGTTTGAGTGCTGAACAAAATTCTTTTCATTTTTCTGACCCTATTTTTATGACGATGCCGACGCCAACAGAGTCTTTTCATTGCTCCCTCCATTCAAGCCCGCGCTCGGTTTGCCGTCTCGCGATGACAAACAATTTTAAAAAATAAAAACCGCTAGTAAGGATTTCCCGTTGGAAATCCCACTAGCGGCGACTTCGACCTATGATACGAAGATTTTACGGAATGGGGTAGAACTCGATGCGAGCCAGACCGGTGTTTCCATTGGCACCCGACACGACGGCCGAGTACGTGCCGGGCGCGAGCGTGATGTCGATGGCGGAGTCCGTGCTGGTGGATGATAACGCGGGGGCGCCAACCTGCTGGAACAACGTTTTGAGTGCAGTGGTGCCACCCCAGTTGTCGTTATGTTGGAGCAGCGTTGTGCCGCGATAAATATCGAGCTGCGGATTCTGGAGCAGACCTTGAAGCCCGCTCAAGGAGCGGACCGCGCGAATTAATACGCGGAGAGGTGTGTCACCCGAGATCACGAAACCGGTGATGAGTGCGGCCGAGCCTTTGCCCACCTGACCGCGAGCGTAGATGTAGCTGAGGCGACCTTGCGTCGCACCCGTCGCGTCAGCGTCGTAAATCTCCGCCATCGCCGTGCCGGTGTTTTTGCCAGTGACCGTCGCGGAATAGGTCTTGGCGGGAAGCGAGGTGAGAATTGCCGCATCTTTGCTTGTGCTTGAAATGGCAAACGCACCCACGCGCTGGAAGGTATCCGACAAAGTGGATGATCCGCCCCAGTTGTCGTTCTGGTTCAGCACGGTGCTGCCGTCGAGGAGTTGCATTGCGGGGTCGGATGAAAGTGCGGCCGCGGTATACGCCGCCAAGCCCGGCCCAATGCCACGGAGCAGCATGGACTTGCTGCCACCGACGATTCCGAAATCAAGCCGGAGTGCTCCAGAGCCCCACGATGTGCTGACCGCTTGCGCCGAAACGCTCGCGAGGCGACCTGGGACGGGGGCGACGGGCGGGACAGGTGTCACGGTCGCCGGCACCGTGCCGCTCGTCACGTTGGAGTAGGCACTCGTCGTGGTCGCATTGTACGCACACACACGGTACCAGTAGGAGGTTGCTGCAACCACGCCGGTATCCGTGAACGAAGTGGTATCCGCCGGCACGGTGGCGATGGCGGTGAAATTCGCTCCATCAAGGGAGCGTTCGACTTTGAAACCAGTCTCGCTCGTGGAATTATCATCCCACGAAACGATGAGCTGACTGGCAAAAACACTCGTCGAAACGAGGGCGAAGGAACTGACCAGGGGGGCGAGCCGAGAGAGGCTCCGGAATGAGAAACGCATGTCGTGCCTCTTATCGGCGACACAAACGTCCACTGTATCCGGATTCAGAAGACTGAAGGTTTCTTACGGGTCTTTGATAGGTTGCTGTGTATCAGAAAAATGGATTCACTTGATGTTTGCCACTCGAATGGAGGTGCAAGAGTCGAGATACGATGAACTACTGGCGGAGCAAAGCTCTGCGGACAATGGACTGCGCGAACTCAGCGCCGTGAGATTGTGAAAAACATTTACGAGTCACGGCGCACCGACGGAATGAACTCGTAAAATAAAACATTCGAAACGTCGCGCGGTGGAATTGAAACGTGGCGTCGCACTCGCCTGCGCACGTCGAGGGCAGATAATTTTCAGGTCTTCACCTGAGTTCATTTTCGGAAGCAGTGTCGTGCCGCGACCTGCGTGAGCGTTTCGCGCAATGTACGAGCGCGTTCATGGACGAGTTCTCGTTGACCACTGGACGTTGCCTTAACCGGAATCGAATTCCATCCGGCAAGTCGGACTCGCGATGACAACAAGAGATGCGTTGTGTTCTTTGGGTAATCTGCGGTTAAAAATCCACCTTGGTTGAACCAATCGATTTCCATCTGCAGATTTCACGGATGAGCGCAGATCATCAGACCGTGAAGCCCCAAGACGTCTGATGCCTTTTCTCTCCGTGCAGTTTTATCTGCGTCCTCTGTGGAATCTGCGGTTAAAAAACCGCCGTCGCTTTGCGTGGTCCCGTTTGTGATGCGCACCATGAAAGACCAACTCATCAGTCTGCTCGCCGGGCGTCGCGGACATTTTGAAATGGAGTCGGGCTATCATAGCGAATGGTGGTTTGAACTCGATGCGCTGTTCGACCGACCGGAACGGCTGCGACTCTTTGTGGCGGAGCTCGCGCAGCGGTTGGCGGTACATCGGATTGATGCGGTCTGCGGGCCGATGACAGGCGGGGCGAAACTCGCGAGGCTTATCGCGGCAGAGCTGCGAATCGCGTATTATTTTTCTGAACGCTTCGAGCAACGCGGCGCGGCAGGATTGTTTCCGATTCGATATGCCATCCCATCAACGCAGCGAGAAAGCCTCCGTGGAAAAACAATCGCGATTGTTGATGATGCGGTGAGCGCGGGCTCCGCGGCGCGCGGTACCTATGCCGATTTGATCGAGTGTGGCTCGCGACCAGCAGTGTTGGGAGCGCTGTTTGTATTTGGCGATGCCGCGCAGCAGTTCGCCGCGGACAAAGGTCTGGCGCTGGAAGGTATCGCGATGATGCCGTTGGGAATTTGGAAGCCGGAGGATTGTCCACACTGCCGTGCCGGCAGTGCGGCGGAAAAAATTTCGGACGCGATCCAAGGCAGAAGGTGAACGGCGTCCGGGCCGTCAAGCTCAGCGCTTCTCTTCCATCAGCCCGACGAGGTTGCCATCGGGATCACGCACGAACGCCATCCATAATTCGTGGTCGGGCATTTTCGCCGTCAATTGCGGACCCCGCTCGTTCGCTGCGCCCCGTGCGACGATGGCCGTGTGCGCTGCTACGATGTCCGTAACTTTGAAATAAAGAATGGAGTTCTTTCCGGGTTCGCCCGCGCCTTGGGGCGTGCTGAGCATGATCCTCACCTGGCCAGCGCTGAGAAACGCCAGGTTCGGTCCGGCAGAAAATAGAAATTTCAATCCAAGCACCTCGCGATAGAACGCTGTCGCCTTCGCGACGTCGCTCACAGTGATCGCGATTTGTCCAATGTCAGAAAGCGTGTGGTGAGGATGGGAAGAGTTCATGATGACAAAACAAAACGTAACCCCGAGAAAGCGGGGGACAACGTGCATTCGTTATACGCAGATTCTCTGGATTCTTCGCGATCGGCTTATCGTCTCGTCGTACTTCCTGCTCACGTGACTCGAGCCATCTGAGCGCCATGAGGCATAGTGCGCCATCGCCGTTCGGAGATCCGTTTCGACCTCCGGGAGTGCGAACACCGGCAAATTTCTCACGTCGTTCGAAGCCGGCGCATCAGCTCGTCGTGCGAAATAACCTTACTCTTCCCTGCGCGATAATTCGCGAGACGTGCGTCCAAAACCTTCTTGTGGCTCTCGGGTACCGGCATCTTTTCTTCGTCTGCGACCGAAAGCCACAGTGTCTCGGCGATTTCGAGCCGCTTGCGCTTGGGTAACCGCAGAAGAGACGACACGGACGAGGATGCCATGGCGCAAAGGTAGGAGCACGTCGAGGGAGTGCAAGGCGGAGCTTTTTCGAGGCGCGGGTGTTTCACGCTTAAACGAAGGAATCTTTGATTCACAGAGTTGCACAGAGTTCCGACACAGAGTTCACGGAGGAAACACTTCGACCAAAACTTAGAGCCCGCTCCTTCGATCGACATCGGTCTGCCTGGGGCGCATCCAATGCATCGTAGCCTCCTGCTTCCTCTGTGCCGGCGCTCCGTGTCCTCTGTGACAAATGCCTTAGTCCGTTAACGTATGAAATTTGGTACACACGCGCGTGAGCATCTCCGAGTAGATAACGATCGGTCAATGTAGCGCAGCCATCTCGCCTGCATCCGTCGAAGAAGCAGGCTGGAAGCCCTCGCTACTATTCATCGGCGGACAACCTGTGGATGCGCTGGCGCTACACGCATCCGCTCAGACCTGCTGGAACGGATAAATGCGACCGAGGCCGAGCAGCTGAGTGAGTTCGTCAAGCGCGCGGCGGGTTTCGTCGAGGAGCTGCGGGTCGGCGAGGTCGGTGCGGGTGAGTTTTTCCCGGTAGTGCTTTTTCACCCACGTTGTGAGAATGGCATAGGTGCGGTCGTTGACGAAGATTCCCGGCGGCAGCGCGGCGAGTTCGGCTTCATTGAGAACCACGCGGAGGCGCAGGCATGCGGGGCCGCCGCCGTTGCGCATCGATTGCTTCAAATCGAAGTAACGCACCTCTTGCACGGGAGTGTCGCCGCGCTCGATCAGCTCGCGAAGAAAGTCGCGCACTCGCGGCGTTTCCGCGCAGTCACTCGGTGCAATCAATGCCATCCGTCCGGGCGAAAGGGTCACCAACTGGCTGTTAAACAGGTATGACTTCACCGCGTCCTTCAACGGCACCTTGCGCGCAGGTACGCGGATGCCGATGAATTCGTAACCAGGATACAGCGTCTCGTAACGCCGGCGGAGTCTGGAGATAATGGCCTCTGTCCGGACGAATGCTTTTTCGTGGAAGAACAGAACGTTTTCGTTGCCGACCGAGATGACGTCGTTGTGAAAAACACCGGCATCGATCGCATCGGGGTTTTGTTGCGCGAAACACAGGGCTGCGTCTTTCAGCCCATGAGCGCGGGCAACGGCCTCAGAGGCTTCGAGTGCCTGGCGTGAGGAAAATTTTTTCGACGTGGGCCTTGCTCTGGTCGCATTGAACACGCTGTGGCCGTAAACGAAGAAGTGCACGCCGGGTGCGCCGTGGGTCGGTGCGAAGCGGGTGTGATTGGCCGCACCTTCATCGCCGAGCTGGTGAGCACCGGGGATTGGCTCGTGGATCGCGAACAGCTGCGGGTCACGGAAGATCGCTCGCAGCGTACGCGCGGTTTGCGGCGGCTCGATGGAGCGATGGAATTTTGAGACAAGATTGGCTGGAGTGAAATGCACGCGTCCGTCTGCGGTGTCGCTTGATGGTGTCACGGTAGCGGCGTTGGCCACCCACATGTTCGAAGCGGAGGAGCAGGCGACGAGAAGTTGGGGCGTAATTTTGGCTGCCGTGGCGAGCACGTCGGCGTCAGTGCCGCCGAATCCCGTTGCGCGAAGCGTATCGATAGACGGGCGTTCATGCGGTGGGAGGACGGCCTGTCGCAGTCCGAGGTCGGCGAGAAATTTCATTTTCGCCAAACCCTGCAGCGCGGCTTCGCGTGGATTCGAGGCCGCTCCGCCGTGCGACATCGACGCGACGTTACCGTGCGAGAGTCCGGCGTAGTTATGCGTCGGTCCGACGAGTCCGTCGAAATTTACTTCGTAGGCCTGCATCTGGAAAGTAGCGAGTAGTGAGTAGCGGGTAGTGAGTAGAAAGACAGCGAGGATGTAATCCGGGATTGCATGCTCGCTACTCGCTACCCGCTACTCGCTACTAATGCCCGGCGGGAGCACCACGGGCAGTTTCAGCACGGGCATTTCGATCGATGCCACCGGATAGGAGCAGTAGTCGGAAGCGAGATACGCGCTGGGGCGGTGATTGCCGCTGCGACCGACTCCACCGAACGGAGCGCCGCTGCTCGCTCCGGTGAGCTGCTGGTTCCAATTGATGATACCGGCACGCACCTCGCTGAAGAATTGTGCGTAGAGCGCCGCGTCGTCAGAGATCAGGCCCGCAGCCAGCCCGTAGGCGGTCCGGCGGGCCTCGCGAATCGCGGCGTCGAAATCCGGAACGCGAGTCACCAGCAGCAAGGGGCCAAAAAATTCTTCGTCACTCCGCTCGGCTACTGCAGACACGTCGAGCAGGCCGGGTGAAACAAAGCCGGTTCCTTTTTTTAAATGAACCAGAGGGGTGAGAACGTTGGCGCCAGCTCTGACGAACGTGTCTTGAGCGGAGGCCAAATGGATCGCCGATTTTTCGGAAATTACGGGTCCCATGAACGGCTCTGGGCGGTCTGTGTGAGAGCCGACGACAATTTTTTTTATGAGGCGGACAAGCTCAGCCAAAAAAGCATCACCGTCGACGCCGCGCGGAACGATCAATCGCCGCGCGCAGGTGCAGCGCTGGCCGGCACTGAGGTAAGCTGATTGCACGGTGAGCACCGCGGCGGCTCTGAGATCGGCAGCGCGGTGGACGACGAGCGGATTGTTGCCGCCCATTTCGAGAGCGAGAATTTTTTCGGGAGTTTTGGCGAACAGTTCGCTGAGCGCGAGGCCCGCGCGCGCGCTGCCCGTGAAGAAGAGTCCGTCGATATCAGGATGCGCGGCGAGCGCGGCGCCGGTTTCGCGGGCGCCTTGTACGAGGTTGAGCACGCCGGCGGGCAGCCCGGCACGGGTCCAGAGTGCGCAGGTCTGCTCTGCGACGGCGGGGCTCAATTCACTTGGTTTGAAGACAACGGTGTTGCCTGCGAGGAGTGCCGGCACGATGTGACCGTTGGGAAGGTGGCCGGGGAAATTAAACGGCCCGAGCACGGCAACTACGCCATGCGGTTTGAAGCGCGTGATGCCGAGTGAATTTCTGAATTCTGCGCAGCGTTTCGCGTGAGCTTCGATGGATATATCGATCTTCCCGATCATCGACTGCACTTCGGTCAGCGCTTCCCAATGAGGTTTCCCTACCTCTCGTGAAATAATTTCGGCGAGCGACTCTTTGTTCGCGGTTAATTGACCAGCGAACGTGCACAAGATGGATGCGCGTTCCTCAAGCGGGCGGCGCGCCCAGGATCCAAATGCGGCACGAGCAGTGGCAACGGCGCGGTTAATTTCCGACGAGGTCGCAGCAGGACCGGTCCAGACGATCTCGCCGGTCGCAGGGTTGACCGAAGAAAACGTGTTCATCGAATCGGGGCGAACCAGAGTTTGTCGCCGGCGTCGAGATTGAGCGCGCCAGCGGTGGCGGCGTTGAGCGAAACCGTGCCATCTTCGTACTCGATGAGTCCGCCAACCGTTGCTCGAAAATCGAGCGTGCCATTGGCGAGCAGTCGGCGTGGTGATTCTTCGGGTACGGTGGCGAAGGCGCTTCTCACCTTGGCGACGCGCACCTGGCGGACGGTGCGCAGTTGATCGATCTGGCTCCGCACGACGGGACCAGCGTCGAAAATATCGACCTCGTTGGTCGGTATGAATCCCTCGGCCACGAGGAGCGCGAGCGCGGGCTCGGTGTCGTGGTGCACTTTGCCGATCGCCGCCTGCACGTCAGTGGCGAGCAACGGAACGTAAAGCGGATAACGCGGCATGAGGTCGGCGATAAACTCTTTTTCGCCGAGTCCGCTGAGCACGTCGGCGGCATAGAAATCGATTGGGAAAAAATGGCGGCCGACGGCTTCCCAGAAAGGCGACTTGCCGGTTTGATCAATGTAGCCGCGCATTTCGGCGATCACTTCCGGGGTGAAGCGCTGCGGCGAAGCGCCCATGAAGAGGAAGCGAGCGAGCGACAGCAGGCGCCCGGCTCCGCTGCGCCGGCGATCGGCCCGCAGAAAGAGCGAACAAATTTCGGTGGGGCCGCGATGTTCCTGCTTGAGGTGAAGCACCGGAATTTCGCGAGCGACCTTGAGCGGTTTGTGAACGAATTGCTCCGGTCGGATCTCGTAACTGTACCACGGATCGAACCCGCCGACGCGTGACGCGATACCGGATACGCCAACGATTTCGCCTGCGATGGTGTCCTCCAGGGCGAATAAATAAAATTCGCCGCCGGGTTTACGGACGCGTGGCCGAAAGGCGCGGAGAGAATTTTCGATGCGGTCGGCGAGGAATTCTTCGTTCGCGTGCAGCGTCGTGAGGCCGCCGCCAGTGGACCCCGCCAAAGCGATCAGGCCAGGCAGGTCGGCTTCGCGAATGGGGCGGAAGACTAACATGAGGCAAGTGTGTCAGTCTTTTGCTGGTACGTCCATTTCTCCGGAGGCGAGTCGATGAAGGAACAGCGCGGCGATCTGAGCGCGTTGTGCGAGACTCGGCAGGTGGCAGAACTCCTCCGGGCTGTGGAGGTGGTCGCCGACGCAGCCCAGACCGTCCAGATTCGGCAGTCCTGCCGCGGAGAGAATGTTGCCGTCGGAGCCGCCGCCGACGTGTTGCCAGTCCAACATCAGGCCGAATTCGGTGGCGCATTGTTGCCAGTCGGAAAAGAGGGAAATTTCAAAAAGCGTTTCAGTTTTCGGACTACGGTTGAAAGCGCCGCTGATTTCCAGGCGATAGCCTTCGCGAGCATTCACGGGAGCGCAGGCCTCGTGTAGTTTTCCAAGGAAGAGTGCATCATCGCCGCGGTGAGTGACGCGCGCATTGATCACGGCTTCCGCGAAGTCGGGCACAATATTGGGGGCGCCGCCGCCTTTAATGCTGCCAATGTTGACCATCACGCCGGGGAGTGAGCGGTTGAGTGCTTCGACGTGAGGAAGGATCTCGCAGAGGGCGAGAATGGCGTTACGACCCGCGGCAGGATCGCGACCGGCATGTGCGGCGCGGCCGTGGCAGGTGAGAGTGAAAATGCCGGTGCCCTTGCGCGACTTGACGATATCGCCATTGGCGCGCGCGGGCTCAAACACCAGGCCGAACCGGTGGCGTTTCGCCGCTTCCTGCAGGAGCGGCGCCGTGCCTTGCGAACCGATCTCCTCGTCGGGGCCGAGGAGAATTTCGTAACCGATACGGGCGGCGTGGGAGGTTTGCTCAAACTCTTGTAGTGCGGCCAGCATGACGACGAGTCCGCCTTTCATGTCGGAAGTGCCCGGTCCGCGCAGTCGGTCGGGCGCGGGTTGGTCACAGGTTTGAAACGGATGATCCACGCCATAAACGGTGTCGTAGTGCCCGCTGATAAAAATTTGGAGAGGAGCCGTTGGGCGGACGCGCACGCGCAGGGCCTGCGCGGTGGTGGCGAAGAGGGGGACGCGTTCGGAGGCGGCTTCGGGTAATCGGGAGAACTCGGCGTGCAGGAGGTCGAGCATGGCGGCGAGGCCGGTGAGGTTTTCGCTGCCGGAATTTTGATTGCACCAGCGGACGAGCAGGCCGCGCAATTCGTCGGAGCGTGCAAGTAGAGCGGTGATGGAGGCGGGAATGGCCATTTGATGCCAGGGGGCGATCAGCTGAGAGTTGTGAGCTGAGTGCTGAGAGCAAAACCAAAGGAGTTCGTTGTAGCCCGCCGCGGGAGCGGCAGGATCCCTGCGCTCACGCGCAGGGCTACGAGGACTTTGCGATCAATACGGCGTCAGTCCACTCGCTCACGCTCGTAGCTACGCGAGCTGCGAGCTCAGATCAGCGCGGGTCGACGTGCTGGTCCTCGATCGGAACTTCGTCGGGCGCGGTGCCGTCGGGTGCCGTGATCGTAAACGTAGCGCGCTGGCGAATATCTTCGGAGGAGGCACCGATCATCACGGTGAAGCGGCCGGGCTCGACGGTCCAATGACTGTTGCGATCATACAGGGCGAGATCTGCGGGATGCAGGGTGAACGTTACTCGCCGTGTCTCACCGGGCGCGAGCGGCACGCGTTCAAAACCACGAAGCACTTTCTCGAACGTGATGACGCTGGTGTAGTCGTCGCGGAGATAAAGCTGCACGACTTCGTCGCCTGCCCGAGCGCCGGTGTTGGTGACATCGACAGTGATAGTGACAGTGGCGCCTGCGCCGGCGCGCTCGGGCGAGACGGTCAGATGATCGTAGGCAAACGTCGTGTAACTCAGGCCGTGGCCGAAGGGGAATAATGGTCCGGTGACCTGGCCCGCATCGCGGGCTTGTGAGCCGGGATGGGCGGGGAAATTGAGCGGGATCTGACCCACGCTCTTCGGAAACGTGACCGGCAATCGTCCGGCGGGATTGGCGTCGCCGAGCAGGACGTCGGCGAGCGCTGCGCCGCCGTCTTCACCCGGGAACCACATCTCGAGAATCGCGGGCACGTGTTGCGCTGCCCAGTTGACGCTGAGCGCACGACCGCTGCTCAGCACGACTATGACGGGACGCCCGGTGGCGTGAAGGGCTTCGAGCAGCTCCTGCTGGTAGCCGGGGAGATTGAGGCTGATGCGGCTGGAGGATTCACGGCAGAGCTCGTCGGTTTCGCCAAGGACCGCGATGATGGCATCGACATCCTGGGCTGCGGAAACTGCGGCAGCGATGTCGGCGCGGATTTTTTCGGAAGGCGGTTCTTTGAGGACGTCGCTGGCGGGCCAGTGCTCGTCCTTCGCTTCGACTCCTTTGGCGTAGCGTACTTCGACGTTTGCACCGAGTTGCGCGCGCAAACCGGCGAGCGGCGTGACGAAGTTGAGGCGTTGTGCCCCGTAGCGCGACCACCAGGCGTGGCCGTCATCGGCGAGCGGTCCGGTGACGAGAATTTTTTTCAGTTTCGCACGATCTAGCGGAAGCGTGGCGTGATCGTTTTTCAGGAGCACGATGGATTCGCGAGCGGCTTGCCGGGCGACGGCGAGATGCTCAGGCGCGCGGACGATACGATCGGTGGCAGCGGGATTGGCGACGTAAGGACGATCGAAGAGGCCGAGCCAGAATTTCACGCGCAGAATGTCGCGTACTCGAGAATCGATTACGTCCATCGAAAGTTTCCCGTCGCGCACGAGCTGGCGAAGCGGTTCGGCATAGGCGGCGGGAGGGGTGAAGTTGGTGCGAATGTTGAGACCTGCTTCGACAGATTGGCGGATGGCATCGGCGGGCGTGCCGGCGACGCGGTGCTTGAGATGAACGAACTCGACGGCGGCGCTGTCAGATACGACGTAACCTTTGAAACCGTATTCGCCGCGCAAGATGTCGGTGAGAAAATGCCGGTTCGCCTCCATCGGTATGCCATCGTAATCGTTGTAGGAGGCCATGACGCCGAGCGCGCCGGCGTCGCGAATCGCGTGGCGAAACGGTGCGAGATAGATCGTTTGCACGTCGCGCCAGGTGGCTTGCGGATCGGTGCGAGCCTCGCCGTCGCGTCCGCCTTTCGGAATGCTGTAAATGGCGAAGTGTTTCAACGTGGACACGACGTGCTGTTCCTGGATGCCGCGAACCTGCTCGGCGCCGAGGGTCGCCGTGAGGAACGGATCCTCGGAGTAGCATTCGACGACGCGGCCCCAGCGCGGATCGCGCGAGAGATCGAGCACAGGTGAGTAGACGTTCGTGTAGCCAAGGGCGCGCGCCTCGCTGCCGGTCACGCGGCCGATCGCGCGGGCGAGCGGTGCGTCCCACGTGCTGCCGATGCCGACCTCGGCGGGAAAACTGGTGGCTTTGGAATGGAGCAGACCGCGAATGCCTTCGTTGGTGAAATCGACGGGGATGCCGAGGCGGGTTTGTTCGACGAACCAACGTTGGACCTCGTTGATCGCGCGAGCGTGAAGCGACCAAGGCAGATCGTGAACGGGGTCCGCGAGGTTGTTCGTCCAACCCGTATTACCGTTCATGTGCTCGTCGATGTTGCCGATGCCGTCTTTCCATAACGCCTCGCGCCAGGCGTCGGTGGGCAGTTCGTCTTTTAACACGCGCGGGAAACCGTAGAGCGTGGTCATCTGTGCGGTCTTCTCTTCGAGCGTCATGCGCGCGAGCAGGTCGGCGATGCGGGCGTCGACATCACGGGCGGGATCTTCGTAGGGATCTTTCGCACCGTTCTTGTTCAGATCGATCCAGCCATCACGGTAGAGCGTGGGTGACGGATTCGCGGCGGGACGAACGAAGAGTTCGGCGGCGGGTGGCGCGGCGTGAAGCGACGCGGCGGCGATGAGAGCGGAGGCAATGCGTGCGGGGAAAGGGGAGCGCATGGGGAAAAAGGAAAAGAAGGATTGGAACTGGGTAAAATCTCGCGCGTGTGGGGTGTAGGTAGCGCGCTTGCCGCGCTACGTCCGCGATTCGCGGATACGTTGCGCGGCGAGCGCGCCACCTACAGTTCGATCCTCCACTCGCTCACGCTCGCAGCCGCTAAAACTGACGGAGCCCATACAAAAATCGCGCGCGCTAGTTTTTTTGGGCCAGTGCCTGTACCTCGCTCGCGGCGAGCAGGAAACCACCGACGGCGAAGGCTTCCGTGTTGTGGGGATCAAAACCTTGCGGGGCGGCGCCGATCGGCTGGACGTGCTCGAGCTTCCCTTCGGGTGTGACGCAATCGGCGAGTCCGTTCCACGCGCGTCGCACCGCCGGCGTTAGCTTCGGATCGAGCAGTCCGTGGTTTACGCCCCAGGCGAGGCCGAACGTATAAAATGCGGAACCGCTGGTTTCTCTCCCGGGGTGCGCGGCCGGATCGAGCAGAGCGGCGCGCCACGTGCCGTCGTCTTGTTGTGCCGCGAGAATCGCACCTGCCAGTTCGCGATAAAGCGTCACGTAGCGCGGGTAGTCCGGGTGATCTTTCGGGAAGTGATCGAGCACGCGGACGAGTCCGGCAAAAACCCAGCCGGTTCCGCGCGACCAGTGAATCGTGCGACCATTGGCTTCGCGTACGTCGAGGTAGGATTCGTCGCGGTAGTAGAGGTGGGTCGCGGGTTCGAAGAGTTGTTGCGTGGTGTTCCACCATTCGCGGTTCATGAAATCGAGATACCGCCGGTCACCGGTTTCCTGCCACATCAGCAGCCACGATACGGGCGCCATGAAAAGCGCGTCACACCAGGACCAGTGCTCCTGGCTGTAGGGCGTGCCCCAGTCGAAGACTCCGTGAGCTGGTTGCGCGAGAATGGCGTCGAGTCGCTTGCGAGTGGGCTCGATCATGCGCGCGTCACGGCTATCGTGATACAACTCGAGATAGGCCTGGGTGACGCAGTAGTCGTCGGCGTGATAAGGCCGCGCGTGGGGTTGCCAGCCGAGTGTTTCCGCCTGCTGGAGCATGCGCTCGCGCAGTGCGTGAGTCGGCAGAGCGCGATCGAGTGCCAGCGCGCCGAGGTAGAACGGGGCTGTTTCCCAGCCGCGTGGGTGGCGGACGGTGGGATCAGGCATGTGGGCCCATTGCCAGTCGGCGACTTTTTGCGAGAGTGCGAGAATCTCGGCGGCGACGAGCGGTTTTTCCAGCTCGGCCGTGGGAATGGGTTCAGCAGGCGTGGGGTTTTGTTCACGGCTGCGCAGGGTGATGGGCGACCAGATGAAATCGCCGATCACGCCCGGCGCGGTCGGTGCGGCTTGATGATCGTCGCCGTCGCGCTGCGTCGCTTTTTGGACGAGGAGATGCGCTTGTTGAAAACGGTCCCACGCGATGGGATCGATGGCGGGTTCCCAGGCTCCGACGGAGTCGCGGGTTAATTCCCGTTCGGCCCACGGGGCGGCAGCGTTGCGTGGATCACGCGTCGCGGCGATGATACGTCCGCTGCGGGAATCGTCGCGGTAAAGCAGATGGATGAGCGTGGCTCCGGAGATGTTCTCGACGAGCAGGGCGGCGCGGGAGATCGGAGGATGTTTCGTGCCGGGGCCCGCGAGTTCGAACGAAGCGCCGGCGGGTGGACCGGCGTAGTGCTGCCACGCCTTGCCATCGTGAGTTACGATTTGAAACTGCGGAGGCGCTCCCGGCGTGGGCGACCAATACGTGCAAAGGTACGGGTGTCCGGCGCGGTTCGTGTCGATCACCGGCGAGTTCATGAGGTTGCTATTCGTCGGAATCCGCAGGGCGTATTCAGCGGTCGCCGCTGTGATGGGAAGTGCGAGACTCGTGCCGTCGCTGCGGGTCCAGGTGACGCCGCCGTCGGTCGAACGCGCGTAAGCGAGGTCGTGATTGGTGGCGACGTCAGGGGTGTCGCGCCAGATCCAGCCGAGATGCAAGGTGCCCTTTCGGTCGACCGTCATGCACCAGTAAGGACTGCGCTGACCCTCACCATCGATGAGGTTGGGTTGCACGGCGGACCATTTGCCGGTGCCAGTGACGTAGCGGTTGAGGACGAGCGAGCCGCGGCCCGAAGCGCCGTCGCGATAAAGAAAAAGGAGATCGCCGTCGGGCAGGCGGAAAAATTGTGGATAGGTTACCTGGGTTTCGCGTTCGCTGGTCATCGACGTGGGCGAGGCGAGTTCGAGCGAACCGGCTGTCGCGGAGCGGGCGTAATGGAGAGGATTCCCGTGATGATCCCAAGCGACATGGAGAAAGCCCGCGCCGTCGACGGCGAGGCTGATGGAATTATGGGCATCAGCGACATTGCCGCGATGAGCGGTGCGATGGATTTCCCACGTATCCGTGCCCAGGGCACGTTTCGCGAGGACCATGAAACCGTCGGCGTCGTAGTACGCGGCGAATTGCGTGCGATGATCGGTAAAGAGCGACTGACGGATGTTGGCGACGACGTTCACCGAGCTGCCGGCCCAAGCGTTTTCCGCAATAGGGAGGAAGCGCGCGGTGGAGTCGGAGGTCGGCTCGACGGCGAAGGCCGACAGCGTGGAGACCGCGAGAGAAAAAAGCGGGGCGGCGAAGCGAGGAAACTTCATGACACCAGTTTGGATGAGACAAAGTTGCGCCGCCAATCAAAGAAGCGGCAGATCGTTAAACAGCGAATTGCGACGTCATATGACGCGGGAGACTACACGCCTTTTGATTCGCTCGGGGTCAAGCTTCACCCGGACCGGCCTTGCATGCGTCTCATCAGGCCTTATGCTCCACACATGTCCCCTGTCACCGAGACCGATCACCTGCGCTTGGCGCACGAGCGTCAGGTGGCGATTTATCGGGCGATGACACCGCAGCAGCGATTGCAACAGGCGATGCGGATGAATCAGTCGATGCGAGAACTGATGGCGGCGGGCTTTCGGCAACGGCATCCGGGGTGGACGGAGACCGAGATCAGCCGAGCGGTTGCGGAGCGGATTTTGTATGCACGGACCGGTTGAACTGGAATTGTTTGTTCGACGGTTGGAGGCGGTAGGGGCGCCTTATATGGTTACAGGCGCAACTGCGGCGATTGTTTATGGGCAACCGCGTGTGACCAACGACCTCGACGTCGTGCTCAGTTTGAACGATGCGGGACGGGTGGCGTTACTGGTGGCCTTCCCTGACGCGGAATTTTATGTGCCGCCAGAGGCCGTGATTCGCGCCGAACAGGCGCGAACGCATCGCGGACATTTTAACCTGATTCACCACGAGAGCGGCTACAAAGCGGACATTTATTTAACTGGTGCGGATCCCCTTCACGAATGGGCACTGGAGCGTCGTAGGCGAATTCGTTGGAATGAGAATCTCGAACTATGGGTGGCTCCGCCGGAGTATGTTGTCCTGCGCAAAATGGAATTTTATCGCGAGGGTGGATCGACGAAACATCCGGCGGACATCCGCGCGATCAGAGAAGTGACGGGGATCGATCAGGCGGCAATTGAGCCGTGGATCGAACGGTTGGGACTGCGGGAGATTTGGTGGGAGATGATAGCGTGAGTTCGGGCCGAAGCCGCTTGAGTCAAAACCTGTTCCGCAAGACCTTCAGTTCGACGATAAGGCTCGGCCGGCTGCGACGAAGGGGATTCCGCCGTCGCTGACCAAACTCCCGGCGCCGACGGCGAGGACGTTGCGAGCGGTGGCACACGCAAGATCGGACTCCATCTGGGTGCGAGGCGTGCCGAGCGCGGCCGCGGCTTCGGTAGTGAGAGGGACAGCGAGCTGGACTGTCGTGAGAAACT
This sequence comes from uncultured bacterium, assembly GCA_967755055.1. Taxonomy (GTDB): domain Bacteria; phylum Verrucomicrobiota; class Verrucomicrobiia; order Opitutales; family Opitutaceae; genus Opitutus. The sequence goes on from CBRAFL010000087.1 coordinate 15,761, forward strand.
CGCTGTTCAGTGAAACGGTCGGACGTCCTGACGTCACCATCAGACCCGGCTGGTTGCGACGAGCCCAGTGTTCAATGGCAGCGTTCAGCAGCGCGTGGGGCAGAACGTCATGCTGATTCCAATACGCGATTTCTTCCGCAGAAGGTTCGCGGCGGAGCACGCGACGGTAGGCGCGCTGCACGACCTGTTCGTACTCTTCGCGATGTTGCACCAGCCTGCGAAGGTGTCGTCGCGTAGCGGCGAGGTAAGTTGCATCGCTTTCTTCGGCTGGGTTGATTTCACCCGGAAGCGGCTCTCGCCCGAACACGTCAACGAAGGCGCGGTGTGCGATCATGTTTTTCTGCCCTTGATCGTTCTCGAGTTCCTGACCGAGACGTGCAACGAGATCGGAAATGGAGCCCGCAGTATTTTTGCTCACGGCGGAGATTTCGCTGGCGGTCGGCGCGCGTCCGAACGCGAGGACGAAGGCAGCGGTGATGCGTCGATCGGGGTCGGGTTCATCTGCTCGAAGTGCGACCGAGAAGGCGGGCGACGCGAATGCCAGCAGGAGCGAGTACGCGAGACAGAGGCTTCTTGGTTTCACGATGAGAGGAAGAGAGCAGGATGGCGCTGATTTTGTAGAGTCGAACTCTAGGCTAACGTTGGAACAACTTTGAGGAAATTTCGCAGTGCCGTACTCTGTAATGCCGCGTCTCATGTTGTTCTCTTTTCCCCATGAATGATTCTGGTTTACCCCGCCGCTCTGCGCTCCTCTGTTTTTTACTTTCGCTGGTGAGCCGGGTCTCGATGGCGGCGGTTCTGCTGTCCGGCGCCGCTCTCCGTCTGGACGCGCAGCCGTCCGGCGGACCTTACGGCCCGGTTCAGTTGCGCTACGAGTTGCCCAAGGCAAAGCACGTCTTCTTCGTTGCGCCTGATGGCAAGGCAGATGCGCCGGGAACTTCGCTTGAGCAGCCGACGACGCTCGAAGTTGCGGTGGCGCGCGTTGCGA
>CBRAFL010000088.1:0-16719 GCA_967755055.1 uncultured bacterium
CAACACGCTCCGCATCACCACGCGCCAGAGCATCCAGTTTCACGGCGTCCTCAAATCCGGCCTCGGTCCGCTGATCAAAAAGATCAACGAGTCGTTGCTCTCGACCCTCGCAGCTTGCGGCGATGTCAACCGCAACGTCACCGCGTCGCCCACGCCTGCTTACACGAAGGCCCGCGAAGAAGTTTTCAAAGACAGCGTCGCCGTCATGCACGCGCTCGCACCGCAGACCAGCGCCTACCACTCGATCTGGATCGATAACGTCCAGCTCAACCTCGACGACCCGGCCAACAAAAACTTCGTCGATCCGCTCTACGGCCAGACTTACCTGCCGCGCAAATTCAAGGTCTCCTTCGTCATCCCGCCGGTGAATGACATGGATATCTACACCAATGATCTCGGCTTCATCGCCGTCGTCGAGGGCGACAAACTGCTCGGCTACAATCTCGCAGTCGGTGGCGGCATGGGTCGCAGCCACGGCAACACGCAAACGTTCCCGCGCCTCGCCGACGTGATCGGCTTCTTCAAACGCGAGGACCTAATCGAGGTCGCAAAAGCCGTCCTCACGATCCATCGCGATTTCGGCGACCGCACGAATCGCAAACACGCCCGCCTCAAGTACGTCGTCGAAGAAAAAGGCGCAGCCTGGGTTGCCGCCGAAGTTAACCGCCGCGCTGGAATCATTCTCGGTGGCGTTCGCCGTTTCGAGTTCACCACGACCGGCGACATCTACGGTTGGAATCGCGCCGTCGACGGCAGCCTTTTCCTCACCCTTTTCGTCGAGACCGGTCGCGTTAAAGACGCCGGACAACAGCAGCAAAAAACCGCGTTGCGCCGCGTCGCCGAGAAATTCCCGAACGTCGAGTTCCGCCTTTCCGCGAATCAGAACGTCATTCTCGCGAACATCCGCACGGAGCAGCGCGAGGCCATCAACGCGCTCCTCGCCAGCCACGGCGTGAAGACCGAGAACCAGGCGTCCATTCTCCACGCTGCCTCGATGGCCTGCCCAGCGCTGCCGACCTGCGGACTCGCGCTCGCCGAATCCGAACGCATGTTGCCCGGCCTCATCGATCGCATCGAAAAACTCGGTGGCGAAATCGGACTGGGCGGCGAAGAAATCATCATCCGCTCCACGGGCTGCCCCAACGGTTGCGCGCGTCCTTACATGGCCGAAATCGCCTTCGTCGGCAAAGCGCCCGGCCGCTACCAGCTCTGGCTCGGCGGCAACGCCGCGGGCACGCGCCTCAATCGCGTGTTCAAAGACACGGTCAAAGATCCGGAGATCGAAAACGAACTCCGCCCGCTTTTGACGCGCTGGAAAAACGATCGTCAACCCGGCGAACGCTTCGGCGATTTCGCCTCCCGCGTCCTCTGGCCCGAACAAGCCGCGCAGGCCGCGGCCGCCGCTGCAGCGACTCCTCCGCCCGCAGCGCCCGTTGCCGCAACCGCCTAAGGTAGAGCGAGTCCTCCGGACGAGCCGCCGTTCTCTCAGCTCCATCCTCTTCGCTCTCAGCCAAACGCCTTTCGTCATCTTTCCTTCCATGTCCTTTTCGCCTGAGCAAATCGCCGCCGCCAACTCTGATCTCCGTTCCAAGTCTCCGCTCGACATCGTTCGCTGGGCCGTCGCCCAAGCCGGTGGCGGCCGGGTGATCGTGTCCACCAACTTCCGTCCGTACGAGGCCGTCGTCCTTCACCTCGCGACCCAGGTTCAACCCGACATCCCCGTTCTCTGGGTCGATCACGGTTACAACCGCCCGGCGACTTACAAACACGCCGAACAACTTCGCGCGCAGCTCAAGCTGAACCTGAAGCCCTTCCTGCCGAAAATGACACCGGCGCATCGCGACGCGCTTCACGGTGAAATTCCCACGACCGAAGACGAGGAAGGTCTGAAAAAATTTAGCGCCGTCATGAAGCTCGAGCCGTTTCAACGCGGCATGCGCGAACTCGCGCCCACCGTCTGGATCACCGCGCTTCGCAAGGTCCAGAATCCGAACCGGGCCGGTCTCGACATCGTTTCTCACGACGCGAACTTCAACTCGCTCAAAGTCAGTCCCGTGTTTTATTTTAGCGACGCCGATATGGACGCCTATCTCGAGAAGAACAACCTTCCGAACGAATGGGACTACTTCGATCCCGCGAAGGCCGACGAGAAACGCGAATGCGGCCTCCACGCTTCGTGGGGCGGAAAAGCCGTCGCCGCCTCCGCCTAAAAGGTAGGGCGAGTCCTCCGGACGAGCCGTTCTTCATTTCCATTTTTTCGATTCCTGAATCCGTGAGTAATTACCATCTCGACCACCTCCAGCATCTCGAGACCGAAGCCATCCACGTGATGCGCGAAGTCGCCGGCGAGTTCGAGCGACCGGCACTGCTTTTTTCCGGCGGCAAAGACTCAATTTGCCTTCTGCGCCTCGCCGAAAAAGCATTTCGCCCCGCTGAGCTGCCGATGCCGTTGCTGAATGTCGACACCGGCCACCATTTCCCCGAGCTGAACGAATTCCGCGATCGTCGCGCCGCCCAACTCGGCGCCAAACTCATTATTCGTAAAGTCGAAGATGCGATCGCCTCCGGCATCGCCACGCCCGCGCCCGGCGAGATCAGCCGCAACAAACTTCAGATTCCTACTCTCCTCGCGGCGATCGAAGAGTTTCGTTTCGACTGCTGCATCGGTGGCGCACGACGCGACGAAGAAAAAGCCCGCGCGAAAGAACGCTTCTTCAGTTTCCGCGATAGCTTTGGCCAGTGGGACCCAAAAAACCAACGCCCCGAAATTTGGAATTTGTTCAACGGCCGCCTCAACGCCGGCGAAAACATGCGCGTGTTTCCGTTGAGCAATTGGACCGAGATGGACGTCTGGGAATACATCCGGCGCGAAAAACTCGAGGTGCCAACGATCTATTTTAGTCACCGCCGCAAATGCGTCCGCCGGGCCGGACAATGGCTGCCGGTCAACGATATCGTTCCGCCGAAGCCGAACGAAACCGTCAGCGAACTCGTTGTCCGCGTCCGCACGATCGGAGACATCATCAGCACCGGCATGGTCGAATCGCCCGCCGACAACTTTGACGATATCATCACCGAAATCGCCGCTGCTCGCGTGACGGAGCGAGGCTCGCGCGCCGACGACAAAGCCTCCGAGGCCGCCATGGAAGACCGCAAGAAAGCCGGATACTTTTAATCCGCCGCAGATCGAAGTTCGTAGATTGGAGATCGACTAATGAGTGCGCCTAAAACTTTTGAAGACCTCGATGCGTGGAGATCCGCGCGCGAACTCACGAATGAAATCTACGCGCTCTGTCGTCGTGAACCGCTCTCACGTGATTTCGGCCTATGCGACCAGAACCGCCGCGCCAGCGTGTCCGTAATGAACAACATCTCCGAAGGATGGGAGAGCCTCCACGTAGCAGAGAAAATCCAATTCTACAATATTGCACGCCGCTCCTGCGGCGAACTCCGGTCGATGAGCTACGTTCTGCTCGACAATCATTTTATCTCTGAACCCGAACACCAAGTCCTCCGCGACCGCTGCATCCGCAGTGGCCAGCTTATCAGCGGCCTTATCCGCTTTTTCGGAGATCGTAGCTAACGACCACTCTTCGATGTCCATCTCACCTTTCCCGAACTCTGATCTGCGATCCGCGACCTCTGAAATTCAGTCGCCGATCTCCGATCTACGATCTTCAGTCTCCGAATATCGACCGGCGACGCATCCCGCGTCGCTGGTCGATATTCTCCGTTTCAACACCTGCGGCAGCGTCGATGACGGTAAATCCACGCTCATCGGCCGCCTCCTCTACGATTCAAAATCGATCATGGAGGATCAGCTCGAAGCGCTCGAGCGTTCAGCCGACATCACCGGTGGCGGACAGATCAACCTCGCGAATCTCACCGACGGTCTTCGCGCCGAACGTGAGCAAGGTATCACGATCGACGTCGCTTATCGCTACTTCGCGACGCCTCGCCGCAAGTTTATCATCGCTGACACTCCGGGCCACGTTCAGTACACGCGCAACATGGTCACGGGCGCGAGTACCGCGAACCTGTCGATCATTCTCGTTGATGCCCGCCTCGGTGTGATCGAGCAAAGCCGCCGCCACACCGCGATCGCTTCACTGCTGCGCATTCCGCATCTGGTCGTCGCGATCAACAAGATGGATCTCGTCGGCTGGAGCGAGGCGCGCTTTATCGAAATCCGCCAGCAGTTCGAACAGTTTCTCCCACGTCTCGGAATCAAAGACGTTCAGTTTATTCCGATCAGCGCGCTCAACGGCGACAACGTCGTGGATCGCTCGAACAGCGCACCGTGGTACGTCGGACCCACGCTTCTCGGTCACCTCGAAACGGTGCACATCGCGAGCGATCTGAATCTGAATTGCTTTCGGATGCCGGTCCAATGGGTGAACCGTCCAAACAATCCGAAGGACGATCACCTCCACGACTTCCGCGGCTTCAGCGGTCAAATCGCGAGCGGCGTCATCAAGGTCGGCCAGAAAGTCCTCGCGCTTCCCGCTGGCATCGTGACCACGGTGAAACAAATCTGGACGCTCGACGGTCCGTTGGAGGAAGCGTTTGGCCCGCAGTCCGTCACCCTCGTGCTCGAGCACGACATTGATATTAGCCGCGGCAGCATGATCGTGGGCCTCGACCGTCTCCCTGGCGCTGATACGGAGCTCCATGCGAAGATTTGCTGGATGCATCAACGTCCGCTGCAACGCGGGAAGAAATATTTCCTCAAGCACACCAGCAACATCGTTCAGGCGGTCGTCACTGAGATTGAACACCGTCTGAATATCGAAAGCCTCGAACCCGAATCCGCGCCGGCCGAGCTGGCGATGAATGACCTCGGCGAAATTAGAATTCGCACCGCGAAACCAATTTTCTACGACGGTTTTCCCGCGAATCGTTTAACGGGCGCATTCATTCTCATCGAGCAAGGTACCAACGCCACCGTGGGTGCGGGCATGCTGCTGCGCCCTCGCGAATTCGTGAAACTGGAGAGCGGCGACTACGTGATTTAAACGCGCACTTCGTCATGACAATCGCGATACGCCCCCGAAATCCGTGTAGGTTGCGCGCTCGCCGCGCCACGGCTCGAAGTGTAGCCGCACCACACGTAGCCGCACCGGTTACGGTGCGGACCGCGCGCGAAAGCGCACGGCTACATTTCGCGGGCGTTTCATGCCGCTAAACGCAAACACCGTGCCCGCCAAATCCACCGATCTCTTCTGGAATAAAAGCCAGGTCACGACCGATGCGCGCAGCCGGCGTTATGGTCAGGTTGGCCGCGTGGTGTGGTTCACGGGATTATCCGGCTCGGGAAAATCCACGATCGCCAACGAACTCGAACGCCAGCTCTATCAAATGGGCCGACACGTTTACCTGCTCGATGGCGACAATCTGCGTCACGGGCTTTGCTCCGATCTGGGTTTCTCCGCAGCTGATCGCACAGAGAACATCCGTCGTGTCGCGGAAGTGGCGAAACTCTTCGCGGACGCCGGTTTCATTTGCCTCGCCGCTTTCATTTCACCGTTTCGGTCCGATCGCGAACACGCCCGGTCGCTCCTTCCTGCCGGACACTTCATCGAGATCCATGTCTCGACGCCGGTTGAAGTGTGCCGTCAGCGCGATCCCAAGGGTCTTTACGCCCGCGCGGATCGTGGAGACCTCAAAGATTTCACCGGCGTCTCCGCGCCTTACGAAGCTCCGTTGCGCGCCGAATTAGTGCTGCATCCCGAGCGCGATTCGGTCGCGAGCAGCGTGCTGCAAATTCTCACCGCTCTCGGCGAAAACGCCGACGCTGTCGCCGTCAATATTTGATCCGGCCGAATCCGCGCGATGAAGATTTCCGCCAAGGTCGATTATGCCTGTCGAGTGCTCGCCGAGTTGGCGCGTCTGCACGGCTCGGCTGAACTCGCGCAGATCGAACATCTCGCCCGCGTAGAGCACGTCCCGCCCAATTTCCTCGCGCAAATTCTTAGCGAACTTCGCAACGGCGGACTGATCACGAGCCGCCGCGGCATCCAGGGCGGCTATGCGCTCGCCCGCCCACCCGATCAGATTTCGCTCTACGATATTTTTGTCGTGATCGATGGCGAGGTGCTCGGGTTAAGCGGCAATCACGAAGGCCGCTCCGGCCGCCGCATGCGACAAGTCTGGAACGAAATTCGCGAATCGCTCGCGGAGCAGACCAAACTCTACACGCTCGATAAACTCCTCTCGAAGAGCCCGGAGGAGATGTACTACATCTAACGTCGGGTCGCCGTCAGCTCCGCATCGTTCTCATTCTCGTTCTCGTAATCGTTCTCCCTCCTCTGCCGGGCTCCGCTCGGCTCGTTTCGAACAAATGAGAGAACGAGAACGATTACGAGAATGAGAACGACGCCGTAAACCGGATGGCAGCGCGCTCGCCTATCGGCGTCCAGCTTTCCCCCATGCCGCGATTCGCGCTCGCCTCCCCCCGCGCTCTCCCGCTTTCCTGAGCCCGGCATGAGTCTCGACGACATTCAACAGGCGCTCCTCGCGTCCTACGAAAAACACGGCGGCATCAACCATCTCGACGGCGTTAATCTCCCCGCCCAAGCGTCCGTTAACCGGATCGCCGTCGACTGCATGCACCTGCTATTTCCCGGGTTCTTCGAAGAATCGACACTCGTGAAAAACGCCGTCGCCGAGATGGTTTCGCAACTGCTCGCCGATCTGGATCAGCGCCTCGTTTCTGAAATCGAGAAATGCCTGAGCTTCGCCAAAGAGCCATCGCCAGCCAAGCGCGCTCGTGAACTCACGACCAAAATCCTTTCCCATTTGCCCGAGCTGCGTGAGATCATTCAAACCGATGTCGCCGCCGCATATCGCGGTGATCCCGCGGCGCGCAGCATCGAGGAAATCATCCTCGCCTATCCGTGCGTACTCGTGGTTTCGCTCCAACGATTCGCCCATGTGCTCTACCAACTCGGCATTCCGCTGCTTCCGCGGATGATTACGGAATATGCCCATGAGCGAACGGGCGCCGATATCCATCCCGGCGCGGAAATTGGCGCACACTTCTTCATCGATCACGCCACCGGCGTGGTAATCGGCGAGACTGCACGGATCGGTAATCACGTGAAGCTCTATCAAAACGTGACGCTCGGCGCGAAGTCGTTCCAGCTCGACGAAGATGGCGCGCCGGTCAAAGGCGTGAAGCGTCATCCTAAACTGGAGGACAACGTCGTGATCTATCCCGGCGCCACGATTCTTGGGGGCGAAACCGTCATCGGCGAAAACTCTGTCGTAGGCTCGAACGTGTGGCTGATGCAATCAATGCCCCCGAACAGCATCGCCTATTATCAGGGCGACCGCTCTTCGATCATCCGACCGCGTCAGAAAAAAGATACGATCATCGAGCACGTGGGCGATTGGGTGATTTAAGGCACGGCGGCGGCTTGGCCGATGTAAGAAATGAATTCCCAGATTGTCATCACGAGAGGGCAAACCAAGCGCAGCGCTCGTAATGGTGGGGCGGGGTCTCCGACCCGCCCTTCGGAAAAGGCAGGTCAGAGACCTTGCCCTACTCCAATACACCTTCCTCCAGCGCTCAACCGCGGCACGGGCGCTTGGATGGGGAGAGAACAATGAACAACGGCTCTGTCATTAGCAGGAGCGAAGCGACGCTTCGCCCAGCCTCTGGGCAAGCTGTGGTGATCCATCTAGAATTCTCCGTGGGTTGCCGCAGTCGGCAAACCTCCTTCGCAATGACAAACTTGGTGAGTTCATTAGAAGCCTCCACCGCGGTGCGTCGCACACGGGGCCTTGCCAACGCCTCATGCGAGTGAATTCTGACGGACGATTTTAACATGATCCGTTTCATCGCCCGCCGCCTGCTCGAGACGATTCCCGTTCTCTTCGTTATTATCACGGCGACGTTTTTCATGATTCGTTTCGTGCCGGGCGGGCCGTTCACCGCGGAGAAAGCCGTCAGCCCCGAGATCCTTCGCAATCTCGAGGCTCACTACGGTCTGAACAAGCCGCTCTACACCCAGTACTTCGATTATCTCGGCAACCTGCTCAAAGGCGATCTTGGCCCGTCGTTCAAATATCCGAATCGCACCGTCAACGAGATCATCGCCGACAAACTCCCGACCTCGCTCGAACTTGGCTCGCTTTCATTGCTCGTCGCTCTCGTCGTCGGTCTCCCACTCGGAATTTTGGCGGCGGTGAAACGAAACACATGGATCGACTACCTGTGTTCTTCCACCGCGATGATCGGCATTTGCGTGCCGACGTTTGTTCTAGGCCCGCTGCTCATTCTCACGTTCGCCATTCACTTTCGGTGGGTAAATGCATCGGGCTGGTCTGAACCGATCGACCGTCTGCTCCCGTGTCTCGTGCTCGGTTTTTTTTATTCCGCTTACATCATGCGTCTCACTCGCGGCGGCATGTTGGATATTCTCAATCAGGATTTCATCCGCACCGCGCGAGCGAAAGGCGCGAGTGAAACGCGCGTCGTCTTCAAACACGCGCTGCGCGGCGGCGTTCTTCCCGTGGTTTCTTTTCTCGGACCAGCAGTTGCGGGCATTCTCACAGGGTCCTTCGTCATTGAAACCATTTTTCAAATACCGGGTCTCGGCCGTGAATTCGTGAACAGCGCCTTCAACCGCGACTACACGCTCGTGCTCGGAACCGTGATTCTCTACGCGACGCTCGTCATCGCGCTCAATCTGCTCGTCGACATCGTGCAAGTCTGGCTCAACCCGCGGCTGAAATTCGAATGAGCATCGCACTTCATTTTTCAGCCCGTCACTGGGTGCCTACCGCCTAGCGCTTATCGCCTACCGCGTTCAGCATGGTTTCCATTTCCCCACAAAATCTTCCGTCCGCTGACGACACGCCAGATCAGCTCGAGCAAGGCTCGTCTCTGTGGAGTGACGCGTGGCACCGATTACGAAAAAACCGCCTCGCGACGGCCGGCGGCCTCATGCTCCTGATCATTGTCGCGGTGTGTTTGCTCGGTCCGATGATCAGTTCGTACGGATATGAAGAGCAGGATTTATTGAATACGTTTAGCCCACCGGATTCACATCATTGGATGGGTACCGATCAACTCGGTCGCGACCTTCTCGTCCGAATCATGACTGGCGGTCGCATTTCAATTACGGTCGGTCTGGTGGCGACCTTCGTCGCCCTCACGATCGGCGTCACCTACGGTGCCGTCGCGGGATTCTTCGGAGGTAAAATCGACACCGTCATGATGCGCGTCGTCGATATTCTCTATGCGCTGCCCTTCACGATTTTTGTTATTCTGCTGATGGTGTTCTTCGGGCGAAATATTTTTCTCCTCTTCTTTGCAATTGGCGCAGTCGAGTGGCTCACCATGGCTCGAATTGTTCGCGGGCAAATTATGTCCATCAAAAAAATGGAATACATCGAAGCCGCGCGATCCCTCGGACTCGGTCGCCGCCGCATCATTTTCCGACACATGATTCCGAATATTCTCGGGCCGATCATCGTGTACACGACCCTTACCATTCCCGCGGTCATGTTGCTCGAGGCGTTCCTCAGTTTTCTCGGACTCGGCGTCCAACCGCCGATGAGTTCCTGGGGCGTGCTCATCAAAGACGGTGCGGAAAAGATGGAGGAATTTTGGTGGCTCCTCGTTTTCCCCGGCACGCTCTTTTCGCTCACGCTTTTTTCGCTGAATTTCCTCGGTGACGGACTCCGCGACGCGCTGGACGTCCGCTCTTCCAAAGACTGAGCAATAAACAGCTCCGATTCGCGGTCGCCGGTCGTCAACGAGGAGCTTGTCGGACTTTGATCCGATATGCTTGGAGGTTGCATGGAGATACCTGCCCATGCGTCCGCTTCCTCCCAACAAACTCCTAAACGGCACTTCGTGCCGGCAAAAATTCGGACCTTGTCCTTTCCTTGCAGCGCGCAGCGCTGCCTTAGCAGCCTGTTGGGATGGAACCGTCGGTGGCGGAACTGATTTTCGTCTCGATTTGGACGTTCAAGGGCAAAGTCCGACAGGCTGCTAGCGGAACTTTTCCAGACACAGCCCGGTCCGACCGCGGCATGCCGCAAGGTTTCTTACCCGCTGTCGCCAGCGGCGGTCGCGCTCCGAAAATCAGCGTGTTGATTCCGACGTACAACTACGCGCGCTATCTGCCCGAGGCGATCGAGTCGGTTCTCGCGCAGGATTGGGACGACTGCGAAATCCTGATCAGCGACGACGCTTCGCCCGATGACTCCGCTCGCATCATCCGGCACTACGCCGCTCTGGACCCGCGTATCCGTTTTGCAATTCAGCCGCGCAATCTCGGCATGGTCGCCAACTGGAACAGTTGTCTGCAAGCGGCGCGCGGCGAGTACGTGAAATTTCTTTTCGGGGACGATCTACTCGCGGCGCCCGATGCGTTGCGTTCCTATGCAGCACTGCTCGATCAGCAGCCCGACGTAAACATCGCCGCGTCCGCCCGTATCCTCATCGACGGCAACTCCCGGATGGTTGGGCTTTGGGACAACCTTGCGCCGGGCATTTACGACGGACCGCGCCTCATCGCCCGCTGTCTGCGCACGCGCTGCAACCTAATCGGCGAGCCCACCGCAGTCATGTTTCGTCGCATCGCCACTCAACGCGGATTCGATCCCGCTTATCGGCAGATGGTCGATTTGGAAATGTGGTTGCACCAGTTGTTGCACGGACGCCTCGCCTACACCTCCGTTCCGCTCTGCGCATTTCGCCGACACGAGGAGCAACAAACCGCCGTCAATCATCGCTCGCATCTACCCTACCTCGAGCTCCTTGATTTGGTGAATCGTTACATCGCGATTCCATCGGTGCAGACGCATCTGCGACCGGGCAGTCTCGCTCACCGGCTGCTTTTATTTCGCCAGACTCACTACACGCGCAAAGCCGCCGCGATCCGTCCGGAGCTCGCCGACGCCGTCACCGCGCTGGCCGCCGAGCTTTCAAAGCCGTGGACGTTTATCCTCTGGCTCTGCCACCGCGTGATGCGCCCCATCGAAAATCTCCGACGGAAAACGATTTCGTGGAGCCGCAAACTGAAAAATTTCTTTCACGCCCGCCCGATGAATGATCACGGCCAGTGGACGAATTTTTCCCTCAACTTGCCGAGCAATCAGGACCGAAACCGCTCAACGCTTATTCGCGGCAGGGTCTCACTTCAACCGACGACAGCCACCAGACTCAAAGCACTTAGATAGGCGAGATCTCCGATTCGTCCCAACCAGCGTTCGCGCGATTTGCATCAACGCCAGGGAAAGCCAAGCGGCCGGGGAAATTCGTCCGGACCTCTGCCAAAGGATATTTTTTGCGGTGAGAACGCCGCGCGAAACCGATGGTAAACACCATCGCCAAGCATCGCGAATCGCGGTGGCGGCGGGCCCAGGTGAGCAAACTGCGGTGCGCCTGGAAAAATTCCCCGACGCGGTGAACGGAATATCTGCGGCGGCGGAAAAAATCCGGGTCCCGCCAAATCACGCGTCGGATGCGCGTATTTGAACCTGAATAAAAGCGGTGGCGACCAAGGTCGCACATGGCGCAATTCAAAGTGCTGATCAAATCCGGGCGGGAGCGGCGGATAAAGTTGCGTTGCAGTCTCTGTCGTTTGCGCCAGCCGCGCGGGTTTCGCCGATGGTGGCTGCGCCTGCTCTGTTCGCGCCGACCACGGCACGAGCGCGAAAACCGCGACGCATAAAGCGCACGAGCTCAGCGCAGCAATCCCCCAACGATGGAAGAGCTGAAATGAGCGAGCGCTCTCGCCGGAGACTTCAGAAGGTGAACGAATATCCGCGGACCGGCTCGCACCGAGTGTCGCCAAAAAGCTCTTACGCGCACAAGTCACCCACGCAGGTCGCGCATGGACGCCGCCAAAGAAAATCGGGGCATACGCCCAATAGAACCAACCGAGTTTCCACGAAAAGAATTCATGCCGCGCTTGCAGCAAGCGGCTCCGATATTGCCGCGCGAACTCCAGGATCGGCTGCGCCGCTTCGTGCCGACCGATGAGCGCATTCAACAAGTTCAAACGCAGCTCGTGCTCAGAACGCATCCGGCGAATTCGCGAGCCCGCCGGATGATATGCATTACATTCGTGGATACGGTAGTGAACGAGGTATTCGTCGACGTATTGAATCGAACCGAGCGTCGCCGCGCCCACGCCGATCCACCAATCGTGCGGCACGTCCGCCGGGAGCGGCAACAGCCGCTTCGCCACGTCAGCGCGTACGAGCGTGGCGTGGCCCACGATGCTGTTTCGATAGAGCAATCGCCGCAAATCACGCCCGGAAAATTTGCGCCGTTCCCCGGCCGGCGACAGGACATTGCGCGGCACGGCACCACGAAATTTTCGCGACGCGTGATGGATCAAGCACGCATGGCCATCCCACTCATTCCGCAGCCGGCTAAGTTTGTGCGGCAACCAAACATCATCCTGATCCGCCAGAGCAATCCACTCACCTCGGGCGAGACTGATGGCGCGCTCAAAATTCCCGACGACACCGAGACGCGTCTCGTTCCAATACACGCGCACCCGTCCGTCGGCTTCCGCGTAATCCTGCAGGATCGACATCGTGTCGTCGGTGGAATGATCATCCACGACGACGATCTCACTCACGCCCTCCTGTGCGCACAGTGACGACATTTGCGCATCGAGAAATCGCGCGCCGTTGAAAGTGCAGAGAACAATGGAGATTGATTGCATCGGAAGAACAGAACGACAGCTGCCGTCTGTCGCATGGTGACGTTCAATTGTGCCACGCGTTCCGCTGATTTTATCGGTGGAAATTTTCCCGTAACCGACCCGGCGAGCAGCGCGTCAATGTTCGGTTTCTCTGACGCAGAAATCTCAAATCTCCGCCCGCCGCGGCGAACGATCTCCTCACCTGCGATCGATTTCTCACTCTCGCGGCGAAAGAATCGCTGGATGGCGCGAAGCCTCGCAAGGACGTCTTTAAATCTTCGCTGCGATTTCCACGATACGCTCGACGTGTCAGCAGCGAAAGTTTGGATTGCAGTAGAATGCTGCTGCCGCGCCAATCTCCGCGACCATGAAACGCTTTCTGCCCTACCTGCGATATTTGCGCGGGCGTCGCATTGCACTCGCGACCGCACTCATCTGCGGTGCAGTGAGCGCATTGGTTTACGGCTGGGGATTGCCCAAGGTGATGAACGAGGTTTTCCCAACCATCTTCACCGACGCCGCCGGTGCAGCAGCGGAAGCCCCGATTAAGAAACCCGGGAGTGTCCCAACTTTGCTTCCGGGCGCCTCGACAAAATCGCCCACCAGTTCCGACGCCGAACAACACGCGAATACCGAACGCATCAAAGCCACGCGCACGCTGCCGCCTCGGCAGATCCTCGGTTATGCTCTGCTGATTCCACTGATTTTTCTTCTCCGGGCGATCAGCGGATTTCTTAACAACTACCTCATGAGCTATTGCGGCATCGGAGTGCTGGAGGTGTTGCGGGTTGAGCTCTATCGCAAACTTCAACACCTGCCTTTGAGTTACTTTGGCGCCAACCGCACGGGAGATCTGTTATCCCGGCTCACCGCCGACACGCAGGTCGTCCAACAAACCATCACGAGCAGTGCGAGCGACATGGTCATCCAACCGCTCACGCTCGCCGCCGCGATCTACTTTCTCGTGGGCGCGGCAATGCAAAATCACGGCGTCGGTTTATTCCTCGCCTCACTTGCGGTCGTTCCGATGTGCGTGTTTCCAGTCCGCTTTATCGGTCGCAAGCTGCTGCGCCGGGCCGAGGAGAATCAAGCTTTGCTCGGCGATATTTCCGATCTCGCCAACCAAAACCTCTCCGCCGCACGCGAGGTTCGCGCATTTGGCCTGGAGGAAAAAGAGGTCGGTCTTTTCCAAACGACGACCCGTCGGCTTTTCCGGATACAGATGAAGGTCGTGAAATATTCACAGGTCCTGTCGCCTTCCATCGAAGTCATCTCCTCTCTCGGCATCGCGCTCTCGCTCTATTATGCGTACTACTCTGGCATGACGCTCGCGGTTTTCGTCTCCATCCTGGGAGCGCTCTTTGTCTGCTACGAGCCCATGAAGCGCCTGGGCAATCTCCACAGTCAGTTCACCCGCGGCGCGGCGTCGCTGACACGAATCGAAGAAATTCTTCACGCACCGATGGACATCGTCGATCCTGCCGCGCCTGTGGCGGTCGGACGCTTGCGCGGCGAGGTCACCCTCGAAAACGTCACGTTCGCCTACAAGGCAGGAGAATCCGTGTTGCGGAATATCACTGCACAGATTCCGGCAGGAACGATTTGCGCTCTCGTCGGCCCCAGTGGTGCCGGCAAAACGACCTTCGCCAATCTCGTCCCGCGTTTTTATGAAGCGACGAGCGGGCGCGTCACAATCGACGGCATCGACGTGCGCGATATGCGCATCGCGGATCTACGGCGCAATATCGCGCTCGTGTCGCAGGACCCCGTTCTCTTCAACGATACCATTTACAACAATCTGTGTCTCGGGCGTGAGGGCGCCACACGGGAAGAGGTCGAGCAGGCCGCGCGCGACGCCTTCGCGCATGATTTTATCGCGGCGCTGGAAGGCGGCAAAGGCTACGACACCTTCGTCGGCGAACGCGGCTCCCGTCTCTCCGGCGGACAAAAGCAGCGGATCGCCCTCGCCCGCGCGTTCCTCCGCAACGCACCCATTCTCATCCTCGACGAAGCAACCAGCGCGCTCGATTCCGAGAGCGAAGCCGCGATCCAAAAAGCTCTCAAAAAACTGGTCGTTGGCAAAACCGTCCTGATCATCGCGCATCGCTTCAGCACGATTCGTGATGCCTCGAAGATCATTGTCTTCGACCGTGGCGAGATCGTTGCGACCGGTAGCCACGCGGAACTCTACGCGACCAATCCGCTCTATAAAAATCTCTACGAAGGCCAGATCGTCAGCGCCTGACAGATTCCGTCATGTCCGACCAGCCGCATCAATTCAGCAAACTTGCCGAGGAGCTCGTCGGCGATTTACGCGGAATGGCGTTTGAAGAATCGCGAAGGACCGTGAAGCGACCGACCCAGGAACTCGCCGCCGTGATCGATCAACTGATGACGAAGCATCAGGTCGGCCGGCCATCCGCGGAGCAAACGATTCGCGATCAGTGGGCGGCGATCGTCGGACCAGCCAACGCCACGTATTCCCATGCCGTGGCAATCGAGCGGAATCGCCTCGTCGTGATCGCCAGTCATTCCGTGGTGCGAAACGAACTCTTTCATCACCGCGAGCAGATCGTGGAACGCCTACGACAGCTTCCTGGTTGTGAGACCATAAAGTCGCTCAATTTGCGCTCGGGTTAGTGAAAGTCGCTCGCAAGTAGACGGTAGCCGCAGTCGTCGCTTCACGCCTGTAGCCGCGCGCAGTAGCGTGCGGGAGGCCGGTGTCCCCGCCCGTTGATATGCGGTATGAACCCGTAGCCGCGCGTGTTAACGCGCGGTCAGAAACAACGTCCCCGCATCGTAACCGATGCGGCTACCCCTCGCTAACCGACGCGGTTACGCCCCCGGCCGAAACCGCTCTACTTGAGAAAAAAAACCAGAAATCTTTCGGCCCGAAATTTGCGCTTGCGCGCCCACCCCACTTTTCGGAATCTGCCTCCTTGCGTCAGTGGAAGTTCGCCGGTTGCGGGCTCCCACCATGATTGGTCCGGCACTCCGCCGGATTGGAACGGTGACGCCGGCTTAGCTGCGATTTCGGTCGCGGTCGGGCGGGTGGCACGGGGCCTGCAAGGGCTCCCTACAATCGTGAAATCATAACCACAAACCATGTCTACCACAGTCGTTAAACCCGAAATCATCGCTCAGTATAAGACTCACGAAAAGGACACCGGCTCGTCCGAAGTTCAAGTCGCCCTGCTCACTGCCCGCATCAATCACTTGACCGAGCACTTGCGCACGCACCGCAAAGACTTCCACTCGCGCCGGGGTCTCCTGCAGATGGCCAGCCGCCGTCGCAAGCTTCTCGATTATCTCAAGAAGCACGACCTGCCGAAGTACACCGAACTTCTGCAGAAGCTGAACCTCCGCAAGTAACCCACTTTAGTCACACGGGCGACCCGATCCGCGGGTCGCCCGTTGTCTTTACCGACACTCGAATCTAGATCGGGACATTTCCGTTTGTTGCTTTTAGGTAGGGCGCGTTATCCCTAACGCGCCGCGGCGGATTAGGATAATCCGCCCTACCAACCCAGGCGCCAAACGGAAATCTCTCGGTTCTAATCGAGGAGACCGAAGAGGGTGTGTGAACCCCAACCCCGCAGCGGCATTCCGCCGCTGCAGCTTCCGTTTTAGGAAGCCCCGAGTGGCCGTCAGTCGTGTGTCGCTGGCCCCACTCGTCTCATCCGCAGACACAATTGTCCGAATCCGAATATGAATCAGAAACACTCCGTAACGGTCCCAGAACTTGGGATCACGTTCTCCACCGGCACCTATGCCAACCTCGCCAACGGCGCGGTCAATGTCGCAGTCGGCGAGACCAATGTCTTCGTCACCGCCTGCGTCGCTCAAACCACGAAACCCGGTCAAGACTGGTTTCCTCTCACTGTCGATTACCGCGAAAAATACGCCGCTGCCGGTCGTTTCCCTGGTGGTTATTTCAAACGCGAAGGCCGCCCTTCCGAAAAAGAAATTCTCACGTCGCGCCTTTGCGATCGTCCCTGCCGCCCGCTCTTCCCCGAGGGTTTCCTCAATGAAGTGCAGATCATCG
>CBRAFL010000089.1:0-16673 GCA_967755055.1 uncultured bacterium
GTCACGTCGCTGCTTGCCCCCCGGAGGCATCCGCCGCCGTCATTTTTCAGACACGGATCAGCGTTCAGCCGCCACTCCAACTTTCAGCTTGTTTGCCTTCATGAACCCCAAAACGCTTTCGACCAAGGCCACGAAAACTGCGGAAAGCGCTTCACTTGAGAAGTCACTTGCCTCCGTCCGCCGGTCAGCCGTCCGCCCTACTCCCCCATCACCTGCACAAGAGCAGCCATTCGCGTCGTTCGTTCGATCGATCGTGGCCACGAGAAAAACCTCTCAAGCCCCCTTCCCGTCCAGATCAGCGGCCCTGCTGAGGACGTCATCGCCGAAACCGAGGTCGATGGTGCGCGGTATGTGATTCTTCGTTACGAACTCTCTTCCCGCCAGGCCAACCTCTCTCTCAGTCCGCGGGAACGGGAAATCGTCAGCCTGATCGCCCGAGGATTTCCGAATAAAGCAATCGCCGACGTACTGGAAATCAGTACGTGGACGGTTGGCACTCATCCCCGCCGCATTTTCGCAAAGATGGGCGTGCCCCCCCGAGCCGCGATGGTCGCGCACCATCTCCATGGAAATGCCGACAGAACCGTGACCGATAGTGTCCGCAGTGATCCGTGGTCAAATGCTGACTGCGTGATTCCGCCTCGAGGCGGCCGCTTTGATTGAGAAAAGTATTCGGCGCTCCGAAGGTTGACCCGCCGCGATCCATGGCCGAACGTTTTCGGACCAGCCTCCTCCTATGCCCAAGAGCCTGACAATTCATCGCGCCCTGCAGACGTTTGGAGCCATTCTTATCGTTTCTTTCACAGCGGCAGGTTGCTCGACGGTTGGAAGCTACACTCGTATTCCCGCGCGGTATACAACGCTTAATCAGTCTCCCAACACCGAGACCTATCTGATCGAGATGATTCATGCGGCAGCTGATCCTGTCGCCACGCGTTATGAGTTCACGAACGAGACCAGCGGCGCTGTCACGGCCCAGATCTCGACCATCTTAAAGTCCGGAGCGCGCTCCGAACGGAGGCGCACGGGAGAGAGTGCGACGCGTCTGTTGCAGGTATTTCGAAGTTTTGACTGGAGTTCGATTGAAGCCCCACCGCCGGATGACGACGGAAAGGTTCCTCCTCCAGATAACACCGAGGTCGTTTTCAAAGCCAGAACCCAGAAGTCGTATCGCGAAGCGCAGGTGCGATTGGTGAACTGCGCCGGGTTAAGGAAATTGCTCGGTGCGATCGAAGCCGTGAAGTAAACGGTCGGGCGGTGACCGACGCGCCGCGAGGAGTGGGTGGGCGTATTCATGGAGGCACTGCCGCTACGCGATCGATCGATGATGTGGGGAATTCCGTGAGTTTCTCACTTGGTCAGCACGACGCCGAAATGCCACGGAGGTAGCTCCACGGTCGAGGTCACGGTCAGTCCGGCCGCGTCCGCCCATTGTTTTGCGGCGGATGGTTTTGGCCGGAGGTGCAACGGCGGACCACGAGGAGTCACGATGTCGGAGCGCCAGTGGATCGCGAGCACGCGACCACCCGGCCGTAATACGTCGGCGGCTTGGCGCACAAGTTCGTCGGATTTCGAGAAGTGAAGGATATTGAACAACAGAACTGCGTCGCAGCTTCCTAACTCCAGTCCAAATCCCATAGCCAATACATCGCGCAGTGTGGCGGTCACGTTGCTCACGCCTTCGTCCGCAGCCCGAGCGGTCGTGCGGGCGATCATCGCAGGTTCGATGTCGTAGGTGAACATCGTGCCTTGGATTCGGCGCGCGATCGGCAGCGTAAACGTTCCATAGCCGCAGCCGAGTTCAGCCACTCGCCCAACGGTGCGATCGATTTTCAGTCGATCCAAAATCAGGGGGATATCGAACAACGATTCCCAGTAAACCTCTTCGGGCATACCGCTCTCGGGAACTTTCATGGGGTGAGATTAGTTAGCGAGCAGGCCCAAAAGAGAAAGCGTTCTCGTCGAACCCTGCGAAATTACGAGAGCGCAAAACTTCGGCTCGGAGTCCTGCGTACTCGTTTTCATTCGAGAGTTGTCGCGCCAACTGCATCGGCGGCATCTTTGACGTGCCGAGGGAAATCCAACATAAGCGACACCCAACTCTCTTTTCTTGCCATGCAACTCCCCTCCAAAGTCGAAGCCCAGCACCTGCTCGAGCAGCATGTCCGCGATGATTACCAGCGTCATCACGCGCTCATGGTCGCGACCGCCATGGAGGGCTACGCAACCCTCTTTCAAGCCGATCCTCACCTCTGGTTCATCACCGGATATCTCCACGACATCGATTTCGACGAGCATCCGGAAACGCATCCGCGTGAGTCGCTGCGCTGGTTTTCCGAATGGGGTTACCCAGAGGAACTGATTCACGCGGTCGAAGCCCACGCGTATGGCTATCACGGTTACATGACGCTCCCGCGCACAAAGCTCGCGGCCGCTCTCCTCGCCTGCGACGAGATCAGCGGGATCTTCTATGCGTATCGGAAAATGAATCCGGTGCGCTACGGAGAGATGAAAGCCAGCTCGATCATGAAAAAGCTGAAGGACTCCGCGTTCGCCGCAAAGATCGACCGCGCCACCATCACGACCGGCTGTGAACATCTCGGCATTTCTCTCGACGACCACATCGCGAATCTGATCAGGTTTTTCGCGCCGTTGACCTAGAGCTTAGTCCGCATCGTAGACTTCGACGAGCACGATACCCGAAGTATCGGATTTTCCGCGTGCGATGAAACTGTAGACTCCCGGTGGGAGCTTCAACAGCAAGGCAGACGACGCCGTATCCGTGCTGGCAAACGGCGTAGCTCCGATCCGCGCGGCGGCCGCGCGGATCCCGTTCGCATTCGTATTCGCGATCCAATTATCATTCGTCGCGATCACCGGCACCCCTTGATGCAACTCGATCACCGGATTTGCGAGCGCCTCGGACGAGCTGATCCCCTGCGTGACGAGGGTTGGCCCGACTGCACGGATGAGTATTTGCTTCGACGCGCCCCCGCTGACGACGAACCCGCCGATCGTCACGCCGTTGGCGCTGGTCGAGTACGCCCGCGTGGCGATGTTGACGAACGTGGAGGTGACGCCGGTGGTATCGGCATCATACACTTCGAGTAGTACGATCCCGGCAGTGCCCGATTTACTATTAACGACGAAACTATAAACGCCGGGAGAAAGCGTGAGGAGGAGCGCGGCGGATTTCGTGTCGGTACCAAGCAACGGCGTGGCTCCGATCTGCGCGCCAACCGCGGAGATTTCCGTGGCATTGGTATTATCACCCCAGTTGTCATTCGACGCCACAACCCGAGTGCCTTGATGAACCTCCATGGTTGGATCGAGCAGCACTTCGGAAGCGCCGAGCCCCTGCCCTGTGAGCGAAGGGCCCACCGCACGAACGAGAACGCGTTTGGGTAGCGTGCCACTGATCACGAAGCCGCCGATCGTCACGTTGTTCCCGGTACTGCAATACGCGCGCGTCGCGATGTTCACGAATCTCGTGCTTCCAAATCCGACCGCCGCGGGGGTTAACACCTTCATCGCCGGAGTCGGCGCGGAAGTCCCGCTCTCGTTCCCGGCGGAGAGTCGGTAGTAATAGGTGGTGTTTGCCGCGACACCGGTGTCGATGTAAGATGTCGCTGCACCATACACCGGCAAAGTAACAAGAGCTGATGTGAACGTCGCGTCGGTTGCGCGCTCGAGCTTGTAGCCGATCGCGGGATTGGATCCGACCGGCGGCTGCCACGAGACGGTGACTTCGCGCGGCCCCGACGCGTATGCACCGGCGGTGGCCGGCGTTGCTGGGGCGGAGAGCACGGCGGCACCACGCACAATTGGAAACTCAACGGCGAAGGCGCTTCCGATGCCGATCGCCGTTTGGCCGCCATTCACCACCGTGATATCAAAACCAAAATAAAGCAGGAAACCCGTGTAGCTTTCTCCAGCGAGCAAATTTAAAAAGGCTCCGGTCGTCACCGCCGGACTCGACAAAGCTTCGTTGCTGAGCAACACCCCACCCGAACTCAATAGATCGAGGTAGAGCGAGTGTGACGTTCCATGGGTCGTAATATCCTGCCACGTAACCTGAGCGGCCTCACCCGCGGTGTGCAACGCATCGTAGTTCGTGATGCGCACCGGTGTCGCAACGCTGACAGCAACCGGGAAGCTGGTCGTGGTGTCAACAGACCCGCCGGCGACGAGTACCTTGTAAGAACCGTCTGGATAAGCTGCGCTGAGATGAGCCTCGTCGCTGAAAAATTCATCGAACGCGTAGAGGCCGTTGGCATTCTTCGCCAGAAGGATCGTTTCTCCGCTCGGTTTCTGTAAACTCACTGTTGCAGACGAAGGGGCTGAACTCGGTAAAAAGACGTCGACGACGATTTCCGCGCCTTCGGGCACCAGGCTGGTGGCCGAAATCTGCTGATGAACTCCCATTTTCACGAGCGCGATACTTTCCGGGACCTGCGCTTGCAGAGATCCACCGCACATCAGAGCGATCGCAGCCAGACGACAAAAGCGAAGCCCGTCCGCAAAAAGGGAAAGGCCGGGCAAGTTTCTGAACGCGAGACTACGACGATATTCAAAGGACATGAAGAAGCGGAGCCGGCAACCATGTCGTTGTGATCTCGCTGAGCGAGCGGATTACATGAGCCCATTTTGTCCGCGCGCGAGGTTCTGCCTACCCACTCTCACACCCGCAGCCACCAAGTCCCTTCGCATTTATTATTTTGCAGATGGAATGCAGCTCGCACTTGCCGGTGTTTAAGCAGACAACAAAACGCGGTGGCGTAACCCATCCAGTTGGCCCAACTGGCTGCCATGTGATCCGGACTTGCCGCCGTTCCCATGAACACTCCAGAGAACGAAGCTCGCAGCCGGCAGCCGTTCCCGCTCGGTCACTCGCCCGCGTCCGCATTG
The DNA here is from genome assembly GCA_967755055.1 of uncultured bacterium. GTDB lineage: Bacteria > Verrucomicrobiota > Verrucomicrobiia > Opitutales > Opitutaceae > Opitutus. Next base: position 4,909 of record CBRAFL010000089.1, read on the forward strand.
ATCGAGCCCGAACAGCGCGAGAGCGAAGCGCAATTTAAGGAATTGATGGTCCATCTTCACCAGGTTTTCTGGATGAAGAATGCATCGGATACCGCCGTGCGTTACGTCAGTCCCGCCTACGAAAAGACGTGGGGCCGGACTCGTCAAAGTCTCTACGATAACTCGCACACATTTCTGGACTCCATTCATCCGGATGACCGTGGACGGGTCGCCGAGGCCATGTTCAGAAAGCAGGAAAACGAGGGCTACGAGGAAGAATATCGCATCCTGCGGCCCGATGGAACCGTGAGATGGATTTGGGCCCGGAGTTATCCGGTGCGCGATGAGCAGGGCGAAATCAAACGATACGCCGGCATCGCCGAAGACATCAGCGAGCGTAAGTGGGCCGAGAAAGAAAGATCACGACTGGCGGCGATCATCGAGCACGCCGAAGACGCCATCGTGAGCATCACTCTCGATGGAACCATCATCGCGTGGAATCACGGGGCCGAACGAAAATACGGATACACTGCCGAGGAGATTATCGGGCGTTCTATTTTCATTTTAATCCCGCCCGACCATAACCGCGGATATCTCGAGGTGATGAAACGGGTCAGGATGGGCGAGCAAGTTCCGGCTTACGACACCGTGCGCCGCCGGAAGGATGGCACTCTCATTCATTTCTCGGTCGGCATCTCTCCGATCGAAGCCCTCGACGGCGAAATCGTCGGCGTTTCGAAAATCAGCCACGACATCAGCCGCGTCAGGAAACTCGAGGCGCAGCTCATCGAGGCGCAGAAAATGGAAGTGATTGGCCATCTCACTGGCGGCGTCGCGCATGACTTCAATAACATCCTGACCATCATTCTGGGCTACGGTGAATGGCTTTCTCAAGAGCTCGGCCCGGAGCATCCGCTCCAAAGATTTTCGACCGCGATTAGAAATGCCGCCGAGCGCGGCGCGGGATTGACGCGGCAGTTGCTGATCTTCAGCCGCAAAGAGGCGGTCCAGCCCACGGTGCTCGATCTGAATGAGGTTCTGGTGAACATGGAGAGTATGCTGCGGCAGCTGCTCCATGAGGACATCGAACTCACCCTCACGCGAGGAGCCTCGGTGGCGCGTGTTACCGCCGATCTCGGCTACGTTGGCCAGGTGCTGATGAATCTGGTCGTCAACGCGCGCGACGCGATGCCCGGTGGCGGAAAACTTTTCATCGCGACGAGCAACGTCGCCTTGGACGAACACTACGCGAGCGAGCATCCCGGTGTATTATCCGGCGAATACGTGATGCTCAGTGTTACGGATACGGGGACGGGAATTTCAGACGAAATCAAAGCTCGTTTGTTTGAGCCGTTCTTCACCACCAAGCCTCGTGGAATGGGAACCGGCCTCGGTCTGGCCACCTGTAAGACCATCGTTCAACAATCCGGCGGACACATCGGTCTTTATAGCGAGCTGGGCAAAGGAACGACGTTTAAAGTCTATTTTCCGCGCATCACTCATCTGCCTGACTCGGCGGTTCGCCCTGTTGAACCACTCATATTGCCGTGTGGGACAGAAACGCTTCTCGTCGTCGAGGACGATCCAGAGGTGCGCCGTTTGGTTTGCGTGGTGTTGCAAGCACAAGGCTACGAAGTGCTTACCGCTGCCAATGGCGAAGACGGATTACGTGCGGTGCTCGAAAACAAAGGGCCTGCAATCCGTTTGGTGATCAGCGATGTCATTATGCCAAAAATGGGCGCCAAGGTGATGGCCGGATGGTTGGAAACGAAGAAGCCGGACCTAAAAATTTTATTCACTTCGGGCTACACGGATGACGCCATCGCGCATCACGGCGTGCTCGATCCAAGCGTCGCGTTCTTGTCCAAACCTTACACGATCGCGACGCTCACCCGTAAAGTGCGTGAGTTGCTGGACGCGGCGCCAACGCAGATTTTGCGATAGCTGCTGTTCCGTCTGCGCAAATCTCCGGGGTGCCACGCGCGCTGAGGTTTTCTACTCGTCAACGGGATCACCGACTTAACATGCGCATGGCCGGCGGCGCTCCCATCCGATGACTTTCCCCATGCGATCGAACTCGAATCGGCAGCAGTCTTGAAGTTTTCGCTTTAACATCGCGCGGCCGCGTTGCACCCGCGATTTCACCGCCGTCAGACTCAGGTCCATTCGCAGCGCAACTTTGGCCAACGGCATTCCTTCGAGCTCTGCCAGCCGCACCGGTTCGCGGTAGGCTTCCGGCAGTTCTTCCAAAAATCGCCGCATCGAAACCAACACTGCTGTGCGAAAATTTTCCACTTCCTCCACGCCGTCTGCTGATAACGAGGCCGGCAATTCTTCAGTCGGACGACGGCGGCGGTAATGATCGATAATCGTTGTGCGCGCGATCCGGTAGAGCCACGCCTCGATCCGCTGCCCATCACGCAGCGAGGCTCGCGATCGATATACCTTCAGCAACGTGTCCTGCACGAGATCGTCCGCCGTCGCATCGTCGCCCACCCGTCGCCGGATAAACGCACGCAGCTTCACCGAGAAATCGGCGACAGACGTATCGAACTTCTGCTCGGAGGAAAACGGCCGGTCATTTCCGGCCGTCATCTGTGGCACTTCGGTCTTCATTTTCACACCGCTGGTTTATACGCAGTGATCATCGCGCTGACGACAAAATCCGCTGCTGACGCGTCCTCGGTCCACTCGCGAATGTAGGCGCGCGAACTCTCTTTCGCAACGATCTCCACGCGAGCAAATCCCGCATCCGCCAGCAACTGCCGCAGCTCGTCGATCAACGTCGCTCCACCAATACAAGCGCCGATCGCCGCCAGCTTGGCTCTCAATTCCGCAGGCAACGGACGTGTGGCAACGATGTCTGCGATCGCCAGCCGCCCACCTGGTTTCAAAACGCGAAACGCTTCCCGAAATACACGTCCTTTTTCCGGCGAGAGATTGATGACACAATTGGAGAGGATCAGATCCACCGTCGCATCCCCTACTGGCAGCGCTTCGATTTCGCCGAGCCGAAACTCCACGTTTTGATAGCCGCCGCGAGACGTGTTTGCGCGGGCTTTCGTGAGCATTGACGACGTCATGTCGACGCCGATGACGTGGCCGGTGCCGTTGAGCTGTCGTGCGGCGAGCAGACAGTCGAAGCCGGCGCCGCTGCCGAGATCCAAAACGGTTTCGCCCGGACGAATCGACGCGATCGCCAACGGGTTTCCGCACCCGAGACCGAGTTCGGCGCCCGCGGGCACGGAGGCAAGTTGATCAGCCGTATAGCCGAGTTTCTCCGCGTAACTTTCCCCGGGCAAACCACTGCAGCAGCCGGAAGCCTGGCAACCGCAAGAGTCGTCCGATTGCTCGGCGATCGCGCCATACCGCTCGCGGACGAAACCGCGGACTTGTTCAGGATCGAGAGATGAAGAGTGTGAGTGATTCATAGTGAATTTGTTTTCACCCCTGCAGACGTGGTAAGTGGCGGAAGGACGCAGGATTTTTAACGAGCCGTCGCAACCCGCCTCCTCCGCCGAAGTGCGAAAAAGGAAACCTCCTCCCGATTGACGAACCACAGAGGTTGAGAACTTTTCATCATGGCGTTTGAACTTGATCCCTTGTGTCCCGCCGGCGCCGAAGTCGTGCGCGCGATGCGCGAGCAACTGAATGACGCGATGGAGCGAACGCTAAATGCGCGAGTGAGTGCGACGGAACGCGTTCACTTCGCCCGCACCAGCTGCAAGAAAGCGCGAGCGGCATTGAAATTGATTCGCGGTCTTGATGAAAAGATTTACCAGCGCGAAAACAGCTGTCTCCGCGAGGCCGCGAACCAACTGTCCGAGCTTCGTGACGCGGACGCCATGACCCAAAGTTTTGCGGAGCTGCTGAAGAGCGGGGCAACTGCGACTCAACGAAAGAAATTTGAAAAGGTCCGTCGCGCGCTGATCGGGCATCGGCGGAAGATCACACCGTCACCCGATGAGTTTGAGAACCGCATGAAGGAGTTCGCCTTCCAGGCTCGAGCGGTGGAAAACCGCATCGCGACGTGGTCGCCAGATGCTGAATACGCCGAGGTCATTGCTCATTATGGAGCCATTTACAAACGCGCTCGGGCTGCATTGAGGGTCGCGAAAAAGAAACCGGGTGGAACCTCGTTTCACGAGTGGCGGAAGGCGACGAAGGCGCATACTTATCAGTGTCGACTACTCCGGGGCGCGTGGCCGCCGGCGATGAAGGCGCAGCAAAAGCAATTGAAGGAACTGGCCGCCTGCCTTGGCGATGAACACGACATGACCATTCTCGATCAGACGCTCCGCAGACTGCGAAACGAAAGCGAGCTCGATAACGGAAAGGCGTTCATGGATGCGCGTGCACTCGTGAAATCCCATCGTCAGCAGCTTCGCAGGGCCGCGCTCACTCTCGGCCCCCGGCTATTTGCCGATCCACGCCGAGCGGTCGTGAAGCGCATGCGAACATGGTGGCGGGTCACGCGATCCGCTTCGGCTCATTGGGAAGAGCGCTCGTAGCGAAAGCGGGCGCATCGACCGGTGGAAATTAGCGACTGCAAATTAAATCTTCCGCCCCTCGCATTGCGGCCCCAAGCCACCAATTAATTCCTTTCATGGCCTCGGCGGAGGCAGCCGCCCAAGGTGTATCCCTCATTGTATACAATGTGCTTGATCTCGAGCCCGCCTACTGAGAAATCCAACGCTCATTGTGGTCGCTAAATCTCTCACGAGTCCCTGGAGGTGTGTGAAGCGGGTTCCTGCGGCGAGTAACCTTTGCGGGCTCGCTGAGCCCTGGTCCGTCGCGAAATATTTCGAGCAGGCGTTCGCCGATGCCCGGGGTGTGGGCCGCCGCAATGGGCCGTCACATTTATTCCGATACGGAAAGCGCAAGCCGCTTCGCCCACTTTGCGGTCAGGAAGTTAAGCACTGGAATTTTAGCGGAAAGACGCAGACCGATCTCTGTCCGCAATGTCTGAGGACCGCGCGCCAGGTGCTTCTGCGATAGAACCCGTTGGCGCTGTGCACCGCGACCGCACGCGCCGGACGTCCTTGTTGGCTCTCTCGAGAGCGAACCGTCACAAGCCCGCTCCACCGGTGCCGACGTTCCGTCTGCGTTATTCTACGCGGCGGACGCGACTCCGATCATCCAGCCAATTCCAAAACGATCGGTGAGCATTCCAAAACGCGTGGACCAAAACGTTTTGCCCAAGGGCATTCCCACCTGACCGCCGTCAGCCAACGCCGCGAACGCGCGATCCACTTCTGCTTCCGTCGCGAGCGAGAGCGAAAGCGAAAACCCTTCGAAGCGCGCCTTCTCGGCGGTGCAGCCGTCGGATGCCATCACGGAGGTGTCTCCCACGCGAAAGCTCGTGTGCATGATCTTGTTCTCAAAACCGGGCGGCACCGTGCCCGGCGGTGGCGGCTCAGGGCTGTCGTTGAACCGCACCGTCATCTCCACTTTCGCACCGAGCGCTTTGCAGTAGAAGTCGACTGCCTCTTCGCAGCGTCCGTTAAAGAAGAGATAAGGTTGAACGGTTCGTGGATCGGGTTTCACGCTCATCTTATTTGGGGTCATCGGCGACTCAGTCGTGTGAGGCGGTGACATCGTCGGTCGCGACGAGTGCGGTGAGCAGAAGCAGAATGATAATGAAGGAAATCATCGGCGGTGTGGGTTAACCTTTTCTACGAACGAGCCCCTCCGTTCAGGACAAAAATCTGGAAATTTCCTGATGCGTTGGTGGAAAAACTGCAACCGAAGCGCACGCGATAAAAGTGGCTGCAAGCGTGAGCGAGTGAAGGATCGATTTGTTGGTGCACGTTACCTACGCACACACTGCGTACTCAGCCACACGAACAGCCGAGACGCTGCCCAAGTTCGCACCAAAAAAAACGGCCGCAACTTGGGCGACCGTTTTCATGTATATACCCGCAAAGCAAATCGGGGATTTACCGACTTACTGCCAGTAGCCTTGAATGAAAACGTACCCGTCGCCTTGTCTCTCCCAGCACGAAGGCACCCACGTGGCTCCGCTGCGAGGCGGGACTTCCCAATGTCCTGAGATCCATTGTTGTTGTCCATCACGCCACGCCCAATAGCCGGGAATCCATTTGTAGTCTCCAGTGGGAGGCGGAGGCATCGATTCTTCGCACGGCGGCGGGGGCGCCTCCCGAATAACGATCGGCGGTGACGCCGGCGCAGGCGCGGGATTTTGAATGACTGTTGCCGGAGGGGCTTGAACGATGATCGGCCGCCGATGGCAGCCATCAAGCAACAGCGCAACTGAAGCTGAACCCGCAATCAAAACCATACCGGCCGCGAATGAAACGCGGCGCGAAATCGGATGAGTGGTCGAGTTCGTGCCGCGATAGACTATGGCTCGCGCCAAATGTTTCCGGCCGCGGGAAATACGCATGGCAATGGCGGCCACGGTGCGCTCGACCGAAACGCTTCAGTTGAGGTGGAGCTTCGAAGTCTTCGTCGAGCTGGGTCAAACATGGCAGCTTCTTCCCCATCGTCACACTGCTGAAGATTTCTCCGACAACCCTTCCGATCGGAATCTAACCGGGCGAGCGATTAGCAAGTATCGCAGCGACGTTCGTTAATTACTGTTCTTCTTTGAGAGCTCGTCGTTCAGCCACTTGAGCTGCCCCTTCCCGCTCCAAAGCTGCCAGCCGTTTGGTCCCAAATGCATCGGCAAATGTTCGTCCCTGCCGGTCAGTCCTTTCACGATCAGCGAAGCGTTGTTGGCGTCATTCAACACGGTCTCTGAAATATGAATCGCCGAAACATCCAACGCGTACTTCGAAATGAACAAAGCAGCGAGCGCTTCCGGCGTCGGGTAACGGGCCTGTATCTCTGCCGGCAGACGTTCGATTAATCCCTGCGCTTCAAGACGCGTGTGTTCATCCCAGCCGATGGTTCCCGCCATCATCTGATCCTCCCCCTTCATCGCCGCCCAGAAAAGCGTCTGCAGCGCGGCAGCCGGTGTGCGCTGTCCGACGTTCTGCATATATTCCAACTTGGTCATGCCCTTCTCAGGATCTCGATTCGTCGAAGGCGCATCTGTGTGTTCTGAATTGGCCGCATATTGCTCGGCCGCTCTTTTCTCGAGTGCGGCGACATCTGCGCGCAACTGCACCAATCGAACGCTCGCTCGATCCGCGACCGATGCCGACTGCTCTCCATCGCTTCCCTTTGTCTGTCGTAGGATCCGCCTGTCCGCCGTCGAAGTCTGACTTTTTAACGCACGCCGTCTTTCATCGGCCTGAATTCGCAACGCGGCGTTGGCCCGACGCAGCGAAACAATCTCCACACCGGTCGCTGCGACCATCACAAGCAAAGTTCCGAATAAAAGTTGAGTTCGCATCAGCAAATGAGGTCGCAACTATTTCTTGAGTGGGAGCACGTCGCCCGAGACAGGATCGATCCGCGCCCGCATACGCTCGACCGTGGCGTTATTTTTATCGACGAGCCGCAAAGGAGTAAGTGCCCAGCCGTTCGACGTCATTTCAAACGGAATCGTGTCCTGCCGCTCGACCCCTGAGTCGAGACGAGTCCAGGTGGTCACGGTTCGCGTTCCTCCGGAATATCCGTGTGTCGCCAATATTTGCTGAGCGACGGGCGAATCATGCAGCACTTGATCAAAACTAAATGCGATCATCAGACGCTCCGGTATTCGATAGCGCGCGCGAACCGCGTCACTGAAGCTGGCCATGAAAGCCTCCCGATTCTCCGGCGTGTCATCTGTAAAAAAGACAAATCGATCGAGCGTGCTCATATCGCGATCTCGCAACGCCGCGGTCAGCGTTTGAATCGCGTTCTCCGGCGTATCCCGCCCGGCTGGACGCGGCGATCTCATCTGCGCGTCGAGCACACCAGGCGGTCGAGCCTTGAGCTGAGCCAGCCGTTTTTCCAACCGGTCCAACTCCGCCGCATCGTGCGAGGAAACGCTCGTGGCGACAGCCACTGTCGGAATCGGCGTGCTCGCGTTTGTCAGCGGAACCGATGGCACCTGTATCCGTGCGACGGAGTCGAGCTGACGGTTCTCGGCCTCGAGCGAACGTTTGGCTTTGAGCTCGACCGTCGCCGTGGCCAACTCGGCAACGAGCGCAAGACAAGCGGTGGCAAGGAGGATTTTTTTCATAACAAGAGCAGGAATCAGCGCCGCACCGCTAGTCGCGCCAGTGGCGAGGGCAGCCCCGCTAATGACACTCGCCAATCCGGCCGGCGCAGCAGTGGCCACTTGTTGAGCGAAGGTGAGACTGAGGGCCGCAGAGGTGGACGTGATCCCGCGTCGCGCCAGACGCCTCCGGAGGCGATCCAATGCGCGATCCACGCAAGAGCGTGCAGCCGTCTCGCTGAGCTGCAGGCTCGCACCGACTTCGAGCAGCGACATCCCCTTGAAGAAACGCAGCAGGATTGCCGCGCGATCACGTTCCCTCAATTCGCCGATTACGTCGTCTAGGACAGGTTGCAGCCGCGTCCAATCGATCGGCGAGCCCTCGTCTCCGAGCAAAGAGTGAAAGGCCGCAACCTGCTGTTCCCGAAGCTGCCGGCGACTTTCGGTGCGGAGAATTTTCATGGCGGCAAAACGTGTTGCGGTGTGCAGCCAACCCGTGAGCTCCGGATGCGAGACAAGTGACTTCGCACGTCGGGAGAGATCGGCGAAGACGAGCTGAGTGACATCCTGCGCGAGAGCTGTGTTGCCCCGGCACTGGCGAAGCGCAGCCGCGTAAACAAAATCGATGGAGCGACCAACCAGTTCTGAAAATGCCTCGTTGTCCTGCTCGATCGCATACCGTCGGAGTAGCTCGGCTTCATCTCTCATGTGGTTCATTCAATAACACCCGCCCTAGCGAAAACCGCGCACTATTTTTGCCGACTCACGATGTCGTCCGTTCGCTCGTGCAAAAACAAAACCGGACCGGACGGAGCCGGTCCCTCCGCAACGTAGACCGGGCAGTAAAAACCGACTACGATCCGAGTCGCGAGTCGCTCGCCGCCGCCAGGGATTGTCGGAGGTTGCGCAATAATTCGTCGGCGTTGCGCGCCTCGTCCGCAGAAACCAATTGCTGATACTTGGTGAGCGTCTTGATCGCCACGGCGAGCTCGTGATTGATGGACTGAACAAGCCCGAGGTTGAAATAGACGTTCGCAAACAACGGATCCACCTCGGCCGCCATCTCGTAGTGAATCTGCGCGAGGCGAAAATCGTTCACCTCAAAGTACAAGTTCGCCAGGTTGTAGTGTGCCTCGGAGTGACGCGGGTCGTGCTTGAGCGAAGTCGTAAAACAGTCGAACGCTTTTGCCGTGTTTCCCTTTTTCGACTCAATGATGCCGAGATTGCAAAACGCGTCGGCCACGCAGTCGTGATTTTCAATGGCCTTCGCATACAGCTCGCCAGCTTGAAGGTCGCCCCGCTCATCGCACAGCAACGCCCACTCAAACGGAGTTAACGCGGACGACGAATCTGAAAACCGGGTTGTCGGCTGTACGAATAAATCCAACTGGTTGGGATCGTCCGCACGCCGGACGTTTTTGCGAACGCGCCGGAAGCCAAGCTTGGTTGTTTCACCCGGAAATTTTAGAATCTCTCCCATCGAATTACTTCTGTGGCTACGTTGAGCGTTGAGCGCCGGGAGTCCAGAATCGAAAACCGATTTGATGGACCAATCCCCTTCCGTCTGATGAACTGTCAGAAAAATGGCGCAGAAAAATATCGGACATTCGCCAAATCGGAAAACGCCGAGTTGGAACGCTGAAACTAGATTCCGTTCATTTTTCTGACCCTATCTTTCTGACCAACATCCTAGTCCGCCTCTTCTACCATCGGCGCAACACGTCCTGCAAACTTACGCTACCTTCGACTTCTTCTGCTTGGCGGGTTTGGTTTCAGCTTCAGCCGCTGGCGCGGCTGCGGCTGGTTTCTTTTCACCCTTCGCGCGTTCCATCGGCTTCTTCTTCGCCTTCGTTTGCTCAATACTCTGCTTGAGGGCGGTCATGATATCGACGACCGGCTTTTCAACTTCCGGCGCCGTGACCACTTCGCGGCCAGCAATCTTCGCTTCAATCACTTCGCGCAGTGCGTCCCGATAACGATCGGTCATGTCGATCTCCTTCAGCGTGGATGCCATGGACTCCACCAAGCTGACGGAAAGCTTCAACTCATCCTTGTTTGCTTCCCGGCGCTCCATCTGCGGAACGTCGTCCATCTTCCGAACTTCATTCGGCTGCCGCAATTTGTAGAGGATGATCCCGCCATCCTGGGGCGCAATCATGACCGTTTCTTCGCGATCGCGCAGCACCACTTTTCCGAGACCGACCTTGCCGCTCGCCTTCAACGCCTCGCTGAGGAGCGAATAAGTTTTTGCAGCCACCGCTCCATCGGGACCGGCGAGATAAGGCGCTTCGTAAAGCGTGGGATGAATCTCAGCAGCGTCGATGAAACCTTCGATCTCGATCACTTTCGTGCTCTGAAGTTTGATCTTCGTGAAGTCATCCGCCGATACGATCACGTACTGCTCCGGTTCGAACTCATAGCCTTTAACGATTTCTTCGGCGGTGAGCGACTTGCCGCACTTCTTGCATTTTTTTTCGTAACCAACCGCGCCGTTATCCTCCTTGTGCAGTTGCTGAAAACGGATCGTTTCCTCCGTGTCGACCGCGTTGTAAATACGAATGGGAATCGTAACCAACGAAAACCGAATATGGCCCTTCCAGATTGATCTCATGATGTGCCTCGTTTTGTCAGGTTCAGTTGATTTATAATGTCAGATCCGGCCTCAACCTCAAGAAAACCGGTTCGCGAAGCGCTCCATCCTTGGTCCACGATGCAAACTGCACTTCGCATAAGAGCCTCGGTTTAAACCAGATTGAGCGTGCATCGTCAATCGGCTTTTCCCGGATCGGCCGCTTGATAATTTCGAGTTTCTTCAGCTCCTCCGCCACCTGCCGAAGCGACGGATCGTCGAATCCCGACCCGACCTTGCCGACGTAATTGAGTTCGCCGTCGCGTACCTGCGCCAGGTGCAGAGCGCCAAAGTGTGCATCTCGATCTCCCTTCCCGCGCGTATAGCCAACGATGATACATTCGGTCGTCTGCAGCGTTTTAATTTTCAACCACGAGTCACTCCGTTTGCCCGGGAGATACGGACTGTTGCGCTGCTTGGCGACAATCCCTTCGAGCCCCATTGTTCGAACCGCCTCGAAGAAAGCCGGGCCGTCTTCCACCACTTCGCTCAAGCGATAGGCGGGATTGGTTTTGATCGCATCCCGCAGCCACTCGCGCCGCCGGATCAGCGGTTCATTCACGATCGCGCGTCCGTCCAGATAAAGGCAGTCGAAGAGATAACACACCGCCGGGTGGCTGGCCCGGCCGCGCTCGATTCCGCCTTCCGTCTTTTGCCGCATACGATGGATCACGTTTTTGAAATTCGGCTTTCCGTCCGCATCAAGACAGACGATTTCCCCGTCGAACAGCGCTGACGTCGCGCGAAAAGCTTCATCCGGAATCAGCAGCTCCGGAAATTGTTTCGTCATGTCCATCTGGTTGCGCCCGTTGATTCGGACGGTTCCCTCATCGAGGGAAACAAGCGCGCGCAGGCCGTCCCATTTAACCTCGTAAAGATAGTCGTCCGAGTCTGGCGGTTTATCCGCGGACTGCGACAGCATCGGTTCAACGGAATCGCGCAGCCAGTCGGTCTGCGGATTGTCCACCCGCTCGAGCAGCCATTGATTTTCCTTGGTGCGATGCGTGCGGTACTCGGCGTTCAACTCGCGCGACTGCAGCCGAA